>NZ_JAJSOU010000014.1:0-128676 GCF_021282405.1 Buttiauxella cochleicola
AGCAACGCAGCGATGCTAAAACTCCCCTCGAGGCGTGAGCGTGAATATGCAAGGGAAGTGAGAGAAAAAAGGTCGAAATATCCCTTAAAAAACAATGCCGGTCACCTTAAGTGACCGGCATTAACCTCAGAGGGTGCCGTTTTCCATTGTGCGGATAGCTTACTTCTTGATGCGGATTACCGGGGTTTCGCCCACAGTCACGCTACCAGTCAGTTTGATCAGCTCTTTGATTTCGTCCATGTTGGAGATAACAACCGGAGTCAGGGTAGACTTCGCTTTCTCTTCCAGCAGGGCCAAATCGAACTCGATAACTACGTCACCTTTCTTAACGCGCTGACCTTCTTCTGCGATGCGTTTGAAGCCTTCGCCTTTCAGTTCAACAGTGTCGATACCGAAGTGGACGAACAACTCAATGCCGCTATCGGATTCGATAGAGAAAGCATGGTTAGTTTCGAAGATTTTACCGATGGTGCCGTCAACCGGAGCAACCATTTTGTTGCCAGTCGGTTTAATTGCAATGCCATCACCAACAATCTTCTCGGCGAAAACCACATCTGGAACATCTTCAATGTTAACGATTTCGCCAGAAAGTGGGGCAACAATCTCAATGGTTCCGGTGTCTTTTTTATCATCAGAAACCAGAGATTTCAGTTTATCAAACAAACCCATGATCTTCTCCTAAGCAGTAAATTGGGCCGCATCCGGTGGATTAGCAGATTGTTTTTTCTTCAATGAACTTGTTAACCAGCATCATTAACTCGTCCGTTGTCGGTTGAGCAAGTGCTTGCTCTGCTAACACCTTCGCATCTTCGAAGTTCGTGTTACGAATAATCTTCTTAATGCGCGGGATAGAAATGGAGCTCATACTAAATTCGTCCAGACCCATTCCCAGCAACAGAAGTGTAGCACGTTCGTCGCCTGCAAGCTCACCACACATACCGGTCCATTTACCTTCTGCATGAGAAGCATCAATAACTTGCTTAATCAGAGTTAGTACAGACGGTGACATTGGCTGGTAAAGATGTGAAATCATATCATTACCACGGTCAACTGCCAGCGTGTACTGCGTCAGATCATTGGTACCGATACTGAAGAAGTCGACTTCTTTAGCCAAATGGCGAGCAATCGTGGCCGCAGCCGGAGTCTCAACCATCACGCCAACTTCGATAGTTTCGTCAAACGCTTTGCCTTCTTCACGCAGCTGCGCCTTCATGATTTCGATCTCAGCTTTCAGTGCACGCACTTCTTCAACAGAGATGATCATTGGGAACATGATACGTAATTTACCGAATACAGAAGCACGCAGGATAGCGCGAACCTGAGCGTACAGGATCTCTTTACGATCCATAGCGATACGCACTGCACGCCAGCCCAGGAACGGGTTCTCTTCTTTCGGGAAGTTCATGTACGGCAGCTCTTTGTCGCCACCGATATCCATGGTACGTACGATAACTGCTTGTGAGCCACAGGCTTCAGCAACAGCTTTGTACGCCGCGAACTGCTCATCTTCAGTTGGCAGTGAATCGCGGTCCATGAACAGGAATTCTGTACGATACAGACCTACACCTTCTGCACCATTACGCTCAGCACCGTCGACATCACGAACAGTACCGATGTTTGCGCATACTTCTACCTGATGACCATCGAGAGTGATTGCTGGCAGATCTTTCAGTTTCGCCAGTTCAGCTTTCTCAGAAGCTTCTTGCTGCTGTACAGCACGCAGAGCTTCGATCTCTTCGTTGGTTGGGTTAACGTAAACTTTATTGTTAACAGCATCGAGGATCAGGTAATCGCCGTTCTTCACCTGGCTGGTCACGCTACCGGTACCAACAATCGCAGGCAGTTCAAGAGAACGCGCCATGATGGAGGTGTGGGAGGTACGGCCACCGATATCGGTGATGAAACCCAGAACCTTTTGCAGGTTAAGCTGTGCGGTTTCTGACGGAGTCAAATCTTTAGCGACAAGGATAACTTCATCCTGGATGGCGCTAAGGTCAATAATTGCCAGACCAAGGATATTGCGCAGCAGACGCTTACCGATATCACGTACGTCAGCCGCACGTTCTTTCAGGTATTCATCGTCTAATTCTTCCAGCGCGATTGCCTGGCCTTCGATAATTTCGTGAGCAGCTGCATCAGCAGTCACTAACTTATCGGTGATAAGGGCTATGATTTCCTGCTCAAGCTCTTCGTCTTCCAGCAACATAATGTGGCCTTCGAAGATAGCTTCCTTTTCTTCACCGAAGGTCTCGCCAGCTTTAATTTTGATCGCTTCTAACTGTGCTGACGCTTTAGCGCGCCCGCTTAAGAAACGTTCAACTTCCTGCGCAACTTTGTCGGCAGAAATTTTCTTCCGGTCGATGACAATTTCATCTTCCTTCAGCAAAAGTGCCTTGCCGAAAGCGATACCCGGGGATGCTAAAATGCCTGAAATCATAACCCTACCTTACTTGTGACTGATATTTACGAAGAACCCAGAACTTACTCGAGTTCAGCCATCAGTTTTACCAGATGCTCAACTGCTTTCTGATCATCTTCGCCTTCAGCGGAGATGGTCACAACAGTACCTTGGGTCAGACCCAGAGTTTGCAGTTTGAACAGGCTTTTTGCGCTAGCGCTTTTGCCGTTGGAGGTCACAGTGATCTCAGAAGTGAAGCCTTTAGCTTCTTTTACAAACTGAGCAGCAGGGCGGGTATGCAGACCGTTTGGAGCGGTAATGGTAACTTCTTGCTGGAACATTGTATTTCCCCAACTTATAGGTTTAGTGTTGTGGAACTAAAGTCTAGCCTGGTGGCAAAACTTTAGCCTGTATAGTTAGCGCCGTGTTAATTGTAACTCTACGCGACACAGGATGCTTTCTGAAACCACGAAATGTGCTTTGGTATCGACCATGCGCTTCGCGGCTCGCTCGTCATTAATCATTATGCCGTGAAATGTGATTTTGCACCAAATCGTTAAATCGATTCAGCAGATGCACATCACATTTTTCGATTAATTTCGCGCATCAAAATAATTTGCTGGATAGATACCAGACCTTGCGAAGTGACGCAATGGCAGGGTGGCCAAAAATTTGACGTATGCCACAAAAAAGCACCCATTCGGGTGCTTTTTTACACTGATTTACCTGCCTGGCATCACTGTTGGAGTTCTTTTTCAGTGAAAAGATCGGCAAATAGGGCAGTACTCAGGTAACGCTCACCGGAAGAAGGCAGTATAACCACAATGTTTTTATTGGTAAATGCTTCATCTTCCTGAAGTTTTAACGCTGCAGCTACCGCTGCACCCGACGAAATTCCTGCCAGAATACCTTCTTCTTCCATCAAACGACGTGCAGTAGAAATAGCTTCGTCGTTAGTGATTGCGATGACTCTGTCGATAAGTTTCAGATCGAGGTTTCCAGGGATAAAACCAGCACCGATACCTTGAATTTTATGCGGACCAGGTTTGAGTTCTTCGCCCGCCAATGCCTGAGCAATAACCGGGGAGTCAGTTGGCTCAACGGCCACACTGATAAGGTCCGTTTTGCCCTTGGTGTTTTTAATATAGCGGCTCACACCAGTCAACGTACCACCGGTGCCAACACCAGCGATGAACACGTCCACTTCACCATCTGTATCTTCCCAGATTTCTGGCCCAGTAGTTTTTTCATGGATTTCAGGGTTTGCTGGATTGCTAAACTGTTGCAGTAACAGGAATTTCTCAGGATTACTGGCAACAATTTCTTCTGCTTTCTGAATCGCGCCTTTCATGCCTTTCGCGCCTTCAGTCAATACCAGGTTAGCACCCAGGGCTTTGAGCAGCTTACGGCGTTCAATACTCATGGTTTCAGGCATGGTTAGCGTTAGCTTATAACCACGTGCTGCGGCGACATATGCCAGTGCAATGCCGGTGTTACCACTGGTTGGCTCAACTAACTCTATACCGGGCTTCAGCACACCGCGTTTTTCGGCATCCCAAATCATATTGGCCCCGATACGGCATTTTACGCTAAAGCTCGGGTTACGGGACTCTACCTTGGCCAGGATGCGTCCATTACCGATGCGGTTCAGTCGAACCAGCGGCGTATGACCGATAGTCAGAGAGTTGTCTTCATAGATCTTGCTCATAACCCGTCCTTAACTGTATGAAATTTGGGAAACCTCTCCAGCATACCTGCTTAGAAGTTATGCGGAAGTAAAGAAATCGCATATCTATATGTAGAAGGGAAATAAGCAGAAGCCAGAAGGAATAAGGAGCGGCATAAGCCGCTCCTGCAAATTTACTTCCACATAGCGTGTTTAGGGCGATAGCAGTCAACCCACATGGCGGTAGCACCACATACAGCGACTGGCATGATAACCAGATTCAGGAATGGGATAAGCGTAAACAGACTGACTAGTGAGCCAAACTGCATATTAATGATTTTCTTCTCACGCAGTGAGATGCGCATTTCTTTAAATGGCACTTTATGGTTATCAAATGGGTAATCGCAATACTGGATAGCCAGCATCCAGGCGCTAAATAAGAACCATAAAACTGGCGCGACGGTTTGGCCAATACCAGGGATAAAATAGAGAACCAGCAATACAAGCGCTCGCGGTAGATACCAGGAGAGCTTTTGCCATTCACGTTTCATAATACGTGGAACATCTTTCATGATACCTAACACGCCGGTATCCGGTGGTGTTGCGCCAGTCAGACGAGCTTCGAGCTGTTCTGCCAGTAAGCCGTTAAAGGGGGCCGCAATCCAGTTGGCTATGGTTGAGAAGAAGTAGCCAAATACCAGCAAGATAGACACGACTGCCAGTGGCCAAATGAGATAGCTCAACCACTGTAACCAATCTGGAACGTAAGAAAGAAGTGTGGGAACCCAAACATCCAGGCGAGTAAACAACCACCAAAATGCTCCACCCATCAATAAAATATTGACCAACAATGGCAAGAGCACGAAGCGCCTGATTCCAGGCTGATGTACCAGCTTCCAGCCTTGCGAAAAGTAATAAACGCCACTACGTGGCCCGGCTCCTGAAGTTGAAACCATATCTGAACGAACTCCTTTTTGGTCATTACAATGACGTGCAGAGCTATCATAACTGAGTGCCAGGAGAAAAACTTATTAAGAAATGGTCGAAAAAACAGCGAAAAATCGATTTTGGTACATCTTTATGCTGAGAAAACAGTGTGCGGACTTGCACTTGAGCAGATGGGCAAATACTCTTAGTGAGTAAATGTTTGCCGTGGTGGCAAGGTGTTAGAACAACAGAGAATATAATGATGCAGGATTTGCGTCTGATATTAATCATTGTTGGCGCGATCGCCATAATAGCCTTACTGGTTCACGGCCTGTGGACAAGTCGTAAGGAGCGTTCTTCCATTTTTCGTGATCGTCCAATGAAGCGTTTGAAGTCTAAGCGTGACGAATACGAATCGGATGACGCTGAGGCTGACGATGAACAAGATGATGGAGTAGGTGAGGTGCGTGTGCGTCGGGTTAATCCTGCGCCAGAAACAACGACTCGCGAGCCAGAAATGCCTCGTCAGCCGCAAGCTCCTCAACATCAGTATGAGCCACCTTACGCCTCTGCGGAGCCGCGTCAGAGTGCGCCAGTGCGTCAGCCTGAACCGGTTATTCCACGTCAGGAAGTTCCTGTTGCGCCTGCACATCAGCCAGCGCCACAGCAACCTGCTGTCCATCAACCGGTACAACAGCCTGTTCAACCGCCTCAGCCAGTGGCACCGCAAGCGCCGGTCCAACCGGTGCAGCATTCTGAACCTGCGCCTGAGCCAGTTGCGGTACAACCTGCTCCGACACCGGAACCTCCGGCACGTCGTAAAGAGACGGTGATTGTGCTGAACGTTTCGGCTCATGCTGGCAGCATGATTAACGGCGATGTGCTGTTAAACAGTATTCAGCAAGCGGGCTTTATCTTTGGCGAAATGAACATTTTCCACCGTCATCTCAGCCCTGATGGCAGCGGCCCGGTTCTCTTTAGTCTTGCTAATATGGTTAAGCCTGGTTCATTTGACCCAGAAAGCATGACGAATTTTGCAACGCCTGGCGTGACAATTTTCATGCAGGTACCGTCATATGGCGACCCAACGCAAAACTTTAAGTTGATGCTGCAGTCTGCTCAGCACATTGCCGATGAAGTCGGTGGTGTGGTGCTGGATGACCAACGTCGTATGATGACACCGCAAAAAATGCGTGAGTACCAGGACCGTATCCGCGAAGTGGTTGAAGCTAACATCAGCCATTGATACGCGCTCTGAACATGTTTTTCTTTGAACCCTCGGATTCCGGGGGTTTTTTATATTGATGGTGCGATATGGACACAATCGAACAAAAAATCACTCAACTGCGAACCACGCTTCGCCATCATGAATATCTCTATCATGTGCTTGATACTCCAGAAGTCCCGGATGCGGAGTATGATCGCCTGATGGCTGAATTGCGTTCTCTGGAAGACGCACATCCTGAACTCATCACCCCTGATTCACCGACACAGCGCGTAGGTGCTGCACCTTTAAGCGAATTTACCCAGGTTCGTCATGAAGTACCGATGCTGTCGCTCGATAACGCCTTTGATGAAGCGAGCTACCTGGCCTTTAACAAGCGAGTCCAGGACCGCTTAAAAAGCGCAGAAGCGATTACTTTTTGCTGCGAGTTGAAACTCGATGGCCTCGCGGTGAGCCTGCTTTACGAAGATGGAGTGCTGGTTCGCGCCGCCACTCGTGGCGATGGTACGACGGGCGAAAATATCACTGCTAACGTGCGCACTATTCGTTCTATCCCTCTGAAACTGCGTGGCGAGAATATCCCCCTCCGCCTGGAAGTTCGTGGTGAAGTGTTCTTGCCGCAGGCTGGTTTTGAAAAGATTAACGAAGAGGCGCGCCGTACAGGCGGTAAAATCTTTGCTAACCCTCGTAATGCAGCAGCCGGATCTTTGCGTCAACTTGATCCACGTATTACAGCAAAACGCCCGTTAACATTTTTCTGTTACGGCGTCGGTTTGCTTGAAGGCGGTGAATTACCTACCAGCCATCACGGGCGTTTGCAGCAGTTTAAAGAGTGGGGGCTGCCGGTGAGCGACCGCATTCGTCTGTGCAACACACCAGAAGAAGTGCTGGCGTTTTATCACCAGGTTGAAGCCGATCGTCCGAAATTAGGTTTTGATATCGACGGTGTGGTTATCAAAGTAGATTCACTTGCACTGCAAGAAACACTCGGCTTTGTTGCCCGTGCTCCGCGCTGGGCGGTGGCGTTTAAATTCCCAGCTCAAGAGCAGATGACTTTTGTTCGTGATGTTGAATTCCAGGTTGGGCGCACGGGTGCAATTACCCCTGTTGCTCGTCTGGAGCCGGTTCAGGTTGCAGGTGTGCTGGTCAGCAATGCCACATTGCATAATGCTGATGAAATTGAGCGCCTGGGTTTAAGAATTGGCGATCGCGTGGTTATTCGCCGCGCGGGCGATGTAATCCCGCAAGTCGTAGGTGTGGTTGAGTCCGAACGTCCGGAGAATACCTGTGAGATTGTCTTCCCAACTCATTGTCCGGTATGTGGCTCTGACGTTGAACGTGTTGAAGGCGAAGCGGTTGCGCGTTGTACCGGCGGCCTGATTTGTGGCGCACAGCGTAAAGAAGCGCTTAAGCATTTTGTCTCTCGTCGCGCGCTGGATGTCGATGGCATGGGCGATAAGATAATCGACCAACTGGTTGAAAAAGAATACGTTCATACTCCTGCGGATCTTTTCCGCCTGACTGCCGGTAAACTTACCGGGCTTGACCGTATGGGCCCTAAGTCTGCTCAAAACGTAGTTGATGCGCTTGAGAAAGCTAAAGAGACAACGTTTGCACGTTTCCTCTATGCACTTGGCATTCGCGAAGTGGGAGAAGCGACAGCAGCCGGTTTAGCCGCGCACTTTGGTACGCTGGATGCGCTGATTGCGGCAAGTATTGAAGATCTGCAAAAAGTGCCTGACGTAGGAATTGTGGTCGCTACTCACACATTTAACTTCTTTGCTGAAGAGAGTAACCGTGAAGTGATTCGCCAGTTGACTGAAGAAGCGGGTGTTCACTGGCCTGCACCGGTGATTATTAAAGTGGAAGAGATCGACAGCCCATTCGCCGGCAAAACGGTGGTGCTCACAGGTTCACTGAGCATTATGTCGCGTGATGATGCCAAAGCACGCCTGGTCGCATTGGGCGCGAAAGTTGCGGGCAGCGTATCGAAGAAAACTGACCTGGTGATTGCGGGTGAGGCGGCTGGTTCTAAGCTCGTCAAAGCGCAGGAATTGGGTATCGACGTGATTGATGAAGCTGAAATGATTCGCTTGTTAGGTGAATGAGATGGATAAAGAGCAGCTTATTGAGATAGCCAATACAGTAATGCCGTTCGGCAAGTATAAAGGTCGTGTATTGATTGACGTACCGGAAGAGTACTTGCTGTGGTTTGCGCGTAAAGATGAATTTCCTCAAGGGCATCTTGGTGAGTTGATGAGGCTTACATTGCTGATTAAGACCGAAGGGTTGGAGGGGCTGGTGAAGCCCCTCAAACGGCATTAACTAAGTGTTATCGGTGGCGGTTTTGGCTGCCACCTGCGTCTCTTTCTGATAACGGCGGGCTAGCACCGCGCATATCATCAATTGCAACTGGTGGAAGATCATAAGCGGCAGCACCATCATCCCGACGGTTGCGACCGGGAATAAGATATTTGCCATCGGAATCCCATTCGCCAAACTCTTCTTCGAACCGCAGAACACAATGGTAATTTCATCAGCTTTGCTAAAGCCCAGACGCCTTGCCACAAACATGTTTATGCTGATGACAATAGCCAGCAACACCAGACTTACCACCACAATAAACAGTAGCGAGCCCAGGCCGACTTTGTGCCAAATTCCATGCCTGACCGCTTCGCTAAATGCCGTGTAAATGACGAGCAGAATGGAAGTCTGATCCGTTTTACCAATCCATTTTTTATGTTTTGCTACCCAATTACCAATCCACGGGCGAGAAAGATGGCCCGCCACAAACGGCACCAGTAGCTGCATCATAATGCTGCCGACTTGCTGCAAGCTGCCACTCGCGCCATGAACATGCATCACCATGCCCACTAAAAGCGGCGACAAGAATATACCAAGCAGACTAGAGGCCGATGCGGCGCACACGGCTGCTGCCACGTTGCCTCCTGCAAGCGAGGTGAACGCAATAGCGGACTGCACTGTGGCAGGCAAAATACACAGGTACAAGAATCCTGTATAAATCTCAGGGCTGACATTGACTGGTGCCCACCAGGCGAACAACACGCCCAGCACAGGGAATAGCACGAACGTGCTGCACATGACCCACAGGTGCAAACGCCAGTGGCTGCTGCCAGCAATAATCGCTTCGCGAGAAAGTTTTGCGCCGTGCATAAAGAATAAAAGTGCGATTGCGGCGGTTGTTAGCCCTTCAAAAAAGCCAACAAAGCTGCCTTGAGCGGGGAAAAAAGACGCCAGTAATACGGTCACAATTAGCGTCAGCGTGAAGGGGTCGAGTACGCGAAAGAGTTTCATCATCATTCCTCAAACTGTTGTAGAGCTATTGTGCTTTCATTAGTTTTAGAAATAAAATTGATTTATTGAATACATTAATGAATTAAATAGATGAATTATTCACTGCGTCAGTTAAAAGTGTTTGTCGCCGTGGCTCATGCCGGGAGTTTTAGCCGGGCAGGGGAGCAAATTGGCTTGAGCCAGTCGGCGGTAAGCCACAGCGTAAAAGAGCTTGAGAGCGAAATCGGTGTGAAGCTTTTGGATCGCACCACGCGCGAAGTGGTGTTGACGGAAGCAGGCCAGCAACTGGCATCCAGGCTCGAACGGCTTCTGGAAGAGCTGACCAGCACACTTTTGGATACACGTAGCGTTGGCCATCAACTAAGCGGAATTGTGCGTGTCGCTGCGAGCCAGACTATCTCCGCCCACTTAATGCCGCAATCTATCGCAGCGGCGGCGCTTGAGTTTCCCTCGATCCGCTTTGTGCTTCATGATCGCCCGCAACAGTGGGTGCTGCAAAGCATTCGCCAGGGAGAAGTCGATTTCGGCATGGTTATCGACCCTATCCAGGCCAACGATCTGGATTGTGAAGTCGTGCTTTCCGAGCCGTTTTTATTGCTTTGCCGTAATGACCATCAGTTTGCCGCTCAGTCACGTGTTTCGTGGCAGGCATTACAAGGTCAAAACCTGGTGCTACAGGATTACGCATCAGGTAGCCGCCCGTTGATCGATGATGCGTTAATGCGTCAGGGAATTGAGGCGAATATAGTTCAGCAGATTGGCCACCCTGCAACACTGTTTCCAATGGTCGAGGCGGGAATTGGCATTAGCGTTCTTCCGGCACTGGCATTGCCGTTACCTAAAGAGCGCCCTCTGGTTGTCAGACCCCTGGTTCCCGTTGTCGATCGGCAATTAATGTTGGTGCGGCGGAAAAATCGCTCGCTTTCTCGTGCTGCTGAGGCTATCTGGCAGGTTGTTCGTCAACAGGCGCAGCAGTTAGCCACTGCTCGCCTGAGCAACCCACTGTTTAATAAAGATTAGACGTAGATATCAATCTGGTGTTCTTCGGACGGTTTATTCACACCTTCTACTCGGGATTGTTGCAGTTCCTGTTTTTGCTGGGCCTGTTCAGCTTGCTCACGCTGGAGTTGCGCCAGTTGCGCCTGTAACATTTTAAT
Source organism: Buttiauxella cochleicola (assembly GCF_021282405.1). Lineage (NCBI taxonomy): Bacteria > Pseudomonadati > Pseudomonadota > Gammaproteobacteria > Enterobacterales > Enterobacteriaceae > Buttiauxella > Buttiauxella cochleicola. The sequence goes on from NZ_JAJSOU010000014.1 coordinate 10,689, forward strand.
TTGCGCCTGAATGAGCTCTTGTTGCTTCTGCTTTTCTTCTGTTGTGCCGCTGCCATTGGCAATATCTTTCGCTTGCTGAGTGAGTTTAGTGATTTGCTGGGTGATACGGCTGATTTGTGACGCTAGATCGTTACCCGAGTTTGATGAAGAAGTGTTCGCAGTAGTTTGCAGCGAAGGCGTGGACGTTGTTATGGTGTTGCTCATAATAATTCCCTCAAAGGAGCCGATAAAAGGTTATCGGCTAAGCAAGGAATAATCTTGAGTGAATTGGGCTGAACCTACCATTTGTGGCAGGGCTGTATTCATCAGAAGTTATATTTTACCGAATAGATAAACCCGTCTTGCAGGAAGCTTTCTCCCAGTTTGTTGTCGGCATAACGATATTGTATGCCTGTGGTAATGCTCGGAATGGGTGTCCACCACAAAGCGACAGCTCCGTTTATGCCATCTTTGCCACCGTTGCCGGCTGCATAATTGTCGGCGCGGTCAAATTCATATTCATTCCAGTTGGTGAGCATCAGCTTCTCGCCCCAAAGCGAGAAACTATATCCCGCAACCCAACCCGCGACATAACCGTTATTTCCGGTGTAGTAAGTCTGGTCGGTGTAGCGTTTAGCAATGAACGGTTTAAACCAGAAGCCATTAGCCGCATAGTTATAACCCAGACCGTAAAGTCCCATCACGTCATGGAAATTATTGGCGTTAGGGTAACCGTAAGTGCCATAGACGTGCAGATAAAGGTTTAAGCCAGTATCGCCCAGATAAATACGGTTAGTGTTTTTGAAGGTATAGCGTTGTTCTGAACCCGGTTTATCGTGGCGGCTATTCAACGGGTTTTCAAGATCGAAGAAGCCATACATTTCACCCCAGGTAAAGTTTGCACCGCCTTCGAGTTCCAGATACGCGAAATCGTCTTTGTGGGATTTTTCACTGGTGCGATGCGTGGTTCGAGATGTCCAGTCGAGATAATGTAAGCCGATGTCAGCGAATCCTCCTTTAAATTCGGCTTGAGTGGCAGTAACAGCCATTAACGAGGACAATAAAGCGAGTGTAGTGGTGAGGTGTTTTTTCATTTTTTATTTTCCCTGTGCCTTAAATCCGAGATTTCCGTCCGGAAAGATGCTGACAACAAGTAGTGTGTCGGCCGATGGCATATTGCGAGGGAAGAATGGGAAACACCAATATTGTATTCGGTGCGATTGATACAATTTCAGTATTGATTGGCTGGGGAAGACGAGTAGAGTTTTGTATGGGGAATACGTGCAAAATTCTGCTGAATCGCACATAGCAAAAAGGCGCCTTTAGGGCGCCTTTCTACATTGGTGGGGCGTGCAGGATATCACTCGTCTCATCCTGAGACTCGCCCTGCGGGTCACCGCAAGCGGTGATGCAAAATCGTTCCCGACGATTTTGTCGAACCTGCTGCAGGTTCGAACCCAGCACGAAAAAGATCGAGCCTTAGAAACAACAAAAGCGCCCCGAAGGCGCTTTTGTCTAAATTTGGTGGGGCGTGCAGGATTCGAACCTGCGACCAATTGATTAAAAGTCAACTGCTCTACCAACTGAGCTAACGCCCCGAATGGTGGGTGATGACGGGCTCGAACCGCCGACCCCCTCCGTGTAAAGGAGGTGCTCTACCAACTGAGCTAATCACCCAAACTTCGGTACTTCTATTGCAAGAGTAGATAATGGTGGGTGATGACGGGCTCGAACCGCCGACCCCCTCCGTGTAAAGGAGGTGCTCTACCAACTGAGCTAATCACCCAAATCTTATCTCTTGCTACACTGCGGAATCACTCACTAATGAATGGTGGGTGATGACGGGCTCGAACCGCCGACCCCCTCCGTGTAAAGGAGGTGCTCTACCAACTGAGCTAATCACCCCCGCTGTGTGGAGTCGCATTATAGGGAGAGTTGAAAATGAGTCAACGCCTTTTCTAAAGATTTTGTTCGTTCGTCGTAAAAATAAACAATGCGATCGCGAATTGCACATTGGTGATTGATTTGTCATCAGAATATGTGGATTGAAGACAAGAAAGGGTATCAACATTGAGGAATCAGTACACAGTGGTAGAATGTTGCCCACTCTATATTCCCTGGCATTTGCCGGTTCCCCGGTACTTTTGCGTAATTAAGGCCGTTTAATGAAAATCAAAACTCGCTTCGCGCCAAGCCCAACAGGCTATTTGCACGTTGGTGGTGCTCGTACTGCTCTCTATTCATGGCTTTTTGCTCGTAACCACGACGGTGAGTTCGTGCTACGTATAGAAGACACCGACCTTGAGCGTTCAACTCCAGAAGCTATAGAAGCTATTATGGATGGCATGAACTGGCTGAGCCTTGAGTGGGATGAAGGTCCGTATTATCAGACCAAGCGCTTTGACCGCTATAACGCGGTTATCGACGAGATGTTGGAAGCTGGTACAGCGTACAAATGCTACTGCTCTAAAGAACGCCTTGAGGCATTGCGTGAAGAACAAATGGCGAACGGCGACAAGCCACGTTATGACGGTCGCTGCCGCCATGGCCATGAGCATCATACTGCTGATGAACCATGTGTTGTGCGTTTTGCCAACCCGCAAGAAGGTTCTGTTATTTTCGATGACCAGATCCGAGGCCCAATCGAATTCAGCAACCAGGAGTTGGATGATCTGATCATTCGCCGTACCGATGGCTCCCCAACCTACAACTTCTGTGTTGTAGTGGATGACTGGGATATGGAAATCACCCACGTTGTTCGTGGCGAAGACCATATCAACAACACTCCGCGTCAGATCAACATCCTGAAAGCGTTGAATGCGCCAGTACCGGTTTATGCGCACGTTTCTATGATTAATGGCGACGACGGTAAAAAACTGTCCAAACGTCATGGCGCAGTGAGTGTCATGCAGTATCGCGATGACGGCTATCTGCCAGAAGCGCTGCTCAACTACCTGGTGCGTTTGGGCTGGTCTCATGGCGATCAGGAAATCTTCACTCGTGAAGAGATGATCAAATTGTTCACACTGGACTCCGTTAGCAAATCGGCCAGTGCATTCAATACTGAAAAATTGCAGTGGCTGAACCACCACTACATTAACCACCTTGCTCCTGAATATGTTGCGACCCATCTGCAATGGCACATCGAGCAGCAAAACATTGATACTCGCAACGGCCCACAACTGGCTGAGTTGGTTAAATTGCTTGGCGACCGCTGCAAAACTCTGAAAGAGATGGCTGAAACTTGCCGCTACTTCTATGAAGACTTCAGTGAGTTTGACGCAGATGCTGCGAAGAAACACCTTCGTCCGGTTGCTCGTCAGCCGCTGGAAGTTGTGCGCGACAAACTGGCAGCATTGACCGACTGGACTGCAGAGAATGTGCATAATGCAATTCAGGCAACCGCTGATGAATTGGAAGTAGGCATGGGTAAAGTTGGTATGCCGCTGCGTGTTGCTGTTACAGGGGCAGGGCAGTCACCTGGTCTTGATGTCACTGTTCACGCGATTGGTAAACAACGTTCGATTGCTCGTATTAATCAGGCTCTGGAATTCATTGCTACGCGCGAAGCACAACAGTAACGCCTGACGTTATAAAGTGTTGTGACTAAAAAGCCGGCTTATGCCGGCTTTTTGATACTCGTTTTACTCATCACGAATACCTAAACGCTTTAACACCCCAGCAATGCCTTCTCGCAGAATCAATGCAGACATTTTTTCTTGTTCCGAGATTGACATCTGTTTCATCGAATTGAGCAAAAGCCCTTCCAGTGAAGTGTCATTAACGTGGTAACTGCTGAGTTTCTCCGAAACGCGTTTTGCACTATTAATAAAATCGCGTACACGTTCATCCACATGAATCAGGCGAGCTTTACCTCCCTGAACACCGGGTTTTTGAGTGGTGAGCCAACTTTCTTTGCGTACCCATTTGTTGATTGTTTGGCGGCTATAACCAGTAATCATCGCCAGCTCTTCCGGGGTCATACGTTCCTTGAGCACAGTTTTTCCTTAAATCCAAAGGGGTTATTAGTGGTTCATTTTAGGGGATCATTTTACTGGAAACTGTGACAGGATTAACTACAGGAAGACGAGATGCCTCTGCTTTTACTTGTATTGTTTGCTTTTTCGGCGATTAATCGCCGAAGCTGAATTTGACGTTGACACTCTCGAATGGGTTTCATATGATGCCGCCCGTCGATACGACACGGTTTCACGGTACGGGGCTATAGCTCAGCTGGGAGAGCGCTTGCATGGCATGCAAGAGGTCAGCGGTTCGATCCCGCTTAGCTCCACCAAATCTTTACCAGCAAGATTTGAATCGTTTAAACCAAACCCATTCGTGGGGCTATAGCTCAGCTGGGAGAGCGCTTGCATGGCATGCAAGAGGTCAGCGGTTCGATCCCGCTTAGCTCCACCAAAATATGAAACCCTCGCCTAATGGCGGGGGTTTTTTCGTTTCTGCGCCAGAATAACGTCACAAAATAGTGATTTGAGCACGACTTTCCTCAATTCAGTGAATATATAAATACGATGTATTCTCAATATGAATATATCAAATTATTTCTCTTTGTTGGTTTGTATAAAAAACTAATAAATTTAATCACCTGCAATAATTCGCAAACTTGATTTGCGCAACAAATAAACGTATTATTTATCACCGAATAATGCTGCAAAGCCATTACAGAATACTCAGACCAGGGCTTATGATTTTTCAAAAATCTATCAAGAAATTCGTTACAGCACTGGTTTTATCTCTCTTTCTCGTCCCTTTTTCTCGCTACATTTCACCGTTAACGACAATTGATGGTGTTCAGGTTTATCTCGCATATCTTCCAATGGGTTTGTTGATAGCCATGGTGTTTATCTATGGCCGAGCTGCGATTATTCCTCTAATAATTTCATCAGTAGTGACATTCTCATGCGTACTTCATCTGTCATTTGTGGCGTTAGCGTCGTTTGTTTTTTGCCTGATATTTCCAATAATAGTTTGTAGTATAATTGCTCGTCATTACCTTGGGTCGAGATGGCGCTATGCTTTGACCGATAAAGGAATGGGGACTCGGATATTCTGGCTAGGGTTTGTCGCACCTTTCAGCACTAAATTATTGATGTATCTGGCGGGGCACTATATTCAATTTCCAGAAGCAGTGGCTGCGTACTTTGGTGACAATTCACTCATGTTTATGGTGGTGGATTTTCAAAATTTAATTGCCGCCTCGCTGATATTCACTTTCCTGTTTTACTATCCGCTTAGAATGATCCTGAATCCAAATTACGTCCGAGCCTTCTGGCGTCGTTGCGTGATGCGTGATTTCGTTGGCCCACGTCGTTTTTATTCTTTCACCTGGTTGTTATGCCTGATAACTCTGCTGGTGGTGTTGTGCTCATCGTGGGGCTTGTTGCAGGTTTCAGGCTACCTTGTGCCCGCTATCTTTGTGCTATTTACGCTGGGTATCCGCCATTTTGGCCCGCGTTTAATGGGGCTGTTATGGGCTATATCCGTATGGCTACTACTGACATATAACGATGGTTTCCTTTACGGGGTTAATACAGAATTTGCCCTGTCATTCATTCTTTCTGTTTTCATCTCTTTTTCCGTCTGTATGTTGTATATGACGATGATGTTTAAGAAAAACGAATGGATGAAACGCATTTATCATTCGCAGGCATTAACCGACCCATTAACACAATTACCAAATTTACGTGCCCTGGAACATCATGTGCAATGTTACCCGGAAGGGACGCTTTGCTGCCTAAGGATGTCGAACCTGGAATTTTTAAGCCGCCATTACGGCATGATGATGCGAATTCATTGTAAGCGTATAGTTACCAGTCAGATAACGCCTTTCCTGCATGAAGGTGAACAAGTATTTCAGTTGCCCGGAAGCGAATTATTAATTTTCCTCCGTGGACAACATACCGATGCGCGACTCGAACATATTGTTGATTTACTCAATAGCAAAAAAATAACATGGCATAACACCATGCTGGAAATTGAGTACGGCGCATCCTATAGCGTTATCGACAACAGCCTTGAAGAATTACACCGCACTTTAGGGCAATTAAGTTTTCTCTCCGATCAGGCGAGTGAATCGTTACGCGTACTCAGCTTGAATACCCGAGTTGAATATGTCTCTGACAAAACGACAGAGCGTGTTTTGTTACTGCAAAAAATCAAACGTGCTTTGAATGAAGAAGAGCCTGTCACTCTCTATGCACAACCTATTGTGAATAAGATGGGGCATGGATATCACGAAATACTGAGTCGTATCACTTTTGATGATGAATTAATTACCCCGGATAAATTTATTCCTGTTATTGCCGAGTTTAACCTCAGCACGCGCTTCGATATGTTAGTGGTGAAGAAGCTGGTGAATTATTTGTATCTTCACCCTGAGAAGGGCGAGCAGTCGCGTTTCTCGGTAAATCTTATGCCGTTGACGTTGATGCAAAAGGATATTGCGCAGAATATTATTTCATTGTTCACGCAATTCCAGGTGCCAACCAGCAGCGTGATTATTGAAGTCACCGAGGAACAGGCTTTTTCAGAGTCAGAAACTTCAATGCAGAACATTACGTTACTGCGTGATTATGGGTTTAAAATTGCCATTGATGACTTTGGTACCGGTTATGCGAACTACGAGCGGTTGAAAAGGCTGCAAGCAGACATTATTAAGATAGATGGTTGCTTCATTAAAGACATCACCACCGACTCGCTTGACCCGCTGATTGTTAAATCTATTTGTGATATGGCTCGAGCGAAGCAATTGATTGTTGTTGCAGAGTTTGTTGAAACGCAAGAACAGCGCAGGCTTTTATGCGAACTCGGCGTACAGTTTTTACAAGGGTATCTGATAGGCAAGCCAGAGCCTCTGGCCTTAGTCCATACATTAAGGTAGCAGTATGTTGCGAGCATATAATCAAGGGGCTGATTTGTGAGCACTTCTTTAGCGAATAGATTTCGCCTGCCAATGGCAAAAACACTCCGGGTTATCCATCTGGTTTTTATTTTTGTTTTTGCGCTGACTACTTTTTTATTCTGGCAGCAAGGACAGCTATTTAGCCATGGCTACCGTACAAGCCAGCTTAGCCACCTTGAAAGTGTAATTGCCAGAATCGAAAGCAAAGCACAGTACAAAGTTGACAACCTTCGCTATCTAAAACGAATTTTTATTGAAGCGATGGACGATCCGTTGTTCCCTGGTGTGGCAACTGTTCCTTCGGAAATTACAGGCGATGTTGGCGATTCACCATTGTGGGTCCGCGAGCTGCCTTTGCCCGATACGCTTACCGAGGACAGCGCGTTTCACGGCGAGGACGCGCTACAAGTCCGCCAGCAACTCTACGCATTGCGGAAGATTCAGGGCCTTTTCCCGTTGGCGACAGGGGCCAATGAACTGACTGCTGATTTGTACTACATCTCACGTGATGGCGAGTTTATTGTCTCTCTATCCCAGGAGATGAACTCGCTATTGGTGAGCAGCTACAACCCTCATGTAGAACAGGGTAGTTTCGTGCTGGCTTCGCCATTGCTCAATCCACAGCGAGAACCTTTCTGGACACGGCAGAATATCGCTAAAACTGATGACACTCTGGTTAATGCCGCCATTCCTGTCGATTTTCGTGGCGAATGGATAGGCCTTCTGGGGATAGCGTTTGAAAATGATGCAGTGCAAAAATTCCTTGCGGCGTCATTACCTGAAGATACGCAGAGTGCTTATCAATTGTTTGATGAACGGCTAATTCCACTCACCGGTACCGTAGGGTCGGCCAATCAATTTCAACTCACTGCTAAGCATCTACAAACTATTCGCCAGATGCTTGAAGTCTCATCGCGCGGCACGATGCGCGATGGGTCTGTATTCATCACTTTTGGCAGAGTTGTTGGCACGCGCTCGGTACTGATCAGTACCCAAACCCTCAGTCAGGGTTTACATGAAGACTTTGGCCGTTTCAGTATCCTGTTGATCGCGATGTGGGGGATATTCGTGCTGTTCCTCTGGGGATCGCACCGAGTGATTTGCCGCCTGGTGCGCAATATGGGGAGCTTGCAGCGTGAAATGCAGCATCATGCGCTTCACGATGAGTTGACCGGTGCACTTAACCGCCGTGGCTTCTTTGAGAAAACATCACAAATTAGCCCTGATTATGTAGATTACACACTTGTGCAATTAGATCTCGACCACTTCAAGAAAGTGAACGATGTTTACGGGCATCAGGTCGGTGACAATGTGCTGATGCATGCGACTCAGCGCATTCAGCGTGCGATACGCAGCCAGGATATTCTTGGGCGTATTGGTGGTGAGGAGTTCTGTATTTATCTGCCTAACTCCGATCTCAAGGCGGGGATTATGGTGGCTACAAGAGTTAAATGGGAGTTGGAGTCTTCGGCACTGGTTCTGGATGACGGCCGAAAATTACCTGTTACCGCATCGCTAGGTGTGGCTTCGCACAGTGAGTATCCTGAGTACACGCTTGATCAAATCCAGTCGCTTGCAGATATGCGGATGTATACCGCTAAAGAACGAGGCAGAAACCAGGTCTGCTGGCAGGATGACGATGCTATTCAGGCGTAGATAAATCCGCCAGGAATTTCAGGCATAAAAAAAGCCGGAGCAAATTGCCCCGGCTTTTTATTGTGAGAATTACAAGAACAGACCAGCGATAGATGCTGACAGAATACTCACCAGAGTTGCACCGTAAACCAGTTTCAGGCCAAAGCGAGAAACCACGTTACCTTGCTCTTCGTTCAGGCCTTTAATCGCACCAGCGATAATCCCGATAGAAGAGAAGTTAGCAAACGAAACCAGGAACACAGACAGGATACCTTCCGCACGTGGGGAAAGCGTACCGGCCAGTTTTTGCAGATCCAGCATCGCAACGAATTCGTTGGAAACCAGCTTGGTGGCCATGATGCTACCAACCTGCAATGCTTCATGGGAAGGAACACCCATTACCCAGGCAATCGGGTAGAAGATGTAACCCAGAATGCCCTGGAAAGAGATGCCAAAGATTGCTGCAAACAGTGCGTTAAGTGCCGCGATCAGGGCAATGAAGCCAATCAGCATTGCGGCAACGATAATCGCAACTTTAAAACCTGCCAGAATGTATTCACCGAGCATTTCGAAGAAGCTTTGCCCTTCGTGCAGGTTAGACATCTGGATATTTTCTTCGCTCTCATCAACGCGGTAAGGGTTAATCAGCGACAGTACGATAAAGGTACTGAACATGTTCAACACCAGCGCTGCGACCACATATTTTGGCTCGAGCATCGTCATATATGCACCGACAATCGACATGGACACGGTAGACATGGCCGTAGCGGACATGGTGTACATGCGGTTGCGAGACATCTTGCCGAGAATATCCTTATAGGCGATAAAGTTTTCTGATTGTCCCAGAATCAGCGAGCTTACGGCGTTAAAGGATTCCAGTTTACCCATACCATTCACTTTAGACAGAACGGTACCGATAAAGCGGATAACAATCGGCAGAACACGGATGTGCTGCAATATCCCGATCAGCGCGGAGATAAAGACGATTGGGCAGAGTACTTTCAGGAAGAAGAAGGCGAGTCCTTCGTCATTCATCTTACCGAATACAAAGTTTGTCCCTTCGTTAGCGAACGACAGCAGTTTCTCAAACATTTCTGAGAAACCTCTCACAAAGCCCAGACCGATTTCTGAGTTCAGGAAGAACCAGGCCAGGATGAGTTCGATCACTAACAGTTGAACGATAAAGCGAATACGAATCTGCTTACGGTTGCTACTCAGCAATAAAGCAAGTAGCGCAACCACGGCAAGCGCTAAGACAAAGTGAAGAACGCGGGACATATTTGCTCCAAACATGAGGCAGGTTTAATTTCGTTGCACATTCTATGAAACAAGCAATAAGAAAACGAGACTAATCGCACACTATAGTAATGTCATGTGACGAATCTCAAAATTAGTGATCAACCATACATTTCTGCTATGTTAAGTAAAGAAGATAAAAGTTGCGTCAACGCACATATCCTTAACATAGTGGTTGTCGTATTTTTTTTAATTAACGGACGATGCTAAATCGTCACCCCAAATCCCTCATTGTTTTCATCTATCAGAGCAATCAGTTTATCTCACTTAAATGAATTTGATAATCATTCTCATTTTTGATAGCTTGAAACATAGCAAAGGCTATATCTCAGAGGCAGATGATGACAAACAGTCGCGTTGACAACAGTGGTACCCGCACAGCGCGCAGATTACGCCTGGCGTTGATGGGGCCGGCTTTTATCGCTGCTATCGGGTATATCGATCCTGGTAACTTTGCTACCAACATTCAGGCCGGGGCCAGCTTTGGCTATAAATTGCTCTGGGTAGTGGTGTGGGCGAACCTGATGGCGATGCTTATCCAAATTCTGTCGGCAAAACTAGGGATTGCCACCGGCAAGAACCTCGCTGAACAAATTCGTGACCACTATCCGCGTCCGGTTGTGTGGCTGTACTGGATACAAGCCGAAATCATTGCCATGGCGACCGATCTGGCCGAATTCATCGGTGCTGCGATTGGTTTTAAATTAATCCTCGGTGTCTCATTGCTGCAAGGTGCGGTACTTACCGGTATTGCAACGTTCCTGATACTGATGTTGCAACGGCGCGGGCAAAAACCGCTCGAAAAAGTGATCGGTGGACTGCTGTTATTTGTGGCCGCGGCTTACATTGTTGAACTGATTTTCTCACAGCCTAAATTGGCTGAATTGGGCAAAGGGATGTTGATCCCAACCTTGCCGACCAGCGAAGCGGTATTTTTAGCCGCCGGAGTGCTGGGTGCGACTATTATGCCGCACGTTATCTATCTTCACTCATCGCTGACCCAGCATATGCACGAAGGCAATCGCGCCGAGCGTTACAGCGCGACAAAATGGGATGTGGGCATCGCAATGACGATTGCCGGATTTGTTAATCTGGCGATGATGGCAACGGCCGCCGCAGCGTTTCACTTCTCTGGCCATACAGGTGTTGCCGATCTCGAAAAGGCATATCTCACGCTTGAGCCACTTTTGAGCCATTCTGCGGCGACAATCTTCGGATTGAGCTTGGTTGCGGCGGGATTGTCATCAACTGTTGTCGGCACGCTGGCAGGGCAGGTCGTGATGCAGGGGTTCGTGCGCTTCTATATACCGCTGTGGGTTCGCCGCTCAGTCACCATGGCACCTTCTTTTATTGTCATCCTGATGGGGCTTGACCCAACGCGCGTTCTTGTTATGAGCCAGGTACTGCTCAGTTTCGGTATCGCACTGGCTCTGGTGCCGCTGCTGATTTTCACCAGCAATGAAAAATTGATGGGGGATTTAGTCAATACCCGGCTGGTAAAACAAGTGGGGTGGGTGATTGTAGCTGTAGTGGTGGCGCTTAACCTGTGGCTGCTAGTTGGTACGGCTTTGGGGTTGTAGATTTATAGCGCTCTGCGGCCACAGTCTTGTGGTCGCGGGTTACATCTTTATAAGTTCATTCATGCATTTGCGTTTATTTATATCCCTTCCCCTGGTGAGTTAGCAGAATATATGCCTGCTAACTCGAACCATAAACATTCCCTGAATCGCAAACGCGATTGCCAATACACCGACAATCATAAAATTGTGATGCCCTAACGCAATAGCACCTAAGAAAATGTCAATAATCGTATTGAGCAATAATATTCCAAAAAGCGGAATGCTCAGCAGTTTTCGATTCGCTATCGAGGTCCACATTATTTATAAATTACCCTGTGTATATTGGTGCCGAACACAGGCAATCATACCTATTAAGACTCTGTTGATTAGTTACTACTTTCAGAACAAATGGGTGTGATTTGTTGAACAATCAGCTCTATCCATCCCACATTATGTTATGTATGATTTATGCTGACGTTTAGAAATATCAGGGTTTTGTCATGTTCAAGCACTTTAATCATATGGCTCTTTTTGCCGCGCTGGTAAAAAACGGCAATTTTACAAGAACCGCTGAAGAATTGAATATGACGAAATCTCGCGTCAGCCAGCAAATAAGTGAACTCGAAGAATATCTTGGTTTACGTTTGCTCAATCGAACAACGCGAAAGATCTCGCTGACATATGCAGGTGAAAGTTATTTGCGATACTGTCAGGAAGTGATAGATGTTGCATTCAGAGCTGATGAGCTCATTCAGTTATTACGTGAAAGCCCAAATGGGAAATTAAGAATAATAGCGCCTCCGGGGTTCATGTACAGTGCCTTACCTGCACCTCACCATGAGTTTTTGAAAGCAAATCCTCAGGTTGAACTTGAACTGGTTACGGCTGACTCATTCTTTGGTTCGGTTAACGATACTTTTGATGTCGCTTACAGAATAGGTAAGCCTTCCGATGACTCTTTCATTGGGCGTTTCCTGGGAACCTTTAATCGATTTATTGTTGCGACGCCGGAGTATGCAGAAAAGCATAATGTCAGTTCACCTGATGAATTGCTTACATGTGATTTAATTACCCATAAAACATGGAAAAGCGTCACTCTTTCTCAAGAAGCTAGCAGCTATAAATTGGTCATGAATTCTCGGCATACCAGCGATAATCTGACTTATATATTGCAACAAGCTTTACAAGGTACAGGGATGGCAATTTTGCCCGAGTACATTGTGGATCCCTATCTAAAAAATGGTCAGCTTAAAATTGCTCTTCCCGACTGGAGTGTGCAGAAAATAGAATTGTGGATGATTTACCCCAGTAATAAAAATAACACTTTGACATTGCGTAATTACATTGATTTTATTCTTCATAGTGATGCCATCAAAGCACTGAGCAAAAATGGAAATACTGACTAGTTAATTCATCATTCATTACTTTTCTGTTTTTTATTATCTATATTTAATCTCAATTTTAAGTGGGAGAGATTATTGTATGCCGCAATACCTATCTTTAAAAGAGTACGCTTCTGATATTCATAGTAAAAAAACAAGTATGGATAGTTTATGGAATAACTACACATTGGTTTTGCTAAAGAATATTACATTAACTGAACGTTTATACCATCACCAGGTAGCAATTTGCCAAAGTAATAATTTGTCTATAAAGCTTTTTGGTTCGATGCAGCTAAACATTATCCGCACCGGTTTTTTAGGCCCTATTATGATTAGCTATCATCCTCTTATACAAGGAGAGAGCATTATAGACATACCCTCTTCATATATTAATCAACAGGGCCTCCTTGACGGAGTGATTCCTCTTTCTGATAAAAAACAGGTTTTTGAGCATTACTTACATAAATTGGTTCCCGTTTATGCACATATGGCAAATTTATGTGTAAAGGATAAAGAATGATAGTCAGGCCTGAGCAACACTGGTTTAGAAGATTGTTCTCATGGAGAGGGTCTATTATGAGGAAAATTTCTCGCCAGTTGCTCTTTTTCGCTATGTTGAATATGGCTTATCTATTTCTACTCCCGCTTTTGCATTTGCATGGTATTGAAGCAAAAGAAAATCCAATTGGTTTTATTGGGATATCCATTTCGATATTTCTTGGCTTCCGTAACAATGCAGCGTGGCTCCGCTATTCTGAGGCCAGAAAGCTTTGGGGAGACTTGTTGATTACCACTCGATCTTTAATGCGGGAAATAAAAAGCACAACAGAAGCTAGTCAGGATGAGATGAAAGTCGTGCTCAATTTTATCGTATGTTATTGCAACATATTAAAATCGATGCTGCGGCATGAAAAAATGCCTGTGGAGGTCACATCGCAAGCCCCATTTATGCTTGAGAGGCTAAATGTTGCCACTCCATGTAATGCTTTGCTTCAGGAGATTGGCAAATGGCTTTTTCGCTATAAGCGAAATTCCCTGGATTACCAGAACTTTAATCATTACCTCAATAATATCAGTACCATTCAGGGTGGGTGTGAACGTATCAGTAATACGCCAATTCCGTTTGCATATTCTTTAATTTTACATCGCACTATTTATATCTATTGTGCGATTTATCCATTGCTGATCATCGACAGCTTTGGGTTTCTTTCTCTGTTGTTTTCATTATTTACCACATATGCATTGCTTGCGCTTGATGCGATTGCTACTGAGCTTGAGGATCCCTTTGGTCGTGAAGATAATGATTTACCCTTGAATGCTATCTGCAACACCATTGAAATTGATTTACGGGAAATGATCCATGATGGGAGGCTTCCTGGAAAAATCACCCCAGATAAAAACTATCGATTGCTGTAATAAAAATGGGAGCCTTAGCTCCCATTTTTAAATCATTAGCCTCAATGGCGATGACCACCGCCGTGCCCACGTCCGTGATCACCACGGCCTCGACCACGATGATCGTCACGATCGTTCCAGCCCGCGCGATAACCTTTCTCAAAGCTGCTACGGCCACGGTCTTTATACCAGCCACGATGGTAGCCGTTATCATGGCGGTGCCAGCCACGGTCACGCCATTCATAATTACGATGCCAGTAATCACGGTCGCGCCAGCCGCCGCCATCCCAGTAATTACCGCGATAATCCTGATCGCCAATTTGAAGCTTAACTGACGGCAGCAGGGTGATTTCGCCCGCATTCGCCATCATTGGTGCAGATGCCAGTAATGCAATCGCAAGAATCAGTGTCCTGAACATACTCTCTCCCCTTACACGGTAACCGCCAGAGCGGCTTGTTAGCGGTATAGTAAGTTGTGGTAACTAAGTGTTTCATCGCCACAACTCCTAATTCGCAGAGGAGAGCACTTTTTGCTAATTTAGTTCGTAATTAAACCAGTTGGTGATAGCGGTTACACTAAAATAGCTTCAATTTCTGCCAGTTCTGCCGCCGTAAAGTGACGATTGGCTAACATGCCGACTGCATCATCAATCTGGCTGGTTTTACTGGCGCCAATCAGCACTGATGTGACTTTGTCACCACGCAGCACCCATGCCAATGCCATTTGGGAAAGTTTCTGCCCGCGACGTTGCGCTATGGCATTCAATTTACGAACTTTTTGCAGTTTTTCCTCTGTGAGCTGGTCAGCATTAAGGAACTTGCTGCCGCTTGCGGCACGGGAATCAGCAGGAATCCCATCAAGATAGCGATCGGTCAGTTGGCCGCCAGCCAGTGGTGAAAAGGCAATGCTACCCACGCCTTTTTCTTGCAGAACGGCCAGTAAACCGCCTTCAACCCAACGCTCAAACATCGAGTAACGTGGTTGGTGGATAAGGCATGGAGTACCAAGGTCATTCAAAATATCAATGGCTTGAGCGGCGAGTTCGGCTGGGTAATTTGAGACGCCAACGTACAGTGCTTTACCTTGACGCACCACGGTATCCAGTGCGCGCATAGTTTCTTCAAGGGGTGTTTCTGGATCCGGGCGATGGTGATAGAAGATGTCAACATACTCCAATCCCATACGCTTCAGGCTTTGATCAAGGCTTGAAATTAAATACTTACGCGATCCCCAATCACCATACGGCCCATCCCACATGGTGTAACCCGCTTTGGACGAAATAATCAGCTCATCACGATATGGAAGGAAATCTTCACGCAGGATACGGCCAAAGTTTTCTTCGGCAGAGCCCGGAGGTGGCCCATAGTTATTGGCCAGATCCAGATGGGTAATCCCGGAATCAAATGCGCGGTGCAACAACTGACGGCTGTTGTCCAGTAACGTGCTGTCGCCAAAATTGTGCCATAAACCCAGAGAAATGGCGGGTAGTTTGAGTCCGCTGCGCCCACAACGACGATATTCCATTGATTCATAACGCGCAGGATTTGCCTGATAGACCATATTAGTTTCCCGGTAAGTGAATAATGCCCAACTTAGTGTATACGTTTTCACAACATTACGGGCTTCAGACTACACCGCAGTTACGTGTAAATCCCTCTTTCCACACCCTTATTCTCATTGATCCTCGACAGCGATCACATATGCCCAATACTCACAGTAAGCCCTCTGAGAAGGAATGAGTTATGTCTTACACTGTCGCAGACTATCTTCTGGACCGATTCACCGAGGCTGGAATTACCCATCTGTTTGGTGTTCCCGGTGACTACAACTTACAGTTTCTGGACAATGTGATTAATAACCCGACCCTTGCCTGGGTGGGGTGTGCCAACGAGCTGAATGCTGCATATGCTGCTGATGGTTATGCTCGCTGTAATGGAGCGGCTGCGGTGCTCACTACCTTTGGGGTTGGAGAGCTCAGTGCCATTAATGGCATCGCTGGAAGTTACGCTGAATATTTACCGGTTATCCATGTAGTCGGCGCGCCATGCCTTGGGGCACAACAGCGCGGCGAGTTAATGCACCACACATTAGGCGACGGTGATTTCCGGCACTTTGCGCGAATGGCACAGGAAGTAACAGTAGCCCAGGCTTCCCTCACTGTAGAAAATGCCTGTTATGAAATCGACCGCGTTTTGCAACAAGCTTTGACCCAACGCCGTCCCGGTTATTTGTTATTACCTGGCGACGTCTCTCAGGCCCCAGCTACTCGCCCAACAAAACCGTTACTTACTTCGCAACAGTCAACCGATCCCGCCTTACTGGCGGAATTTCGTGCCTGTGTACAAGAACGCCTGGCTGAAAGCCGCAGTGTGGCCTTATTGGCGGATTTTCTGGCGTTACGTTTTGGACAGCAAAAAGCGTTGCAACAGTGGATGGATGACACTCCGATGCCTCATGCAACGTTGCTAATGGGCAAAGGGTTATTTGATGAAGGTCAGCAGGGGTTTGTAGGCACTTACAGCGCCGCTGCCAGCGATGCAACGGTGATACAGGCGATTGAAATGGCCGAACTGGTTATCTGCGTGGGCGTTAAGTTTACCGATACGCTTACTGCCGGGTTCACGCAGCATCTTACTCTTCAGCAGACTATCGACATTCAACCAAATGCCACCCGAATCGGCGAACGCTGGTTCAGCTGTATTGCAATGGCGCAAGCCGTGTCGGTCTTGCATCAGTTGTGCAAACACCAGGTTTCCGGCTGGCCCGTGTCAGAGCAAAAGCCGCCAGCACTGCCCGAAGCGACTAGCGGAAAACTAGACCAGCATGCGTTCTGGCAATCCATTCAAAAATTCCTACGCCCGGGAGATATAGTTCTGGCAGACCAGGGAACCGCCGCTTTTGGTGCGGCGACACTGACCCTACCCGCCGGGGTGACTTTTATCAGCCAGCCGTTGTGGGGATCGATAGGTTTTACCCTCCCGGCCGCGTTTGGGGCGCAAACCGCTTGCCCCAATCGTCGCGTGGTATTGCTGGTGGGGGATGGGTCGGCGCAGCTTACGATTCAGGAGATTGGCTCAATGATGCGCGATGGGCAACGCCCGGTGATCTTCTTGCTCAACAATGACGGTTACACCGTTGAGCGGGCCATTCATGGCGCCGAGCAGCGCTATAACGACATCGCGTCCTGGAACTGGACGCAAATTCCGCAGGCGATGAATCTTCACAACCCTGCGCAATGCTGGCGAGTGACTGAGCAAGTGCAGCTTGAAGAAGTAATGCAGAAAGCGGCACTGGCAGAACGACTTACGCTTGTGGAAGTCGTTCTACCGAAACAAGATATTCCCGAACTATTGCAGGCGGTTACGGCAGCGCTTGCTAAGCGCAATGCCGCTAAGGATTAAACCTTAGGCTTCTCCGCCATCATTACCGGTTTACCTGCAAGCATCAGCCAGGCTGGCAGCATCACGATGCACAGCAATGGGAGTAGTTTGATGTCGGGCACCACGGCCATTGCCATAAACAGGCTGAGCCAACCATCACGCGTAACGACTAACACCAGGCCAAGGATGGCGCAAGATAGCGTAATGGCAGCCGGAACTGCTTCAACATGCTGGTGGAGCATCATCCCAAGTGCGACCGCAACGAAAACCACTGGGAATATGCGTCCACCACGGAATCCACATGCAGAAGCAATCACCAATGCCGCCAGTTTTACCACCGCAAACATCAGCAATGTTGCTACAGAGTAATGCTGCCCAGCGGTAAGCTGGCGCATTTCATCCAACCCCTTAAATAGCGTGACTTCACCTCCAATCAGCCCTAACACGCCTAACAGGAAGCCACCAACACCAAGAATTAACACGGGATGTTTTAACTGGTGCATTAAACGATGCATACGTGGAAGGCACCAGACGGCAACCATGCCCAATGCAATAGCGATAGCTGCCACTACGGCGCCACTGAAAATATCAACCAGGCGCAGTTCGGTATATTGCAAAGAAGGCAAAGAGAAATCAGGGTGGAAGAACAAGTCTGTGGTCATTGCTCCGGCTGCTGCTGCCATAAGTGGTGCAAAAAGGCGGTCCCACAAGGGGACATCATTGCTGCCGTTGAGGGTCTGGGAAAATACCAACGCAGCTGCCACCGGCGTGCCGAACAATGCGCCAATGGTTCCGGCTGCGGCAAGAATCGTCCAGTCGAGCGCCCCGACTTTTGGCAACAAGCGTGCGCCAATAGCCACAGCCAGCGCGATATTTACCGCCATAATAGGATGTTCAGGCCCGAGGCTTACACCACCAGCAAGCCCTAGCACTAGCGCAATAATCAAACCCGGCAACGCCATTACGTTGACTGGCGCACCAATCAACGGTTCGGTGGCAGGATCAGGGCCTGCATGGCCAGGCATATAGCGAACCACTAACCCAACCGCAATCCCGGTGAAGGTCAGCATCAATAAAATCCACATCGGGGAATTCATGTCGAGATCGAAGCGTGCGGGCAGTGACACCCATAAATACTTTTGTAAGACAGCGGCAACTTTCATCACCACAATTAATACCAGGCTGGAACAGATCCCAATGACCAGTGCCGGAATGGAAAGAACCAGCATGGTTCTGGCTCGCGGATGGAGCATGATTTTTCCTTAACTAAAATTTTTTAACGCAAAATCGCCACGACATACAGTCTGCCAGATAACACATCTTGCCTTTCAGCAATAAGGGCTGAAACGCTCAAGCTAATCTGTGACGAAGATCTATAATCCCAAGGCACTTCTCATCTGGTCGTTGTTGTTTAGGCTAGCTAATTTTACAGTGTGGCCAGGACTTATTTTGACTTTAGCGGAGCAGTGGAAGAATGACAAAATATGCTTTGGTAGGAGATGTAGGCGGTACCAATGCACGTCTGGCACTGTGCAACGTAGAAAATGGCGACATCACTCAGGCGAAAACCTATTCGGGCCTCGATTTTCCAAGCCTTGAAGCGGTTGTGGTGCATTATCTCAAAGAGCACAGTGTTAGTGTGACTGACGGTTGTATCGCAATTGCTTGTCCGATTACCGGCGACTGGGTGGCGATGACCAACCATACCTGGGCATTCTCTACCGCTGAGATGAAAAAGAATCTTGGCTTTGAACATCTGGAAATCATTAACGACTTCACTGCTGTTTCGATGGCTATTCCGATGATCAAAGATGAGCACCTGATTAAGTTTGGTGGCGGTGAGCCAATCGAAGGCAAACCTGTTGCGGTATATGGTGCAGGTACCGGGCTTGGTGTGGCTCATCTCGTTCACGTTGATAAACGCTGGATTAGCCTACCGGGTGAGGGCGGTCATGTAGATTTTGCGCCAAACAGTGAAGAAGAGGGGATTATCCTCGAGGAACTGCGCACCGAAATCGGCCACGTTTCTGCTGAACGTGTGCTGTCAGGACCAGGTTTGGTGAATCTGTACCGCGCTATTGTTAAATCAGATGGTCGCGAGCCGCAGGGTTATAAACCGAAAGATATTACTGAACGAGCGCTAGAAGATAGCTGCACCGACTGTCGTCGTGCGCTGTCTTTGTTCTGTGTGATCATGGGGCGTTTTGGTGGCAACCTGGCTCTGACGCTGGGAACGTTTGGCGGTGTTTACATAGCAGGTGGGATCGTGCCGCGTTTCCTGGAATTCTTTAAAGCATCCGGTTTCCGTGGTGGTTTTGAAGACAAAGGGCGTTTTAAAGAGTACGTGCAAAGCATCCCCGTGTATCTGATTGTTCACGATCAGCCGGGGCTGCTGGGCGCTGGCGCACATCTGCGTCAAACGCTGGGACAAGTGCTTTAATCTCTTCGGGCGCAAATTCTTGCGCCCGTCTTACAAGCGCATCAACGCACGAAACTCTTTTACCTTGCTGCGACTCACTGGCACCTGAAAATCCAGATCCCGCAGGCGCAAAATATAAGTATTGTTAAACCAGGGCTCTATCTCGCGGATTTTACTCAGGTTTACGCAATATGAACGGTGGCAGCGGAAGAAGTGGCTTTCAGGCAACCTGTGGCAAAACTCGGTGATATTCATCGACATCACATAGGCTTCACGTCGCGTATAAACAAACGTCATTTTCTCGTGCGCTTCGGCGTAATAAATATCGTTGATATCGGTAACGATAATTCGTTCATCTTTTACCAGGTTAATGGTCAGCGCTTCACGGCTAGTAGTGCCGGATGTTGCGGGGGCATTTTGTTGCTGGTAAGCCGCTTCCAGTTTTTGCAGCATGCCGATAATGCGCGATTCCTGGTAAGGCTTCAGAATGTAGTCGAACGCTTCCAGTTCAAACGCTTCTACCGCATGTTCTTTCCAGGCAGTGATAAACACAATAAATGGCTTGTGGGCAAATTTACTGATGTTTTGCGCCAATAACACGCCATCTAAAGAAGGGATGTTTATATCTAAAAAAATAGCGTCAACTTCGTGATGTTGCAGGTATTTCAGTACATCCATACCATCGTCAAATGTACCAACCACTTCCATCTGACTATGTTCTTTTATCAGCCAGTTAAGCTCCTGCTGCGCCAGCACTTCATCTTCTACGATGAGGACTTTCATGCGTTTCCTCCTTGCTGCGACAATAACGGCGGAACGACAGTAGCGGCGTGAGGAATGTAAAACGCGATTTCCGTACCCGGCTCAAGACGGCGGATAACCAACCCCTCGCCATAGAGTAATTTTACGCGATGGTGCACATTTAACAGACCAATTTTATTGCCTGGCATCTCGTTGGCCTCTACACGTTCAATAACTTGCGGATCGATACCATGCCCGGTGTCACGTACCGCAATGCGCACCCGATTCCCGCTCTCTTCCACACTGATGGTGACAACACCTTTGCCTTTACATTGCTGAACGCCATGAACTATCGCGTTCTCAACCAGTGGCTGAATCAGCAGGCTTGGAATCAGGCAGTTAACCTCTTCATCAATGTTATAAATAACCGTTAGCTTATCGCCAAAACGCGCCTGCTCAATGGCAATGTAATCCTTAATTTGATACAGCTCTTTTTTAATGTCGATCTGCTCATCATCTTTTAATTCAATGTTGTAACGCAGATAGCGCGACAGGTTATAGATAAGCTGGCGGGCGGTATCTGGATTCATACGAATAGAGGATGAAATCGCATTTAGTGCGTTGAACAGAAAATGAGGGTTAATTTTGCTTTGCAGAGCGCGTAACTCAGCTTTATTTGCCATTTCACGTAACTGCTCGGCGCGAGAAACTTCCAGTTGAGTGGAGATAATCTGCGAAAGCCCGACCGCCATTTCTTGTAATGTGGAAGTGATCTGGTGTGCGTGGCGGTAATAGATTTTAAGCGTGCCGGTGACGACACCTTTTTCCCATAACGGAATAATTATTAGCGAGTGAATTTCCGGTGTGCGATAAGCCTCATCATCATTACGAATAATGATTTTCCCTTCTCGAATCGCGAGCTGCGTTCTTGGGCTGATACCGTCGTCGTTTTGCTTATAATTGTCTTCGCCAAAGCCGACGTAAGCCAACACTTTGTCGACATCGGTAATAGCTACGGCATCGGCATTAATATCGTCGCGAATAATATTGCAAACCTGGCGCAGCGATTCGCTGTTGACGTTACGAAATAAAGGTAGCGTTTTGTTGGCGATATCCAGCGCCAACTTGGCCTGGCGAGCGGCACTCGCTTCTTTTTCGCTCTCAACGCTTTGCACCAGCACCACAATCAGGCCGATTGAAACGGTGCCGAGGATCATAGGAATACCGATTTTCGAGACGATATCGATTCCTAAATCCACCGACGGCGCCCACAGCACCACCAGAATCATGGTCATGGTTTCACATAACATCGCACCGAAAATACCGACCCGCCAGTGCTGCTCTTTCGGGACTTTGCGGTTGATTAACCCGGAGATAATCCCGGCAACAATACTGGTAATTAGGCAGGGGACGGCAGTAATCCCATCGACATCAATCAAATAGCGATGTAGCCCGGCGATAATCCCGGTAATGATGCCCACCCAAGGGCCAAATAAAATCCCGCCCGCCATTACCGCGATAATACGCACGTTCACCAGCGAGCCTTCGACGTGTACACCAGACCAGGTGCTGAACAAGGCGAACATTGAGAAAATAGCGGTGACCGCTAGTAACTCTTTGGGCGTGTGGGCGTTTTTATGCAGCAGCTCGCGGAACAGACGGATGCGAATTAAAAAGAACAGGCAAATCAGCATCAGCGCCGCGCGGTCAAATACCGCCATCAGCATGTCAAAAGTTTCGTGCACGGTTAACTCGCGTGACTAAGAATGGAACGGCAATGATAAGGAAATTACTGAGTGGTTACCAGAAACGTGGGTTAATCCCCTCTCCCTGGGGAGAGGGTTAGGGTGAAGGGGTTACTTGCTGCCTAACTGCTCGCGTCCAGCCGCACTCAAATCTGCCGGAGTCGCACGCCCGTCAAAATCGATCTCAAAATCATCGGCCGCAAAATCTGGCGGTGATTTTCCTTCAACAAATGCTGGCCACTGGCGCTCGAGGTATGCGGCGTTTTTCTCGCACCACGGAGCCGCAGCGATATACATCACGTTACTGTCGAATTCTCCAAGGTGTTCATTTTCAACGGCATGGATCACATCGCAGTGCCAGAACACGGTATCGCCTGCTTCCATATCCGGAATTGAGGAAATCCCTGTTAATAAAAGGGGATGCCACTGCTCGTTAATAGAAAGAGCGCGTCCCGGCTTCGCTTCGCACAGAGATTCTTCAGGCACATCGTCTTGCAAAGCGCGCAGTAAGATATAGGCCATCGCGTTCGCTACGGGCAGCAAAGTCAGCGTGCCACCGTGTTTGCGTTGCGGGCTAAGTGCCGTCCAACCCTGGAAAGTACGGAACATGGAGCACACTGCTGGGGATGGAAATTCACGTACTTCGGTTCGGCCTTCCGCAGCAAATGGATTGTAATTTTGCCAGTCACCTGCAAACACATGGCGGTAAACATGGCGGAAATTCTCATCCAGCCAGCGCTCAACTGAACCGCCGTCGACATGTGGAGATAGACCCAAAGAGTTAGAGCGCGGCGGGCGGCGACGGGTACGGTCGGCGTAGCTCACCACGCGATCCGGGTCGAAATACTGCTTACCGTTGCTTTCGGTTTCCCATAAATTATTCAGGAAAACCTGTACCGCTTTCATACGAGCATGCTGTCGAGCTTCAACTTGTGGTTTAGACCAGTAAATACCGTAAATTTGCGGCTTACTGGCGGCAAGATTGCCAAAGTAGTTATCTTCTGCAGCATTCTTTAGTTTTTCGACAAAGTTATTCCGCTCCAGGTAATTTCCCACTTCTTCATTCCAGGCTTGAGCCTGGGATTCTGGGAATACACCTTTTACAGTGCAGCAACCGCGCTGGCGAATCAGGGCTTTTTGTTGCTCACTGACACGATTGTTGACGATATCGTCGGCATTAATTTGCGGCACCGGGTTTTCACCACGGGCCATCTCATCACGGATAGCGTCAATCTGGCGCTGCATATCGCCTTCGAGTTGTGCAAATACAGCTTTGTAGTCAGGCAATTCATGGCGAAGCTTTTGTTTTATCTCACGGATTGCATGCGGTAAGTCATCAATGTGTAGGGTCATGGCGAAACTCCACGTCTTTTTGAAAGAGGTTATATGAATGTTGCGACATGGTTAATGTAATCGATGGTCATCAAATAAAATAGGGATTAGCTTCAAGTGAAGCATCCTCTTTTGTGCGTCGTAAAAATATTTCGCTTTTCCTCTCGACAGATGATTTTTATTCAGGCTATTTTCTAAGCAAGCCACATCATGTGGCAGCGTCGCTCGGACGGTCCGGGCGCTAACGTTAATCTGAGGAATTTATGGCTGACTCCAGTCCAAAACGTCGTTTTTCGCGTATCGATCGTCTCCCTCCGTATGTATTTAACATCACCGCTGAGCTGAAAATGGCGGCACGTCGTCGCGGTGAAGATATTATCGATTTCAGTATGGGCAACCCTGATGGCCCAACACCGCCGCACATCGTCGAGAAACTTTGTACCGTTGCACAGCGTGAAGATACCCATGGTTACTCGACTTCCCGAGGCATACCACGCTTGCGCCGCGCGATTTCGCGCTGGTACAAAGACCGCTATGACGTCGAAATTGACCCTGAAAGCGAAGCGATTGTCACTATTGGCTCGAAAGAAGGACTGGCGCACCTGATGCTGGCAACGCTCGATCATGGCGATATGGTGTTGGTACCAAACCCAAGTTACCCGATTCATATTTACGGTGCGGTCATCGCCGGTGCGCAAGTTCGCTCGGTGCCGCTGGTGGAAGGCGTCGACTTCTTTGCCGAGCTGGAGCGGGCTATTCGCGAAAGCTATCCAAAACCGAAAATGATGATCCTCGGCTTCCCGTCGAACCCAACAGCACAATGTGTTGAACTCGAGTTTTTCGAAAAGGTTGTCGCTTTAGCAAAACGCTACGACGTACTAGTGGTGCATGATTTAGCCTACGCCGATATCGTCTATGACGGCTGGAAAGCCCCGTCAATAATGGAAGTCCCAGGTGCGCGAGATGTGGCCGTTGAATTCTTCACCCTGTCGAAAAGCTACAATATGGCGGGATGGCGCATTGGTTTTATGGTGGGCAATAAAGAGTTAGTCAACGCGCTTGCCAGGATCAAAAGCTACCATGACTACGGCACATTCACTCCGCTACAGGTTGCGGCAATTGCGGCACTCGAAGGGGACCAGCAGTGTGTACGTGATATCGCCGAGCAGTACAAACGCCGCCGCGACGTCTTAGTTAAGGGGTTGCATGAAGCGGGCTGGATGGTTGAGTGCCCAAAAGCGTCAATGTATGTATGGGCGAAAATCCCTGAGCAGTACGCGCAGATGGGGTCACTGGAGTTTGCTAAAAAGCTGCTTCAGGATGCGAAAGTATGCGTTTCGCCAGGCGTTGGGTTTGGTGATTACGGCGACACGCATGTTCGCTTTGCTCTCATTGAAAATCGCGACCGCATTCGTCAGGCAGTACGAGGCATTAAAGCGATGTTCCGTACGGACGGCCTATTACCAACCACACAGAAATCTTCTTCAGATTTAGCCGAATAAAAACGAAAACAGGAGCCTTATGGCTCCTGTCTCTCATTGTTTGATATTCCGGTTATTCAACCATCATCACAAACGTACCAACCCACACTAACAAAATGAACGATAAGCCCATCATGAAATATTTCACGTTACATTGCTCCGCGCGTGTTTCCGCGCAATCTTGCTAAAAATTCAGTATAGAAAGATGAAACCGCAGCTCGGGTATTTTGGGATTTACTTCACTCGATATAGCCGTTTCATATTGCATTTTGATGGCGATTCATTGATTCGCCGGCGCTAATGTACTCCCCCTATCAGGCTAAATACAAGCGCCAACAAACCGCTAAGACATTCATTTTTTAAACTTTACATTTCACATAAATAAATGGTTATAAAGTCAACTAAATTCAATTGGTTATACGTTTTTATGTCTGGCGGGGATCAGATGAAGAACAGGCTCTTTCGAGCCTGTGTTAGCGATGATTATCAGACTTATTTTACTGCGTCGTGGGCATTTTCCATTGCCTGTTTCATCGCAACGCTATTGATGGAATTCTGACGATTCTGCTCGGCGAGATAGCAGGTATCTTTGCTGATTCCCTGCGCCTGGCATTCCGCCATACGCTGTGCCGGAGAGCTACAACCAGCCAGTGCTGCGGCCATAACTAACATCAACATTACTTTTTTCATTGCTGTTTAACCCAAAATAGAGAAGAAGCCGCCGAAGCGAAACGCCATAATCTGGCGCGAGCATAATCCATCATTTTTAATAGGGGTAAACTAAGAAAAAGCCTAATCATTGATTTGGGTGATGAATGGTGATGGAAATAATTGATTTTTAGTCTACGTGCTGATTACCCACCCCAGATTTCAGCAGTGCGGCAATATGAAGTGAAAGCCTTTCAGCACTCAGGTTGGTGTCACCTTTACGAATTTCCTGTTGCAGGCGAGCAACAGGCATTAGCGTTAAACCGAACAAAGAGATGAACAAAAACTCCGGGTCAAGATCGGGATTTAAGAGTCCTTCATCCTGCCATTTGTGAATCCAGTTCACCGCCGACTGTTTTTCTTTGGAGCCAAAACGGGCATCAATTCGTTGCTTCAGTAACCCGGTTTCACTCAGTACTTCTCTTATCCAAAGCGGCGCAAACCATGGGTACAGCAAAGAGACATCAATGAATTTCTGTGTCAATGCGGTCAGCGCACCCACCGGGTCGTTTGGGTGTTGCTCAAAAGCGCCACCCATTGATGCCCGCGCTGGCATATAACGCTCATCAATTAATACATCCAGTAATTGTTCGCGGGTCTTGAAATAGTAATGCAGCATGGCAGGTGTCACACCAGCAGCAGAGGCAATGGCGCTCAGAGGGGTTTGTGCAATCCCCTGATTTGAAAATAGCTTCAGCGCAATATCAATCAAATGCTCACGTTTATCGGTGCTCTTACTGGTACCCGCTGGGCG
The DNA here is from genome assembly GCF_021282405.1 of Buttiauxella cochleicola. Lineage (NCBI taxonomy): Bacteria > Pseudomonadati > Pseudomonadota > Gammaproteobacteria > Enterobacterales > Enterobacteriaceae > Buttiauxella > Buttiauxella cochleicola. The sequence continues at coordinate 37,415 of NZ_JAJSOU010000014.1, forward strand.
GCCAGGGCGGCGACGTTTTTGGCCATTATCAATATGATTTTCGGATTTATCAGGGCCGTTTTCAGGTGACATTTTGTGCGCACTCCATTGACCGTGTGAAACTAATCCATCTATATTAATTATCCAGTTAATTAATTACAAGCCGATAGATAAAATGACAGTCACCGAAACACCCCAGACAGAAACGCAACAGCAAACGACATCGATTCGTTTGCTGTTTTCCGCGCTGATGCTGGTCATGCTGCTTGCGGCACTCGACCAGACCATCGTGTCTACCGCCTTGCCGACGATCGTCAGCGAGTTGGGTGGGCTGGAAAAACTCTCCTGGGTGGTGACCGCTTATTTGCTCTCTTCAACAATTGTGGTGCCGCTATACGGTAAATTTGGCGACTTGCTTGGGCGAAAAATCGTTCTGCAGGTCGCTATTGTGCTGTTCTTACTTGGCTCGGCATTGTGCGGCCTGGCGCAGAATATGACACAGCTGATTCTAATGCGTGCGTTGCAGGGGCTGGGCGGCGGTGGTCTGATGGTCGTGACAATGGCGGCAGTGGGTGATGTTATCCCTCCGGCTGACCGTGGGAAATATCAGGGCTTATTTGGCGGGGTGTTTGGGCTTGCTACAGTCATTGGGCCGCTGATTGGTGGTTTTCTGGTTGAGCATTTTTCCTGGCGCTGGATTTTTTACATCAACCTGCCGCTGGGTATTTTTGCGCTGCTGGTCATAGGTGCAGTGCTGAAACCGCAAACGGCGCGCATTCGCCACCAAATTGACTTCCTTGGTGCGGGTTATCTTGCGGCGTCGCTCACTTGTTTGATTCTGTTTACCAGCCAGGGCGGCACGGTAATGGCGTGGTCCGATCCCCAATTGTGGTGCATATTTGCTTTCTTCGTGGTGACGCTTGGTGGCTTTATTTATGAAGAACAACGGGCTTTTGAGCCAATCATTCCGCTCGGCCTGTTTCGCGATCGTACCTTCCTATTAAGTTGTCTGATTGGTTTTATCATCGGCATGTCGCTGTTTGGTTCTATGACTTTCCTGCCGCTCTATTTGCAGGTGGTGAAGTCATCCACGCCGACGGAAGCGGGGATTCAGTTGCTACCGCTGATGGGCGGACTCATGCTGACTTCGATTATTAGCGGGCGCATCATCAGCAAAATTGGGCGTTATCGTATCTTCCCCATTCTTGGCACGTTGGTGACGTTCATTGCCATGGCATTGCTCGGTACGCTGAAAATAGATACGTCGATCCACATTCTTTATCTGTATATCGCGTTGCTGGGATTTGGCCTCGGGATGGTTATGCAGGTGCTGATACTGGCGGTACAAAATAGCGTTGAGCAGAAACTGATTGGGGTTGCGACCTCCAGTACTACGCTGTTCCGCCAGATTGGTGGTTCGATAGGTGTCGCGGCTTTCGGTGCGATTTTTACTAACGTGCTGCAAAACAAACTTATTGAGTTGATCCCACCGGATGTTCAGCTGCCACACCAACTGGGTGCTAAAGCGGTACATGAACTTCCGGCAGCGCTGCAGAATGATTATTTGCAGGCATTTGGGACGGCACTGCACTCGGTGTACATGATTTCGGCGTGTGTTGTAGTACTCGCTTTTTTGCTCTCATTACTGATGAAAGATGTCCCGCTACGCAAATAATGTATGCTAATTATCAGTAGATAAGTGTGCGGGCGAAGAGGGCAGTGATGGTCACGGCGATAGATTTAAATAGCGATTTAGGTGAGAGTTTTGGCGCGTGGACGATGGGTGATGACGCCGCGATACTGAAACTTGTCAGCAGCGCCAATGTTGCCTGCGGTTTCCATGCCGGTTCCCCAGCTGCACTGTTATCAACACTGCGAGAGGCAGCCCAGCAGGGCGTGGCAATTGGTGCGCACGTCTCCTATCCCGATTTAGTGGGGTTTGGTCGTCGCAATATGGACGTTGCCCGTGATGAATTAATCGCTGATGTGATTTACCAGATTGGCGCACTGCAAGGCCTGGCGAAAGCGGCGGGCACCGAAGTGCGTTATGTAAAACCACATGGTGCGCTCTATAACACTATCGCCCAGGACGAGCGGCAGGCTTTGGCGGTCATCGACGCAATCCTTGCCATTGACCCTCGTTTACCGCTGGTGGGCCTTGCGGGTTCCCTGGTGCTGGATTTGGCACAGGAAAAAGGGCTGCGAACTATTTCTGAAGCCTTTGCCGACCGCGCCTATCACGCTAATGGTACGCTGGTTTCTCGGCGTGAGGCCGGCTCCGTACTGCATGATGCGCAGCTCATAGCGCAGCGTATGCTGCAACTGATTACCGAGGGTGGCGTGACATCCATCGAAGGACAGTTTACCCCTATCAAAGCCGACTCCATCTGTGTACATGGCGACAGCCCAGGCGCTATCGAAATAGCTCGTCAGATTCGTAACCTGCTGGAAGAGAAGGGCATTGCTATTCGAGCTTTCGCTGCCAGTTAATCAAAACGCGACGGTGGCGCACCTTCAATGCGTTGACTAGACTTCAAAAGTCGCAGTGAGCTTATTCTCGCGGCAGCCCCTTTCCTGCCGGATGAAAATAATGAAAACCGCGCCCGCCGATAAATCTTCACCCGTTGTCGAAAAACCGTTCTGGCTGAACTTTGACTTTCAGGTGCGGCGCTATGGTTTTGTCCTGCTATTGCTGATTGTTGCCGCCGCCTTGTGCGGGATATTTTCAAAGGGTTATCTGAGTGATACTTACCTTTCCAATACCAATGGCTCGCTTTCCCTCCATTATGAAAAATTCAATCGGCTGATGAGTGATGCTGACATGAAAATTGTTTCAGTCTCATCCCCTGGTGATCGCAACCGTATTATTTTTGGCGGTGATTTTATGGAGAGTTTTCGCGTTGATTCTCTGCAACCGCAGCCGGATAAAATGTACAGCCTCAATGGAGAAATGATCATTGAATATGACAAACCTACAGCTGGTGCACAGCAAATACTGTGGCTAAGTCTTACCCCGATGAAAGCAGGCCTGATTAAAAGCACGATAGCGGTTGATGGCGGACCGGATATTACGTTCCGGCAAATTATCTATCCCTGAGGTGGCCAGACAATGGATATGGTATTAAGGGCTCTCGCCATTTACTTGATATTGATGGTGGTTTTTAAGATTGCCGGCCGGCGTGCCTTGCTGCAAATGACCTCTTTTGACCTGATATTACTGCTGATTATTAGTGAGGCCACCCAACAAGCATTACTGGGAAATGATTTTTCAGTGACCGGAGCGATGATTACGATCGTCACTTTAATTGTGGTGGATATGCTGTTTGGCATGATTAAAAAATATCTGCCGGGAGCGGATGACCTACTTGATGGAACGCCGGTCATTCTGGTGGAAAATGGCTACCTTTTTCAGGACAAAATGAAAAAAGCCGATATTTCCTGCGACGATATTTTGTTAATGGCGAGAGTTGACCACGGCATTACCCGGCTTGCTGAAATTAAGTTTGCGATTCTGGAAACCAACGGCCATATCTCCATCGTCCCAGAATCCAAATAAAGCTCCAGAACGGAGAAAAGCATCTCCGTTCTGTGCCCGCACTTTATAGCGTCCCGGTACCACCATCTGAACACCATACCTGGCCTGACGTAAAGCTCGACTCGGGCGAGGCCAGTGTCACATACAGTCCGGCAATTTCCGCTGGCTGCCCTGGTCTGCCAAGTGGTGCGGACTCACCGAACTTTTCAATTTTCTCTTGTGGCTGGCCGCCGGAACACTGCAAAACAGTCCAGTAAGGGCCGGGCGCTACTGCATTTACCCTGATGCCTTCTGGCCCAAGCTGTTTTGCCAGTGACTTAGTGAATGCCACGATGGCGGCTTTGGTTTGGGCATAATCGAGCAAAATTTCGCTTGGAAGATATGCCTGAACCGACGAGGTATTAATAATAGAGGCACCGCGCGGCAGATAATCTAACGCGGCTTTAGTTATCCAGAACATGGCGTAAACATTGGTTTTGAACGTCGCGTCAAAGGCTTCTGTAGTGAGATCTTTAATCGACTCGCAATACTGCTGACGACCCGCATTGTTCACCAGCAGATCCAATCCCTCTAGCTGTTGCGCAGCCTGTTTCACCAGCTGTTGGCAAAACGACTCTTCACGAATATCACCGGGAATGGCAACCGCTTTGCGCCCGGCAGCGCGAATCAGTTCGATAACCTCTTTAGCATCGTCCTCTTCTTCAGGCAGATAGTTAATTGCAACATCCGCTCCTTCACGCGCAAAGGCGATAGCCACCGCGCGACCAATCCCGGAATCACCACCGGTTATCAGCGCTTTTTTCCCCGCCAGACGGCCACTACCTTTATAGGAGGTTTCGCCGTGATCGGGACGCGGCGTCATTTTCCCTGCAAGCCCAGGGAAAGGCTGTTTTTGATGGGGAAAGGGTGGAGTGGGGAATTGATCGGCGTGTGTCTCGTTACGGGTTGCAGGTATGTTTTTGTTATCACTCATACTTTTCTCCTGTTGGCATTTCAAACGCAGACAGTAAGCATAGGACAAACTCGCCAGACGGTGGGCCTGAGCAGGAGAACCAGGATTTCCCCTGGCGGTGCTCCCATTGATGAGCACGATTCATAATGGCTATCCGATTATGCGGGATTATCTTTTTGTGCGCAGTCGCTACTATAAGCGCCTGTCTTATTCGGATACCAAATTCTATGATTGACTCTCAGGCGCGCGTGCAGACGGCAGCGAGTAAAACGGCTGGCCTCTCCTTCGTGATTATTCTTAGCGCGTTAATGGCGTTCACTTCTTTATCGACTGATATTTATTTGCCTGCTATGCCGTTAATGGCCCAGGACCTACACGGCAATGCGGAACTGACGATCACGGGGTTCTTAATGGGCTTTTGTATCGCCCAACTGATTTGGGGGCCGTTAAGCGATCATTTTGGCCGCCGCCTGCTGTTATTTATTGGTATGGCGCTGTTTATGATCGGATCTGTGGGCTGCGCACTTTCCACCGACATTTCGCAGATTGTTTTCTGGCGCGTGTTTCAGGCTCTGGGCGCATGCACCGGACCGATGCTGGCGCGAGCCATGATCCGTGATTTGTTTAGCCGTACACGTGCCGCGCAAATGCTTTCTACGTTAATGATCATTATGGCGATTGCACCCATTGCCGGGCCACTGCTCGGTGGGCAGATGATCAAATTCACCACCTGGCACTCCATTTTTTGGCTATTGGCGGTAATTGGTGGGGTGATGTTTGTTTCACTGTTCTGGTTGCCTGAAACATTGCCGCAAGAAAAGCGGGTAAAAGCCTCGTTACCCAGCGCATTTCGTAACTACTACGCGCTACTAACGAATACTACTTTCATGCGTTTTACCCTGTGCCTGACCTTCTATTACGTCGCGGCCTACGCGTTTATTACCGGATCGCCATTTGTCTACATCACTTATTTTGGCGTGGAGCCGCAGCACTACGGTTGGCTATTTGCGTTGAACATTGTTGGGCTGATGGGCATGAGCGTGATAAACCGCCGTCTGGTTCAGCACTATTCGCTCGAAGTACTGCTGAAATTCGCGGTGGTGACTGCTGCCGTTGCCGCTCTGGTTCTGGCCGCTGCTGCGAAGCTGGAAATCGGTGGGCTGATTTTGATTGTGGCTGCGGTTTTTGTCTTCTTATCGATGAACGGCATTATTGCAGCAACCTCTACCGCCGCCGCGCTGGATTCCGTGCCAAACGTTGCCGGCTCTGCATCCGCCTTAATGGGGTCATTGCAGTACGGTAGCGGGATTATCTCTTCGTTGTTGTTGGCGCTGCTCAGTGATGGAACGCCGTGGACGATGGCCTGGATTATTGGGTTGTTTACCGTGGCCAGTGCGGTAATGGCACTGACCACGAAAAGCACCCAGTAAATATCAATACTTTGTGCTGCCCTCAGCGTTGAATGATTCACCCTGAAAACTCGATGTGTAATACCATTTATTTGAGAGGCTAAAGTTTATAAAATATTATCAGCAACCGGAGATAATAAATTGCACGGTGTTGCTGAGATATATAAGTAAACACTATTGCTGAGTCAGTTTATCTATTAGAACCTGACTCAGCATATTTATATCTACCAGATATAGCCGACGGCAAGGAGCCCATACAGCTCTCCGTTGTGCTGAACGATAGGACTGTCTGCGATATCTTTGTCATAAAATTCATAGTTGGCAGCAAACATTCCTACCCATTTGGAATTGAAACGATAGCTGGTAATTACCGCCGCCATTGGGGAGAAGGTGGTACCGGTATCCCATTCCGGGCGTTCAGGTGTTGCTTCGCTTTTCGAAACACCGCCGAAGTAATAGTTTGCCATCTTATCGCTGCGAATCATCATCCCCATGCCAGGCATAACCAATAAATTTCCCTTAATGATTGGAAAATCAGCCCACAACAATAATTCCTGACCATTGCTACGGCCTGTTACATCTGAACTAATTCGTGCACTAAGTAGAGCGTAAGGGGTAATGATCGTTCCACCGACACCAGCTTCTAACTCTGATTTTCGCTTGTGCATTCCGTCGAATGCATCTTCATCATCGGGATCAAGGTTACCAAAGCGGAACCGACCGTATGCATAGGCGGCTACCTTGTCGTCGAGGTGAAAGTAATAACGCGCCCGGTCACCCAGATACATGAATTGTTCGCCAAAATAGACAGCACCAGGGACGATATAGGTATCATTTTTCTGCGCTTCGTAACGTGGTGTGCCGCTAATGACAGCCCCGCCTAATACCAGGCCTTTGGGGATGGGGCTGGTGGCATTGTCCTTGGCGAATAAATCTAAGGAGCCTAGATCAACTTCGGCTTTCGCGGATGTACTTAGCAGCAGCAGGGAGCAGAGTGCAGCAAAATGTCGGTCTGGTCTCATCGAATTTCCCAAAAGTGGTGAGCGCGTGGGTATTTTCATTCTTGTCAAAATGTCTGTCCCGTACGAATCATTGCAGCTGATTTCATTATGTAAATGACAGATCTGCTGAGGGGTAGGCTTCTTGAAAAGTTTAGTTCACTGGCAAGAGAGAGAACTAAATTATTTATACTGTAATCAAGGTTATGCGGCGGGTGTTGAAATAATCATCAACATTGGCAGTGAACGAAGCTCTTTTAAATTAGATAATTACAGTATGAATATCTTATTGGTTATATTTTTTGTGGTTTTTAAAACTACTATTTAATTTATTGCCTATGATGAATCTGAGTGGATTTGATTTGAAATGTAGAATAATGGACATTATTGGGCTAGTGACAAATTTTAATGTTATCGACACAAAGTTCTAACATCACTGTGTGGTATTTATGCAGTCAGAGCAATTTTTGCATAATAAATGCCATGATTACTCAAAAGTGGATGTTAAATTTTTTATTTTAGTTGGGTTGCATATGAATCAGCCTGGTTTCTTTCTGGGAAATGAATTTTTTATTATTTGAGATGTTACTCACTTTATTTTTTAGTGTAAGTTATTATGTATCTGGCAACGGCAGCTTTCTTATACAGATTTCATTGTAAATAAAAAGTTAATATTAATTTTTTAATTAAAGAAAGATGTTCATTTTTAGACAAAGTGGCACATCGAATTCTTATTTTGTTGCATCTATACCCAAAATAATTCGAGTTGTAGGAAGGCGGTGACGCAGTGACAAATTCGTCGGGAACGAATTTGACCAGCCAAAGGCTGGCCTCCGGTGAGAGACAGGAGTCTCTCATTAATCCCCGGGAGCTTACTCAAGTAAGTGACTGGGGTGAGCGAGTATTGCCAACGCACATGCAACTTGAAGTATGAAAGGTATATGTAATATCAATACTCAGGGGCAAGTGGTTTGCACAACATACTCGGTATCGTCAAAGTAGTCATTGGACAGGTTTTTGCTATAGCTGTTGATGGAACGCAGCGTGAATTGCATGAAGGGGATCGAATCTTCGCTGGAGAAGAAATCGTAACCGGTGCTAACGGCGCATTAACGGTGAACTTATCCGATGGTCATACAATGGATATGGGGCGTAATAGTCACTGGAGTGACCAAAGCGGCGTAAGTGCTGCGGCTAACACTGAGCATGCAACGGATGATGTTGCAGCACTCCAGCAGGCAATTACAGATGGTGTTGACCCGACTAAAGCACTGGAAGCAACTGCTGCTGGTAATGAGACGCCAATTGAAGCCGGTACTGGCGGCGGCGGGCATTTCATTGAGCGAGTAGACCTGACTGGCGAAGTGCTGGATGTTACTTCGGGCTTTGCCACAAACAGCTTAAATTCCCAAATATCAGGCAACCGCGAATTCGATACTTTCTCTGCTCCGATTGATAATGTTCAGGACACAAATACTAATCCTACCCTGACGCAAACGGTGCAGCAGACTCCTACCAATAACGCTGTACCGGTGGGCGATCTGACGCCATCGAAAACGGTGGAGCAGCCACTGGTAGAAACGCCACACGTCGACCGACCGTCAGAGATCCCGACGACGGAGCTGATGCCAGCAGAAGTTCCGCTAACAACACTGACCCCGACCGACGTTCCGCAGACGACGCTGACGCCAGCCGACGTTCCGCAGACGACGTTGACCCCGGCCGACGTTCCGCTGACCACGCTGACGCCAGCCGACGTTCCGCAGACGACGCTGACCCCGGCCGACGTTCCGCAGACGACGTTGACGCCAGCCGACGTTCCGCTGACCACGCTGACGTCGGCCGAAATTCCGCAGACGACGCTGACGCCGGCAGAAGTTCCACTGACGACGTTGACCCCGGCCGAAATTTCGCAGACGACGCTGACGCCAGCCGACGTTCCGCTGACGACACTGACGCCAGCCGACGTTCCGCTGACCACGCTGACGCCGGCAGAAATTCCGCTGACGACGTTGACGCCGGCCGAAATTCCGCAGACGACGCTGACGCCAGCCGAAATTCCACTGACGACACTGACGCCGGCCGACGTTCCGCAGACGACGCTGACGTCGGCAGAAATTCCGCAGACGACGCTGACGCCGGCCGAAATTCCGCAGACGACGTTGACCCCGGCCGACGTTCCGCTGACGACGTTGACTCCAGCCGACGTTCCACTGACCACGCTGACGCCGGCCGAAATTCCACTGACGACGCTGACGCCAGCCGACGTTCCGCAGACGACGCTGACGCCGACCGACGTTCCGCAGACGACACTGACCCCAGCCGACGTTCCACTGACCACGCTGACGCCAGCCGACGTTCCGCAGACGACGCTGACCCCAGTATTTGTTCCGCAGACCGAGCTGACGCCCGCGAAACATCACGATCACGTCAACATCACTATTGATAACATTGTGACCGAGACAACCCCGCCAACAATGGAGCTGCACGGCACCATTACCCATGTTAATGGTGGCAGTGGATCACCGGATGGTTTTGATGTTCAGGATGGCAAAATTGTCAGTATCGGTTCAAATGTGCGTATCTATTTGAGCAAGGATGATTTCGAGCCGAAGTGCGACGATCCTGAACATCAGATCCAGCATTACAACGAAGGTAATCAGAAAGGTGATGGGAATTATTCCGATGTATTTGTCGTGCATCCGGGCAGCCAATATATACGCCCTGCTGATAGTTATCACGATAACCTTCAGAGCGTTAAAGGGGATTCGCAGAGCGGACATAAAGACTATATCTTCCTGCAAGATGGTGAAGGGATTCATTACAAGATTACATCAGGTGTCGATCACCCTGAAAACCATCAGGTGAATTCTTGGGATAATGTTTCGGTTACTGGGACTGATGGCCATGGCCACACGTTATCTTTAAATGGTTCAAACCAAATTGCGGGAGTGATTTACGGTGATGGCACTTCTCCTAACTCGCCAGAGAGTAATCCTCCACAGGTAGAGTCTCCTGCCAGCGAGCAGCACTCTACTATCACCGGTACCGTAACGGGTGACGCAGCGCTGGGCGACATCGTGAAGCTGACCGTCAACGATCACCACTATAAAGGTGAGGTGGTTGACTTGGGTAACGGGAAGCTCGGCTACAATATTGGGGTTGAAACAGGCGATCTGAAAGAGGGGCTACCTGTCCATGTCAGCATCACTATCAAAGATGACTTGGGCCATGTGACAACAGCGACGGCAGATAAAAATATTGATCATGACCAGGTCCCTCCAGCCAATTCATCTGATGATGCCGATACAATTGATGCTACCCATGATCTATACCCAGCGAGCCATGACCATGATGTGAGCGCCACTATTTCCATCGATCAAGGCATCGGAGATGGCAATACTAATGCCGGTCAATTGCTGGGTATTACGACTAATGTCATTGGCACCGTCGGGGGGAATGTCCATGTACATGATGAAGTCACCCTGGTGGTTAACAATCATACCTACTACGGTTACGTGCAGCCGATGGGAAATGGGCAGTTGGGTTATAGCATAGCGGTAACGACCACTGACCTGTCAGACAACCAGATTGCTCATGCCAGCGTGAAAACGGCGGATGGTGTAGAAGCACATGCGGAGTATAGAGCAGGGCTTTCTATCACAATCGATCAGGTGGCTGGTGATGACAATATCAATGGGCTGGAAGGTCAAAAACAGACCACGGATGTCACCGGTACGGTGAGTGGTGATGCGAAAGCCGATGATTTAGTCACGCTAACAATCAATGGTCATGATTATACAGGTCAAGTTGTTGACTTAGGTGACGGCCATCTGGGTTACAAAATTCCGGTAAATACTGCTGAATTGGCAAATGGCCATGTTATCCACGCAAGCGTGACAGCGAAAGATGGAGTGGGTGATACGGAAGAAGCATACACGGACCATTTCGTTCGTAATGACACCGCCGTGCCAGTCGAAAACACGGACAATACGGATTTGGCGCGAGAAGCTCCGCCTGCAAATAAAGCTGTAGCAACTGAGGGGGCTGCAGCTATTGATGCATCACATAGCCCAATTACCCATATCAATGGTGGTAGTGAATCAGCTGATGGTTTTGATGTTCAGGATGGGAAGATAGTTGCCATTGGTTCGAATGTGAATGTCTGGTTGAGTGATGGTGACTCTGAGCCGAACTGTGCCGATCCTCAGAACCAAATAAAGCATTACAGCAATGGCAACGTTAACGGTGATGGAAGCCATGCGGATGTCTTCGTGGTACATGAAGGCAGCGGCTATATGCAGGATGGCAACCACCGTGGCCTGGATGCGATTAACGGAACTACGCAGCAGTTGCAGGGCGGGCACAAAGACTACATCTTCATACAGGATGGTAAAGAGTCCGACTTTGAATTCTCATTCAGCAGCAATAACAATGCGCAGACCAACGTGAACACGCTGGATAATGTGACGGTGACGGGCACTGTAGGGCAGGAGCTACATTTACAGGGTATGAACCATCTTGAAGGGGTGATCTATGGTGATGGCACTGTCCATACGCCAAACGAGGGCCGTACATCGATTTCTCATTCCGATGCTCCGGTATCTGAAGCTGAACATTCGTTACCTCCAGCCGCACCTCCTGTACCTTCTGCCGAAGAAAGCGCTGTTCACGCGACAGTAGAGCACCACGCTGAACAGTCGCATTCGCTTAATAACTTGCTGGAAAGTAATGATGATCTTTTCCTTCCGGCAGCTGCGCCATCAGCAGATAGCGCCTTACACCACTCCGTCAGTACTGATCTGGGCAGTGATCAGGATCAGCATGTTGAAGATCGCATAAACCTGAGTGACCTGGCTCATGAGCTTGAGCATGGCACGGATATTACCAGCCTGATTAAAGGGACTGAGCAATCGGGTAGCGAACCGACGGTTATCGATCCTAAAGCACATGCGGCTCCGGCTATGATGTCTGAGTCTGCGGGAATGGACAGTTTGCAGCACTCATCATTTGATCATTTATTGCATAAACCAGAGCACCAGTACTAACGCTTAACACCAGTAATGAATAAGAGCCTGCCAGCGAAAGTGGGCAGGCTCTTTTAATTTCAGCCGTCTATGTAATATTCGGAACAAGGACATTAAATTAAGATGGGAATCAGGAAGATAACCTGGTTTCACATATGTTTATTGGTTCGCTAGAACCATTTTAACCTTGCTAAGGAGTTAGCATGCCACTGCATTTACGCCGTTTAGCTTTAATCCCTCTGTTTGTTCTGACCGCTTGTAATAGCCACACCAATACCACCGTTCCTCCAACCAGCACACTTTCCGCTGCGGGGTATCACCACCAACAACTGGTCGTTGATAACTCAACACTTGAAATCTCGCGTAGCGCACTGGAATACAACGTACAAAAAGTACAAAAACTGCTGGGTAATAAATCGACCATGTGCGCCATTCTGAAAGGGGATGCCTACGGGCACGACCTGTCGCTGGTCACACCGGTGATGCTGGCAAACAACGTGCAGTGTATTGGCGTTGCCAGCAATGAAGAACTTAAAACTGTTCGTGATCTTGGCTTCAAAGGCCGCTTGCTGCGCGTGAGAAATGCCACTGAAGAAGAGATGCGTCAGGCGACGGACTATGACACCGAAGAGTTAATCGGCAATCTGGATATGGCTAAACGCCTGGATGCAATTGCTCAACAACAAGGGAAAACTCTGCGTATTCACCTGGCGCTGAACTCCGGCGGCATGTCACGTAACGGGCTGGAGGTGAGTAACCAGGAAGGGCTGAACGATGCGAAAGCTATCTCTGAACTAAGCCACTTGAAAATCGTCGGCATCATGTCGCATTACCCTGAAGAAGATGCGGCGGCTGTGCGTAAAGACCTCGCGCGCTTTAAAGTTCAGTCACAGCAGGTTCTGGATATCACGGGCCTGAAACGTGAAGACGTAACAATGCATGTTGCTAACAGCTTCGCGACGCTGACAGTACCTGAATCCTGGCTGGATATGGTGCGTGTTGGTGGTGTGTTTTATGGCGACACCATTGCCAGCAACGATTACAAACGCGTAATGACGTTAAAATCGTCTATCGCCTCGGTGAATCGTTATCCTAAAGGCAATACCGTGGGTTACGACCGCACCTACACCCTGAAACGTAACTCTGTGCTGGCCAACATTCCGGTGGGGTATGCCGATGGTTACCGCCGTGTGTTCAGCAACGCGGGGCACGTACTGATTCGTGGCCAGCGTGTACCCATTCTTGGCAAAACATCGATGAATACCGTGGTAGTTGATGTGACCGATTTAAAAGGTGTTACGCCTGGGGATGAAGTGGTTCTGTTTGGTAAGCAGGGGAATGGAGAGATTACCGCGACTGAAGTAGAAGATATCAGTGGTGCATTATTTACCGAAATGTCGATTCTCTGGGGTGCTACGAACAAGCGCGTACTGGTTGATTGATATTTTTAGCCCAGTTCTAAGCTGGGCTTTTTCTATTAGCATCTCTTATTTTTATTGCCGCGAACTTAGAGCGTTGTAGTAAATCGTTGCATGACTTTACCAACAGATATCATTGATTCGGCATTTTGCTGGATCTAATGCCATATGCTTTGATGGTATGCTCGTGATGGTTTTTCTAAGAACTCAGGTTCTCCCTATCAAAGTGAATCTATGGCGACAATGAAAGAGGTTGCCCTGTTGGCCGGAGTGTCGACAGCAACGGTATCTCGGGTAATAAATCAAACTTCATACGTTGAACCTGTTACGCAGGAACGTGTGGAGAAAGCTATGCGTGAGCTGAACTATCGGCGTAATGCTGCAGCTCTGGCTCTCGCCAAACGTAGTGGCAATATGCTGGGGTTGTTAACCGGCAATCTGGCCGATCCGTTTTTTGCCCGATTAGCCCGAGGTGTAGAAGAAGTTGCACGCCAGCAGGGGTTTCGTCTGATGGTCTGTAGTGGCGGCCATCAGGCTGAGCTGGAGAAGTCAGGCTTAGATTTTTTGATTAACCAGGGCTGTGAAGCCATTGTCGTGCATGCGACGCGCCTGCCCGACCAGGATTTAATTCGCTATAGCACCCATACCCCCGCTATGGTCCTTGTGAACCGCTACATTCCATCCATATCACCTCGCTGTGTTTGGCTGGATAACCAAAGTGCAGCACGTCAGGCCACACGATACCTGTTGGAAAACGGCCATCGCTGTATTGCCTGTATTACATCAGACTTGCCCATTAATGACCGACAGCAGCGGCTGGAAGGCTACCGATTAGCGATGGCTGAATTTGGGATTACCCCGGAGAAAAGCTGGATAATTAGCGTGCCATTTAATGAAGAAGGTGGGGAAACGGCCGCCAGAAAACTTCTCGATAGCCACATTCCTTTTACTGCGGCATTTACCTTTAACGATGTTATGGCCGCCGGTATGATGCGCGCCCTTCATCAACAAGGCGTTGTCCTACCTGAACAGTTGTCACTGGTGGGTTTTGATGATGTAGTACTCGCGCGTTATCTGTTCCCGGCCTTAACCACTATGCACTATCCGATTGAGCGCATGGCCCGGCATGCAGCTCTGCTCGCCATTGGGTTACATCAACATGAAACGCCACCGCCGCGCTCCTTGTGTTTTGCTGCTGAACTGATCGAACGAGATTCGGTGATGCGGAAAAATTAATTGAAGGCGTACCGTCAATGGCTCTTTCTGTGATAAATGTCACAACTTTATTCTTCATGTATGCGGTTACATGGCAGCATCCTTTCCATCACATTTGCATTGTTCTGTTCCCTTTACGCTGCATCCACCAAAATAAATCGGAACACAATTATGAAAGCGAATGAACCACACAACGACAAAAAAGCGCTCTCTTTTGGGCTGGCTTTGCTCCCCATAATCGCGATGCTGGCATTTCTCATCATCGGATATGGGGTGATGGGGTTGCGTATTGAGCCGTTGCTTTTGAGCTCTGCGGCGATTGCGGCAGGTCTTGCCTGGTGGCAAGGATATAGTTGGGATGATGTGATGAATTCCATCGTCGCTAAACTCGCGAAAGCGATGCCGGTTATTATGATTTTGATATGCGTCGGCGGGCTTATTGGCACCTGGATGTTTAGCGGCACTATTCCTTATATGGTGTACTGGGGACTGAAGCTGATTAGCCCTCAATATATTCTTATCGCTGCATTTTTTCTGACCAGTGTGGTGTCAGTTTGTACCGGCACATCATGGGGTTCGGCGGGCACGGTTGGCGTAGCATTGATGGGGGTTGCTTCCGGGCTGGATGTCCCACTAGCTGCCGCAGCAGGGGCAGTGGTTTCTGGTGCCTACTTTGGCGACAAAATCTCTCCGCTGTCGGATTCAACTAACTTTGCGGCCATTGTTGCTGACACCTCGTTGTATGAACATATCCAGCATTTGATGTACACCACCATTCCGAGCTTCATTCTGGCAGCCATTGTTTATCTGGTTGCAGGCCACAGCAGCATGATGGGCGAAGTTGCCACTCCGCAGCGCGTGACGGACATTATTAACGCACTGGATAGCCTGTATAACTTCCATATCGTACTGATACTGCCGCCAATTATTGTCCTTTGGGGTGCTATCAGCAAAAAACCGGTCATCCCGTTGATGCTGATTGCCTGCTTGCTGGCCATTATTCTTGGCGTCTGGCTACAGGGATTGAGTGTTAAGCAGGGGCTGGATGCATTCATGGATGGTTTTAACATCAACATGTTCCCACAGGGTTCTGATGGGGTGATTGCGGATGTACCTCGCCTGCTTAATCGCGGTGGCCTGTTCTCAATGATGAGTACAATCTTGCTGGTATTCTGTGCTTTCTCTTTTGCTGGTGCACTGACACTGACAGGCGCACTGACTATCATTATCAACCGCTTGCTCACCGTTATTCATAGCGTAGGTCAACTGATTGCGGCCACTATTGGCACGACTATTCTGGTTACGGCTGCTACCAGCGACGGCAAACTGGCGCTGCTGGTTCCGGCCGAGCTTTATCAGGATGCGTATCGCCGCATGGGTTTAGATACCAAAAATCTTTCCCGCACCATTGAAGATGCGGGAACTGTGATTGAGCCTCTTATTCCGTGGACCGCTGCGGGGGTCTATATGGCGACCACGCTGGGCATAAGTACTCTGGATTTCTTACCCTGGGCCGTACAGTGTTACTCCGCTATTTTCTTTGCTTTGATTTATGGTTTTACCGGGTTTGGTATCGCTAAAGCACCGATTAAAGTCACTACACCAATGGAGAATTCAAAGCAGGAGGCTACATCATGAATAACAATTTTGACCAGGTGATTAATCGCCATGCTACGGGTTCAGTGAAATGGGATTTCATCGATCGTTATCAGAATATGCAAACTGACAATTTACTCCCAATGTGGGTTTCTGATTATGATTTTGCCTGCCCACCAAATGTGTTGGAGGCGCTTCATCGGCGTGTTGATCATGGTGTGTTTGGTTACAGCGAGCGTGATGAAAAATACTACACGGCGCTGACTAACTGGTTTGAGCGTCGCCATCAGCTCCTGATTCGCCCTGAATGGGTTTGCAGCATTGAAGGAGTCGTGCCGGGCCTTTCACTGCTGGTACAAATGCTAAGCCAGGTGGGTGATAGCGTTGTGGTTCAGGGGCCGTACTACGGATCATTTGCCAAAATTATTACGCTTAACCAGCGCCAACTGGTTGAAAATCTGCTGCAAGAAGATCCAGATGCAGGATATGTGATGGATCTTGAGCAGTTAGAGGAATTGTTTAGCAAATACCGCCCGCCACTGTTCATTCTGTGTAATCCACATAACCCTACAGGGCGTTGCTGGAGCAAAGATGAGTTAACCAAGCTTTTGGCGCTATGTGAAAAATACGATGTGACGGTACTTTCAGACGAAATCTGGGCTGATTTGCTGCTGCCAGGCTCAACGTTTACCTCTGTTTTGCATCTTGAGTCTTGCTGGCATTCAAGGGTAATTGCTGCCACATCAGCAAGTAAAACCTTTGGACTCTCATCGCTGCGGATCTCTAACTTCCTTATTCCTGATGCAGATTTAAAGGGGAGATTTATCGAGCGTTTAAATGCTCACGGTCTGGACGTATTCAATGCGCTTTCGATGGAAGCGGCTACTGCGGCATATAATGGTGCCGAACACTGGCTGGACGAATTGCTTGGTTATCTCGCGGCAAATCGTGATTGGTTTGTGTCGCAGGTAGAGAACTATTTGCCGTGGTTACGTGTTATTCCGGCACAAGGTACCTATTTGATATGGATAGATTGCCGCGCATTGGGTTTGAACGATGATGAGTTAAAGAACGTGATGACTGAGATAGCCGGTATTGCTCCTTCTATGGGGAGTGGTTTTGGCCCATCAGGCTCGGGCTTTATTCGTCTGAATCTCGGTTGCCCGCGCAGTTATCTTGAGCAAGCCATTAAAGGGCTGCTGCGTATTGGCGCGCAGTAGCTTCAAACATAATAATACGCCCCTCAGCCAGCCTTGGCTGAGGGGCGTATTTCAAAGGGACGCTGGAAACTTTCCCTACCACATCAAATCATCGGGCACGACAAAGTCAGCATACGGGTCTTCTTCGTCTTGAGCTTCCTGGCTCAGCGTACTGTTTAATACGATATAGCTCGCATCACGCTGCGCAATTTTATCGGCAACACTTGCTGGGATAATCGCGTATTCACCTTCAGGATTTTTATCTGTCATCAAACGAGCAATAGCGAGACGGCCATTGGTTAATTGAGTCTGAGTAACCTTATCCACATAGATTTTTTTAATTAAATTGTTATCTGTGAAGTTATAGCCAATATCGCCTTTTGAAATAACAATTCTATTCATTTCAATCAGCTGTTTAATTTGAGCTTTATATTCTTTAGATAAAGCAGCTTGCTTTTGTTGTTCAACCAGCTCTTTATCACGTTCAATTTGCGCCTTTTTATTCTCTTCTACAGCCTCGCGTGCCTCACGAGCCTGAACTCGTGATTTTTTGGCCGTTCTCTGAACTTTGGCCATTTTTTTACTGCTGACTAAGCCAGCTTTCAGCATCTGCTCTTGTAATGTGAGTTTTGTCATGTTCGTGGTCTAAAAGATTCAAATAGTACCAGGGATTATACCTTGAATTTCCGAGGCTGTACCAGGCTGTGGGAGTGGGGGGAAATCAAAGTTGCTGAAAGAGTTAGTGCGAGTTTGGTGGTTTCTTGCGGATGTGGAGAAATATTAATGGTGTCCCCTGCAGGAATCGAACCTGCAACTAGCCCTTAGGAGGGGCTTGTTATATCCATTTAACTAAGAGGACCTAATGCCCGTCATACTTCAAATTATGGGGGTGTTGGCTGCGTTCACAAATTCCAGTCACTTACTCAAGTAAGCTCCTGGAGATTTGTTCTTTTGCCACCTACCCACAATTCGAACTATTTAGGGCATTGCGCGGCGTAGTATACCCGCTTTTAGGTCTGAGTTAAGGGGCAGGGCTGTTGATCGCCTGAAACGTAACCATTTTTATGTGCGTCGCGCCTGCTTTTTGTCTTCGCCACCTTCTTTACCGTCTTCCACTTCCTGTTTGCGCTTCGCTTTAGCCTTCGTCTCTGCTTTTTTCTTGTTGCTCATATCGTTACGGATTTGCGCATGGCTAATCAGTGCGAAGATAAACGTGCCGCCGCAGATGTTGCCTGCGAGCGTTGGCAAGGCGAACGGCCAGAAGAATTCACTCCAGTGGATGGTACCGTTAAATACCAGGTAGAGAATTTCCACGGAGCCGACCACGATGTGGGTTAAATCCCCAAGCGCGACCAGCCAGGTCATGATGATGATGACAAATATTTTTGCCGAACCTGCTGACGGGAACATCCACACCATGGTGGCGATTATCCAGCCGGAAATGATGGCGTTGGCAAACATTTCGCCCGGCGTGTTGTGCATCACGTCCATTCCGATAGAAACGAATGCGTCGCGGGTTTGCTCGTCAAATATCGGCATATATTCAAACGCATATGCCGCAAGGCCGGTGCCGATAATATTGCCGAGTAAAACCATGCCCCATAAGCGCATCAACAGCAGGAAGTTGCTGCCGCTAGGTTTGTGCATCACGGGCAGGACAGCGGTGACGGTGTTTTCAGTAAACAGTTGTTGGCGTGCCATGATCACGATGATAAAGCCAAAGGTGTAGCCGAGGTTTTCGAGTAAAAAACTACCCGGTACACCTTCCAGATTGACGTGAAATATTCCCTTTGCCAGCAGCGATGCGCCCATCGATAACCCGGCGGCAACGGCTGACCAAAACAACGCCATTGCGTCGCGTTCCAGTTCTTTTTCACCGTCCTGGCGAATGTGCTCGTGAATCGCCATCGCCCGCGATGGCAGTTGTTCCTCGTCTACTTCAATTTTTTCCCCGTGATCTTTTTCGTCACTTTCGACCTCAATTTCATCGGTGGATTTGTTGATTTTTTCTTCTTTAATTTCACCCATTTTTAAGGTCACTCACTCATTATTGTCTTCTCTAAGCGTAGCGGCTTTTGGCGTTGTTCCCCGCCTTGCGGGCTAAATTGAGATAATTTTGATCTCGGGTGTGCGGATTACCTCTTTTGGAGTACCGCAGCGGCGCGAGCCCAACTGGAGCAAAGCCTCTGATGTGTTATGATTTTGCATCCCAAGACAAGGAGTGTTCCTCACATGCTTGATGCCATTAACCTGACCTGCGTACGTGACGACCGCGTGTTATTTAGCGAGTTGTCTTTCACCGTATGCCCAGGTGAAATGGTGCAAATCGCTGGCAAAAATGGCGCGGGGAAAACGTCACTGTTGCGGATTCTGGCGGGGCTTGCGCAGGCGGAAGAAGGTGAAGTGAAGTGGCAAGGTGAAGGCTTATCCCGCGCACGTTACCAGTATCATCAGGATTTGTTGTGGCTCGGGCATCAGCCTGGCATCAAAACCGTTCTTACCGCATTTGAAAATTTGAGCTTTTTTCACGCTCAAAGCGCGGAAACCCTACGTTGGCAAGCGCTCACTGAAGTGGGTTTGTTGGGTTTTGAAGATGTGCCTGTTAATCAACTTTCTGCAGGACAACAACGCCGGGTGGCACTGGCCCGATTATGGCTAAGCTCGCAAAAAATCTGGATTCTTGATGAGCCTTTTACCGCCATTGATGTTACGGGTGTGGAAAAACTTACCCGGCAGTTGAAGCTGCATACCGAACAAGGCGGCATGGTGATTCTCACCACGCATCAGCCACTGGTAGTCAGCAATGTGCGCCAAATCCATTTGCAGGAGAAACTGGCATGATGCGCCGAATTTTTCTGCATGAACTGCGCGTGGTGTTCCGTAAAGGTGCGGAAATAGCCAACCCACTGTGGTTCTTTCTTATTGTTATTACACTGTTTCCGCTAGGAATTGGCCCTGAGCCGCAACTTCTGGCACGTATTGCGCCGGGCGTGATTTGGGTTGCGGCGCTGTTGGCATCACTACTGGCGATGGACAGATTGTTTCGCGATGATTTTCAGGATGGCTCTCTTGAACAACTGATGTTGCTGCCAATCCCTTTGCCGATGGTGGTGTTAGCGAAAGTGACCGCTCACTGGGTGGTCACTGGCTTGCCGCTACTGATCCTCTCGCCGCTTGCCGCGTTGCTGCTAGGCATGGATTTTTACGGCTGGCAGGTGATGGCGTTAACGCTGCTTATCGGCACGCCGACATTGAGTTTCCTGGGGGCGCCGGGCGTTGGGTTAACGATGGGTTTGCGGCGCAGCGGCGTGCTGCTGAGTCTGTTGGTTTTACCGTTAACGATTCCACTGCTGATATTTGCGACTGCGGCGATGGACGCTGCATCTATGCATCTTCCGGTCGATGGCTATCTGGCAATTTTAGGTGCGTTGCTGGCGGGCAGCGCGACGTTAAGCCCGTTTGCCACGGCGGCGGCGCTGCGTGTCAGTATTCAATAATTAAAAATGTCGGATGGCGCTTCGCGTTTCCGACCTACAAGTTCTAACCCGATTTTTGTCGATATTTTGTGAGCAACGATTATGTGGAAATGGTTACATCAGCTCGCTAAACCCGAGCGGCTTTATCAGCTTTGCGGGCGTCTGGTGCCTTGGTTTGCACTTGTCAGCGCGGTGCTGTTGGTGGTCGGTTGTATCTGGGGCTTTGGTTTCGCGCCCGCGGATTATCAACAGGGCCAGAGCTACCGCATCATGTATCTGCATGTTCCGGCGGCTATCTGGTCGATGGGCATTTACGGATCGATGGCGGTGGCGGCGTTTATCGGCCTTGTGTGGCAGATGAAAATGTCAGACCTTGCGGTAGCGGCAATGGCTCCGGTCGGGGCTGTATTTACCTTTATTGCGCTGGTCACCGGTTCCGCATGGGGCAAACCGATGTGGGGAACCTGGTGGGTGTGGGATGCACGTCTGACTTCCGAGTTGGTGCTGCTGTTTCTCTATATCGGCGTAATTGCTCTATATAACGCCTTTGACGACCGCCGACTGGCCGGGCGTGCGGCGGGTATTTTGGTGTTGGTCGGTGTGGTGAATTTACCGATTATCCACTTCTCGGTGGAGTGGTGGAACACGCTGCATCAGGGCTCGACCAATATGCAGCAAAGTATTGACCCATCAATGCGCACTCCGTTACGCCTGACTATCTTCGGTTTTCTGATGCTGTTTGCCACGCTGACGTTAATGCGCCTGCGCAACCTTATCTTGCTTCAGGAGCAGCGCCGTCCGTGGGTAATGGAACTGGCGAATAAAAGGAGAAGCGCATGACCAGCGCATTTTTAAACTGGACAGAATTTTTTGCCATGGGTGGCTATGCGTTTTACGTCTGGCTGGCTGTCGCGCTAACCTTCATCCCATTGCTGGTATTGGTGGGGCATACCCGTTTGCAGCATCGCACCATTTTAAATTCAGTCACGCGCCAACAGGCACGAGAAAAACGGATTCAGGCAGCACGTCAGGCAGAGGGAACTGAATGAATACGCGTCGCAAAAATCGATTATATCTGGCGCTTTCTGTGCTGGTGGGGTTGGGGCTTACTATCACGCTTGTGCTGTATGCGTTACGTAGCAATATCGATCTCTTCTATACCCCGAGTGAAATTCTATATGGCAAAGGCGAAAGCCACCAGTTGCCAGAAGTCGGGCAGCGTTTACGTGTTGGCGGTATGGTTCAACCCGGCAGCGTGAAGCGTGATAGCCAGACCCTGAAAGTGACATTCAAACTCTATGACGCAAGCGGAGTAGTGGATGTCAGCTACGTCGGTATTTTGCCGGACTTGTTCCGCGAAGGGCAGGGCGTGGTCGCACAAGGCGTGTTTGAAGTCGGTAACAGGATTGAAGCCAAAGAAGTGCTGGCGAAGCATGACGAAAATTACACCCCGCCGGAAGTAAAAGAAGCGATGGAAAAAAATCACCAACGCGCGCCACAGGCCTATAAGGATAACGCTTCATGATGCCAGAAATCGGCAGTTTCTTGCTTTGCCTGGCGCTCGGCTGGTCATTGTTACTCAGTGTTTACCCGCTGTGGGGTGTGAAGCGTAATGACTCACGGTTGATGGCTTCTGCCCGCCCATTAGCATGGGCACTGTTCATCACGCTGTGCGCCTGTTTCCTGGTGCTGGTGAATGCATTTGTGGTGAACGATTTTACCGTACTGTACGTCGCGAATAACTCCAACAGCGAGTTACCTGTGTGGTATCGCGTTGCCGCCACCTGGGGCGCGCATGAAGGCTCATTGCTGCTTTGGGTATTGTTGCTGAGTGCCTGGACGTTTGCCGTGGCGTTGTTTAGCCGCAGCATGCCGCAAGATGCGGTGGCGCGTGTGCTGGCGGTGATGGGGATGATTAATTTCGGCTTCCTGCTGTTTATCATTTTCACCTCGAATCCATTCACCCGCACGCTGCCTGACTTCCCTATTGAAGGGCGTGACCTGAACCCACTGTTACAGGATATCGGGCTGATTTTCCACCCACCGTTGCTGTACATGGGGTATGTCGGTTTCTCCGTGGCGTTTGCGTTTTCTATTGCGGCACTGATGGCCGGGAAACTTGATTCTGCCTGGGCGCGCTGGACTCGCCCATGGACGTTAGCGGCGTGGTCATTTTTAACCATCGGCATTGTTTTAGGTTCGGCCTGGGCTTATTACGAGCTGGGCTGGGGCGGCTGGTGGTTCTGGGACCCAGTAGAAAACGCCTCGTTTATGCCGTGGCTGGCAGGGACGGCGTTAATCCACTCGCTTTCGGTGACTGAAAAGCGCGGCAGCTTTAAAGCCTGGACGGTGCTGCTCGCGATTACCGCATTCTCGCTGTGCTTGCTGGGCACGTTCCTGGTGCGCTCAGGCGTGCTGGTTTCGGTGCATTCATTTGCTTCTGACCCGGCGCGCGGCATGTTTATCCTCGCCTTCCTGGTGATTGTGATTGGCGGTTCGCTGCTGCTGTATGCGGTTCAGGGCGGTAAAGTCCGTTCACGTGTCGGCAACAGTTTGTGGTCGCGGGAATCCTTTTTGCTCGGCAATAACGTGCTGTTAATCGCAGCGATGCTGGTGGTGTTGTTAGGAACGCTGCTGCCTTTAGTGCACAAGCAACTCGGGCTGGGCAGTATTTCTATTGGCGAGCCGTTCTTCAACACGATGTTTACCGCCTTGATGGCCCCGTTTGCACTGTTGCTCGGCATTGGCCCGCTGGTGCGCTGGCGCCGCGATGAACCGCAAAAGCTGATTAAACGCCTGGTTATTGCCGTTGTGGTGACCGTGGTGCTGGCGTTAACGCTGCCATGGCTGATGCAAGACCGTATCGAAGCGATGACTGTCGTCGGTTTACTGATGGCGGTTTGGGTATTTGTGCTGGCGTTAACCGAAGTCTATGAGCGCGCCATGCATCGCCATGGCTTGCTGAAAGGATTATGGAAATTGCCGCGCAGCCATTGGGGCATGGTGTTTGGACATCTGGGGCTGGCGGTAACTGTCGTCGGTATCGCATTTAGCCAGAATTACAGTATTGAGCGTGATGTGCGCATGAAAGCAGGCGACAGTATCGACATTCACCAGTACCACTTTGTGTTCCGCGATGTGCATGAACTGACGGGGCCGAACTACCGTGGCGGCGTGGGTATTATCGACGTGACGCGTAATGGCAAACCTGAAGCCACGCTGCATGCTGAAAAACGTTTCTATAACAGCAACCGCGCCATGATGACCGAAGCGGCAATTGATGGCGGTGTGACGCGCGATCTCTACGCTGCTCTCGGTGAAGAGTTAGATGACGGTAGTTGGGCGGTTCGCCTCTATTACAAACCTTTTGTGCGCTGGATTTGGATGGGCGGAATATTGATGACGCTCGGCGGCCTGTTCTGTTTATTCGACCCACGTTACCGCCAGCGTAAAAACATGCCGGAGGCTGCATGAAGCGCAAAGTATTATTTATCCCGCTCGTTTTATTTTTGTTGTTGGCCGCGATGTTACTGTGGCAACTGGCACGTAATGCGCAGGGCGATGACCCGACCAATCTCGAATCTGCATTAGTTGGGAAAGCGGTGCCGGTGTTCCGTCTTGAGTCTTTGGAAAACCCTGGCAAGATTTATGACCAGTCAGTTCTGACTGATGGCAAACCGTTATTACTCAACGTGTGGGCAACCTGGTGCCCTACATGCCGTGCTGAGCATCAATATCTCAATGGTCTCAAAGCACAAGGCGTGCGGGTGGTCGGCATGAACTATAAAGATGAGCGCCGCAAAGCGATTACCTGGCTGAATGAATTAGGTAACCCTTACGCGCTGAGCCTGTTTGATGGCAACGGTATGCTGGGGTTAGATCTGGGCGTTTACGGTGCACCCGAAACCTTCCTGATCGATGGAAAAGGGATCATTCGTTATCGCCACGCAGGGGATCTTAACGATCGTGTCTGGCAGCAAGAATTAAAACCGCTGTGGGATAAATACAACAAGGAGGCAGGTGCATGAAACGCGTATGGCTATTTCTCATCGCATTCTTGTTCTCGTTTAATGTGCTCGCGGCAATAGACACTTTCCAGTTCAAAGACGAAGCGCAAGAGCAGCAGTTCCGCCAGCTCACTGAGCAATTGCGCTGCCCAAAATGCCAGAACAATAGCATCGCTGATTCTAATGCGATGATTGCCTCTGACATGCGCCTGAAAGTTTATGAACTGATGCAGCAGGGCAAAACGAAGCAGCAGATTATTGATTACATGGTTGAGCGCTACGGCAATTTCGTGACATACGAACCACCGCTAACGCCTGCCACTATCATTTTATGGGTGCTGCCAGTGCTATTTATTCTCGGCGGTGCGGGCGTGATTGTCATGCGCAGTCGTAAACGGCGAGTGCACTTTAGTGATGAGCCTGAAAGTGAAACTCAACCAGCGATTAGCCGAAAAGCCCATTTCTGGTTTTTCGCACCCGGTGCTGTGGTGTTAATTGTAGTGAGTGTTGGTGTTTATCTGAAAACGTCTGACTGGAAACAGGTTCGCGCCTGGCAAAATGTCTCAAACCAGACGCCGCAACTATTACAACGGGCGTTAGATCCGCAGGCCGAACCGCTGAACATGGCGGAAATGGCGGATCTCGGGCTTGGATTGCGCACGCGTTTGCAACATGAACCTGGCAATATTGAAGGCTGGATGATGCTCGGGCGAATTGGTATGGTTCTGAATAACGCAAGTACCGCTACACAAGCTTTTGCACATGCGTATAAACTGTCGCCCACTAACAGTAATGTAAAGCTGGGCTATGCTGAAGTATTGACCCGTAGTGGCGATCCGCAAGATAACCAACTGGGTGGGAATCTGCTGCGAGAGCTCCTTAAAACGGACCATACAAATGTTCGCGTGCTAAGCCTGCTGGCATTTAGCGCTTTCGAACAACAGAATTACCGCGAGGCTATTGGTGCATGGCAAGTCATGCTGAAAGTATTACCGGCAAATGACCAGCGCAGGGCTGTGGTGCAAAGAAGCATCGAGCAGGCGCAGGTTGCACAAGCTGGTATGGACAGCACCAAACCTGAGAGCGCAGACAAATAATAACAGGGAGACACATATGAATTTCCGCCTGACCGGACTGGCGTTGGCCACGACACTTTTAGTCGGGTGCGCCAGCTCTGCCGATCAACAGCCGCAGGGGCGTTCGGACCCATTTGAAGGGTTCAACCGTACAATGTACAACTTCAACTTTAATGTGTTGGACCCGTATGTTGTGCGCCCGGTGGCTGTGGTGTGGCGTGATTATGTGCCGCAACCGGCTCGTAATGGGATAAGTAACTTCACCAGCAACCTGGAAGAACCCGCCACAATGGTGAACTTCTTCATTCAGGGTAACCCGTATCAGGGGATGGTGCACTTTACGCGCTTCTTCCTGAACACAATGCTCGGTATGGGTGGTTTTATCGACGTGGCTGGCATGGCGAACCCTAAACTCCAGCGTGAAGAACCGCATCGCTTTGGTTCAACACTCGGCCACTATGGCGTGGGCTACGGCCCGTATGTGCAATTACCGTTCTATGGCAGCTTTACACTGCGTGATGAAGGTGGTGATTATGCCGATACGCTCTATCCGCTGCTATCGTGGTTGACCTGGCCGATGTCTATCGGCAAATGGACAGTTGAAGGGATCGAAACTCGTGCTCAACTGTTGGACTCTGATGGTTTGCTCAAGCAGTCATCCGATCCGTACATTTTGGTTCGAGAAGCATACTTCCAGAGCCACGACTTTATTGCTAACGGTGGGAAGCTTTCACCATCAGCAAATCCGAATGCTGCAGCAATTGAAGATGACTTGAAAGATATCGACTCTCAGTAAGCATTGAGTGGGTAATAAACATAAAAAAGGCGAAACCGAGGTTTCGCCTTTTTTGTCACTATTAACTATTAGAATGCGTAGTTAAAGTTCATACCGTACAGCCAGGCTTTGCCTTCAGACTGGAAGGTGTAATCACCTTCTTTGATCTCAACGTGCTGACCGTGCATGTAGGAAACGCCCAGGTCTACAGAAGCATCGTCGTTAAATGCGTAGGTAGTACCAGCACTGAGCCAGAAGCGATCCTGGTCAGGAATGGAGATCGAACGTTTGTCTGCCGGAACTGGGCTGTCATCGAACGCGATACCGGTACGGAAGGTCCAGTTTTTATCCATAAAGTAGGTGGTACCTAAAGCAATACGGTACGCATCTTTGAAGCTTTCATCTTTATAGAACAGAGTCTGTCCGTTGGTGCCTGTGGCTTTCAGCTCCTGGAACTGGCTCCAACTGGTGTAAGCCACGCTGTAGTGGATAGCCCACTGCGGCGCTACTTTGTTATAACCGGACAACTCCCACATTTCAGGTAAGTTCAGGGTCAGAGAACCTGGGACAGTTTGGCCGCTGGTTCCCCATGGGAAAGCTGTACCTGCGCCAGGGATAACATTCGCTTGGGCAGGAATATTACTTTTGTAATCACCATCGAAGTCAATTTTGACTTCGGAACGGTAGGTGAAGCCGTAGCGGTTATCTTTATCGATTTCATAAAGAATACCTGCGTTCCAGCCATAACCCCACTCGTCACCTTTCATGTGGGATATTTGGGTTCCTGGAGTGGCAAGGCCTATACCAGAGATTTGTTCACCTGCGTAACGTTCAATTTTTGCTTTAGCGTAAACAGCATCAAAGCCAAGACCAAAGCTCCAGTTGTCATTTAAACGATAAGCACCGCTAAGATTCAGGTTTAAGGTGGTCAGATCGGTTTTGCCACCATATTCACCAGCGATATAATTATTGTTAAATTCTGTAGCAAGGCCGTAGTTGGAGGTAACTGAAGCCCCCCAACCAAACTGTTCATTGATTGGCGCAACAAAATGCAGGTTCGGTACCCACGCAGTTGGCGCGATGTTGTCGGCAGCGGTGCTACGTCCGGTATAGGGTGAGCTACCAGAAATATTAACGTCTGGATCTATAAACACTGCGCCACCGGAGAAGGAAGGGCGGTCAAACATCATGATAGTTGCAGGGTTACGGCTGGCGGAGCCCGCGTTATCCGCAACTGCACCTTCCCCTGAATAAGCTCGGCCTAGGCCTGAGGAAGAGAACTCGTTTAATTGAAAGCCGGCTGAGTAGGCCTGCGATGAGACAATTGCCACTGCAACCGCTAGGGCTGACTTTGTAAACAGGTTTTTCTGGCTCATGACCAAAACCTCATAATGGATTTATTTTTATACAAACAATGTTACATACCGTAACAGGAGCGCGAATAGTAGGGTCTGTTCTGTTACAGAGAAAGCAGACCAGTGGCGAGAGT
This sequence comes from Buttiauxella cochleicola, assembly GCF_021282405.1. Classification (NCBI taxonomy): domain Bacteria; kingdom Pseudomonadati; phylum Pseudomonadota; class Gammaproteobacteria; order Enterobacterales; family Enterobacteriaceae; genus Buttiauxella; species Buttiauxella cochleicola. Next base: position 65,566 of record NZ_JAJSOU010000014.1, read on the forward strand.
ATAGGTCTGACCAGATGGGATGTTGCAAGTTTGTATCTAAGAATTTTCAAATTTGATCGTCGAAACGAGATCTGACTGGCAAAATCGGGTTCTTCGTCACTTAGCAAAATGGGTGAATCTTGTTTTAGATCATTTTTAAGTGTGATTTGGGTCACTTACGGATTTTGACAAGATTAACGACTGGAGTCGCTTCAACAGGGAGCGTAAAATAGACAAGATTCGTTGAAAACATTTTGCCTTTTAAATACAGAGGAAATCATAAAATGAGTAAGAACACTGCTGATGAAACCCCGGTTTGCTGCTGTATTGATGTCGGCTCTATCATCGATAACACCGACTGCACAGCAACATACAGCCGCGTGTTCGCGACCCGCGCTGAAGCTGACGAAACTCTGGCTGCGCTGACTGAGAAAGCACGTGCCGCAGAATCTGAACCTTGCCAGATCGTCCCTCGTTATACTGAAGAAGCTGACGGCGTTCGTCTGGATATCGATTTCACTTTCAGCTGCCAGGCTGAAACCATGATCTTCCAGCTGGGCCTGCGTTAATATTTCCTGACGCTCTCGTCCCTGAGAGCGTCATTTTCCTCTCTTAAAGCGTGTTCCCCCTCCCAAATTTTTAGTCCCCCGGTTGGCTGATTGTAACTTTTTGGTTAAAACTATGATCAGGTCAGACCACTATTGGTCATTTACAATTTTATTCCCAGAAATAGGAAGTTACAGCAATGCAGCTGTAGATTCATACACAAAGGGAAGAATAGGGGAGCGTTATGAGTCAGGCACTTCCGCTGGTCACCCGTCAGGGCGACCGTATTGCTATTGTCAGTGGGTTACGCACCCCGTTTGCCCGTCAGGCTACGGCATTTCACGGCATACCTGCTGTCGACCTCGGCAATATGGTGGTCAGCGAACTGTTGGCACGTAGCGAAATTCCCCCAGAAATTATCGAACAACTGGTTTTCGGCCAGGTCGTCCAGATGCCGGAAGCGCCAAACATCGCCCGCGAAATTGTCCTCGGCACCGGAATGAGTGTGCATACCGATGCCTATAGCGTGAGCCGTGCCTGTGCGACCAGCTTCCAGGCCGTAGCGAATGTGGCTGAAAGCCTAATGGCTGGCACGATCCGAGCAGGTATTGCTGGTGGTGCCGACTCCTCATCTGTACTGCCGATTGGCGTTAGTAAGAAGTTAGGCCGCACATTAGTGGATGTGAACAAGGCGCGTACTTTGGGCCAGCGTCTGAAATTATTCGCGCGTTTGCGCCCACGTGATTTATTACCGGTACCTCCTGCTGTTGCTGAATATTCAACGGGCTTGCGTATGGGCGACACCGCCGAACAAATGGCGAAAACTCACGGGATTACGCGTGAGCAACAAGATGCTCTCGCGCATCGCTCTCATACCAAAGCGGCCAACGCCTGGAGAGAAGGGAAACTGGCTGATGAGGTGATGACCGCCTTTATACCGCCATATCGCCAGCCTTTCAGCGAAGATAACAACGTTCGCCAAAACTCCTCAATTGCTGATTACGCAAAGCTACGTCCAGCCTTCGATCGCAAACATGGCACGGTCACCGCCGCCAATAGCACGCCATTAACCGATGGCGCGGCAGCGATTATTTTAATGACGGAATCTCGTGCCAAAGAGTTGGGTTTGAAGCCTTTGGGCTATTTACGCAGCTATGCGTTCACCGCCGTTGATGTCTGGAAAGATATGCTGCTGGGCCCGGCTTGGGCTACCCCACTGGCGCTTGAGCGAGCGGGCATCACTTTGAATGACCTGACGCTTTTCGATATGCATGAAGCCTTTGCCGCACAAACGCTAGCTAACCTGAAAATGCTTGCCAGTGAGCGTTTTGCACGTGATGTATTGGGCCGTGCCCATGCCACGGGGGAAGTCGACGATGCGAAATTTAACGTACTGGGTGGTTCGATTGCTTATGGGCATCCATTTGCCGCAACCGGTGCTCGAATGATCACGCAAACGCTACATGAATTGCGCCGTCGTGGTGGAGGTTTTGGCCTGGTGACCGCCTGCGCCGCAGGTGGCCTGGGTGCTGCAATGGTTCTGGAGGCCGAATAATGGAACAGACTTCTGCTTTCCACTTACATATCCGTCTCGACAATATCGCGATAGTGACTATCGATGTGCCGAACGAAAAGATGAACACTCTGAAAGCCTCGTTCGGGCCCGAAGTACATAACATTATCAAACAGGTTCGCGATAACACGGCATTGCAGGGGCTGATATTTATCTCTGCCAAGCCGGATAACTTTATTGCCGGTGCTGACATAAACATGATTGCAAGCTGCCAGAGTGCGCAAGAAGCACAGGCACTGGCACATCAGGGGCAGCAAATTATGGCTGAAATTGCTGCCTTGCCGATTCCTGTAGTTGCGGCGATTCATGGTGCGTGTCTCGGCGGTGGGCTGGAGTTGGCACTGGCCTGCCATTCACGTATTTGTACTGATGACGAGAAAACAAAACTGGGGCTGCCGGAAGTGCAGCTCGGCCTGCTGCCTGGCTCGGGTGGCACACAGCGTTTACCGCGTTTGATTGGCGTCAGCAATGCACTTGATATGATTCTGACCGGTAAACAATTACGTCCACGCCAGGCGCTGAAATTGGGGCTGGTGGATGAAGTTGTGCCACAGTCAATTCTGCTGACGGCAGCAGTTGAGCTGGTGGGCAAAGGCCGTCAGGCATCGCGCACATTGCCGGTTCGAGAGCGTATTTTAGCCGGTCCGCTTGGGCGTTCTTTATTGTTCAGCATGGTGAGTAAGAAAACTGAGCAAAAAACTCGCGGTAATTATCCTGCCACGCAGCGCATTATCGATGTGATAAAAGTTGGTCTTGGGCAGGGGAGTTTTAGCGGATACGAGTCGGAAGCGAAAGCCTTTGGCGAGTTGGCTATGACACCGCAATCGGTGGCTTTGCGCGGGTTATTCTTTACCAGTACCGAGCTTAAAAAAGAACATGGGGCTGATGCTCAACCACGAGTTATAAATGCAGTAGGTGTGTTAGGTGGCGGATTAATGGGCGGAGGGATTGCTTTTGTCACCGCGACTAAAGGCAAATTGCCCGTACGCATCAAAGATATTAATCACGATGGCATTAACCATGCGTTGAAATACAGCTGGGACTTGCTGGATAAAAAAGTACGCCGTCGACATCTGAAAGCGGCTGAGCGCCAGCGTGAAATGGCGCGTATCTGCGGTGGTACCGATTATCACGGTTTCCACAATCGCGACATCGTCGTGGAAGCGGTTTTTGAAGATCTCGCTCTCAAGCAAAAAATGGTCGCGGAGATAGAGCAAAATGCTGCACCACATACCATTTTTGCCTCAAACACGTCTTCACTGCCGATTGCTGATATTGCGGCAAATGCCGCACGTCCAGAACAAGTGATAGGCCTGCATTACTTCAGCCCGGTGGATAAAATGCCGCTGGTGGAAGTGATTCCACATGCGGGAACCAGTGCGGAAACCATTTCCACGACCGTTCAACTTGCCAAAAAACAGGGCAAAACACCGATTGTTGTTGGCGACAGCGCCGGGTTTTACGTCAACCGTATTCTGGCACCTTACGTTAACGAAGCGATGCGTTGCCTCGTGGAAGGGGAGCCTGTCGATAAGATTGATAATGCGCTGGTAGCGTTTGGTTTCCCGGTCGGCCCAATCCAACTTTTGGATGAGGTGGGAATTGATGTGGGGACTAAAATTAGTCCTATACTTCAGCAAGCTTACGGAGATCGTTTTGCAGCGCCGTCAGAAATTGCAGCAATATTGAATGACGATCGCAAAGGTAGAAAAAACGGGCGTGGTTTCTATCTTTATTCAGGGAAAGGGAGTAGAAGCAAAAAGCAGGTCGACCCTGCAATCTATACTCTGCTCGGTGTTTCACCCAAAGGGCAACTGGCAGAAAATGAAATCGCACAACGCTGCGTGATGATGATGCTTAATGAAGCGGCTCGATGCCTCGATGAAGGTGTTGTTCGCAGTGCCCGCGATGGTGACATCGGTGGCGTGTTTGGTATTGGTTTTCCGCCGTTCCTTGGTGGCCCGTTCCGTTATATGGATAACCTGGGGGCGGGTGAAGTCGTCGCACAACTGCAACGTCTGGCCAGTCAGTACGGGGAGCGTTTTACTCCCTGTGAAAGACTTTTACAAATGGTCGAAGAGCAACGAATTTTCTGGGGGAAAGTGAACCCCGGTGAAGGAAATGTAGTCAAAGAATCATGATTATATGGTTCGGTGAATGGATGCTGGTCGCTCACTTAATAAACAGTGATTGACTATACTTGCACCATTGAGGTAAAAAACAGCGTTTCATTCGATGTACGGATAAGGCACAATGCCCGGCTGCTGAATTTCTCCACGTAGGTTTCAGGGGAATTCAAGCATTCCTGGTTAACAAAAGCGGTGCAATATGCAAGTTTTTATCATGCGTCACGGCGACGCAGCTCTCGATGCCGCCAGTGACTCGGTACGTCCGCTCACCCAGTGTGGTTGTGATGAATCCCGAGTAATGGCGACCTGGTTGAAAGGTCAGGTTGTGGATATCGAACGTGTTCTGGTGAGCCCTTATCTGCGAGCCGAACAAACCCTGGATGTTGTGCGGGAAGCACTGACTCTTCCAGGTAAAGAAGACATTCTGCCGGAATTGACACCGTGCGGCGATGTAGGTCTGGTGAGCTGCTATTTGCAAGCCCTGGCCAATGAAGGGGTTGAGTCGGCGCTGGTGATTTCTCACCTACCGCTAGTCGGTTATTTGGTGTCTGAGCTGTGCCCAGAGGAAACACCACCGATGTTCAGTACCTCTGCCATTGCTAATGTCACTCTTGATCCTGAAACAGGGAAAGGGGTGTTCAACTGGCAGATGAGTCCGTGTAATTTGAAGGTAGCTAAAGCTATCTGATAGCCGTAAGCATGAAAAAAGAGCCGCTATAATAGCGGCTCTTTGTATTTCTGGGGCCGCGGGGTGCGGGCTCAGGATTACGGCAACTCCGGCGGTAGCCACTCTTCGATTTCAATCAACACCAACAATGCAGCATCACCACCGTACTCTTTTGGTGCCTGATGAAATGCCATTATGTGTGGGTGTTGAGCCAGCCACAGTGGCGTTTGCTGCTTCAACACATGCTTACCATGGCCATGCATCACACAGGCACAAAAAACATGCTCACGCCGACAGGCCGCAATCAACGCGCCTAATTCCTGCTTTGCCTGCATCTGTGTCAGGCCATGCAAATCGAGGAATAACTCCGGCGAATAATCTCCGCGACGTATTTTTTTCAGCTCAAAATGGCTGACGTCTTCGCGCACGTAACGTGTGGGGCCTTCTGTTGCCAGACGCGGCTGGAATTCATCAGAAAAATAGTGGCTGGCATCAACCTGCTCCTGCAACAGTCGCTTTACCGGAACTTCCTGCACTTTTTTGCGTATTGGGCGATGAACAATCGTGTCCTGAGTCAATTTTTTTGTGCCGCTCATCAGATCACGGAAAAGGTTCTGATCGTCAGCGCTGAGCGGAGTTTTCTTCTTCATTGGTATCTCGTCTCGCTTCTGCTATTGCGTCAGTTTACCTGGTTTGCCGTTCATCGCTAAATAAAACGTCATTTTCCCCACGCTGAGCGCGATTGAAATGCTGATTTGTCGCGGCCTTCATGGCAAACTAATCGATTATTGAATTAGCGCGAACGGCCTGCGGAGGGCAACGTGGATAAAATTTTCGTCGATGAGGCAGTTAATGAGCTGCACACCATTCAGGATATGCTGCGCTGGGCAGTCAGTCGTTTTAGCGCCGCCAATGTCTGGTATGGCCACGGCACGGATAATCCGTGGGACGAAGCCGTTCAGTTAGTGCTGCCAAGTCTCTATCTGCCGCTGGATATTCCTGAAGATATGCGCACCGCACGTCTGACACCAAGCGAGCGTCATCGCATCGTTGAGCGTGTAATTCGTCGTGTTAATGAGCGTATTCCGGTGGCCTATCTGACAAACAAAGCCTGGTTCTGCGGCCATGAGTTTTATGTTGATGAGCGTGTGCTGGTGCCGCGTTCCCCGATTGGTGAGCTGATCACCAACCGTTTCGCGGGTCTTTTCGACCAGGAACCACACCATATTCTTGATATGTGTACTGGCAGCGGCTGTATCGCTATCGCCTGTGCTTACGAATTCCAGAATGCGGAAGTGGATGCGGTCGATATTTCTCTTGATGCGCTGGCAGTTGCTGAGCAAAACATCGCTGAGCATGGCCTGGAAAGCCAGGTAACGCCAATGCGTTCCGACCTGTTCCGTGACCTGCCAAAAGTGCAGTACGACATTATCGTCACTAATCCACCATATGTGGATGCGGAAGATATGTCTGACCTGCCGGGTGAGTTCAAATTCGAGCCGGAATTAGGTCTGGCTGCGGGGACAGATGGCCTGAAACTGGCGCGTCGTATTCTGGCATGTGCACCGGACTACCTCGCCGATGGCGGTATCCTGATTTGTGAAGTCGGGAACAGCATGGTGCATCTGATGGACCAGTATCCTGATGTGCCGTTCACCTGGCTTGAGTTCGATAACGGCGGTGACGGCGTATTTATGCTGACTAAATCGCAGCTTATCGATGCGCGTGAACATTTCAGTATTTACAAAGACTAATCGTGTAGACGGGCCTTATGGCCCGTCTTCTTTTGCTGACAACACAACAAAAATGACAACGGTAAGGAGCCGTGAAAAATGGCAGGAAACTCTATCGGACAAGTATTTCGCGTAACGACTTTTGGTGAATCCCATGGTGTCGCGCTGGGTTGTATCGTTGATGGTGTGCCGCCAGGCATCCCGCTTACCGAAGCCGATTTACAACACGATCTCGACCGTCGCCGCCCGGGGACCTCACGCTACACCACGCAACGCCGCGAACCCGATCAGGTGAAGATCCTTTCCGGCGTATTTGAAGGTGTCACTACCGGCACCAGTATCGGCCTGTTGATTGAAAATACCGATCAGCGCTCGCAAGATTACAGCGCTATCAAAGACGTGTTCCGTCCGGGCCACGCAGATTACACCTACGAACAAAAATACGGCCTGCGCGATTATCGTGGCGGTGGTCGTTCTTCAGCACGTGAAACCGCGATGCGTGTGGCGGCTGGGGCGATTGCTAAAAAATATCTGGCGCATAAATACGGCATTATTATTCGTGGTTGCCTGACGCAAATGGGCGACGTGCCGTTAGAAATCAAAGACTGGGATCAGGTTGAACAGAACCCGTTCTTCTGCCCGGATCCGGACAAAATCGAAACGCTCGACGAACTGATGCGCGCGTTGAAAAAAGAGGGTGACTCCATCGGCGCGAAAGTCACTGTCGTTGCCGACAACGTGCCGCCAGGCCTTGGCGAACCTGTATTTGACCGCTTAGATGCTGATATCGCCCATGCGCTGATGAGCATTAACGCCGTGAAAGGCGTGGAAATTGGCGAAGGTTTTGGCGTGGTAAGTCTGCGTGGAAGCCAGAACCGTGACGAAATCACCAAAGAAGGTTTCCAGAGCAACCACGCTGGCGGCATTCTGGGTGGCATCAGCAGCGGCCAGCAGATTGTGGCCAATATGGCGCTGAAACCGACTTCCAGCATTATGGTCCCAGGGCGCACTATTAACCGCGAAGGCGAAGAAGTTGAGATGGTCACGCGTGGTCGCCACGATCCTTGCGTGGGTATTCGTGCGGTTCCGATTGCCGAAGCCATGGTAGCGATTGTATTGATGGATCATATGCTGCGTCAGCGTGCTCAAAACGGTGACGTGACTTTCCCTTTGCCGCGCTGGTAATGCGATGAAAAAAACACTCGTGGGGCTGCTGGCATTGCTTGCCAGTACCGCTACTTTTGCTGCGACGCCGTGGCAGAAAATTAGTCATCCGATTGCGGGAAGCCCGCAATCTATTGGTGCATTCTCTAACGGCTGCATTGTGGGTGCCCACGAGTTGCCGCTTAACGATCCTCGCTATCAGGTGATGAGACAGGACCAACGTCGCTATTTCGGTCATCCCGATTTAGTGATGTTTATTCAACGTCTCAGTAACCAGTCGACGCAACTTGGCCTTGGCACGTTATTGATTGGTGATATGGGAATGGCTGCTGGTGGGCGTTTTAGCTCTGGCCACGCCAGCCACCAAAGCGGCCTGGATGTTGATATTTTTTTGCAACTCCCGAAAGCACGTTGGACGTCCGCTCAGCTTCTCAAACCGCAGGCGCTGGATTTAGTCGCCAGTGATAATCAGCATGTGGTGCCGCGTTTGTGGCAGCCAGAAATCAGCAGCCTGATTAAGCTTGCGGCGAAAGATAATGACGTCACGCGGATCTTTGTCAATCCGGCTATCAAGCAGCAACTTTGTCTGGATGCGGGTGCCGATCGCGACTGGCTGCGTAAAGTGCGCCCGTGGTTTGCTCACCGCGCGCATATGCACGTGCGTCTGCGTTGCCCGGCAGATAGCCTCGAGTGTGAAGATCAGCCATTACCGCCGCCAGGTGACGGTTGTGGCGCTGAGCTGCAAAGCTGGTTTGCGCCGCCGCCTCCGGGCAGCATACCGCCGAAAAAGAAAACTCCGCCCCCTTTACCCGCCTCTTGTCAGGCCTTGCTGGATGAGCACGTTCTCTAACGGATAAGTTCATGGAATGGTTTATGGTTTCCCCCCTGATGCTGGTGATGTTGTTTTTTGTCGCCATGCTTGCAGGGTTTATTGATTCACTGGCAGGCGGCGGCGGTTTGATTACCGTCCCTGTGTTGTTGGCAACGGGAATGTCACCTGCACATGCTTTGGCGACCAACAAACTCCAGGCCTGTGGGGGGTCGGTTTCTTCCTCGCTCTATTTTATTCGCCGCAAAGTGGTCGATCTTAAAGAGCAGAAACTGAATATTCTGATGACGTTTATCGGCTCAACAACCGGGGCATTGCTGGTTCAATACGTAAAATCAGACGTGTTGCGTCAAATCTTGCCGCTGCTGGTGATCTGTATTGGTCTGTACTTTTTACTGATGCCAAAACTTGGTGAAGAAGACCGACAGCGCCGTTTATACGGCCTGCCATTTGCGCTGGTTGCAGGTGGTTGCGTCGGTTTCTATGATGGTTTCTTTGGCCCAGGTGCTGGCTCTTTTTACGCACTAGCGTTCGTCACGCTGTGCGGTTTTAACCTCGCAAAATCTACGGCTCACGCCAAAGTATTAAACGCTACATCAAACCTCGGCGGCCTGCTTTTGTTTATCATTGGCGGGAAAGTGATTTGGGGAACCGGTTTTGTAATGATGGCCGGGCAGTTCTTAGGGGCGCGAATGGGATCACGCCTCGTGTTGAGTAAAGGGCAAAAACTGATCCGTCCGATGATAGTTATCGTGTCAGCGGTGATGAGCGCCAAACTCTTATTTGATAGCCACGGACCGGAGATTCTCCATTGGTTGGGGATAGTTTGAGATGACAACAGCAAATATGACAATAACGACAGAACACCATTATCAGGAACTTATCGACATTTTCGATAACTGCTTTAAAGACGAATTTAATACACGTCTGATTAAAGGCGACGACGAACCGATCTATCTTCCTGCTGATGAGGAAATTCCTTATCACCGCGTGGTGTTTGCCCATGGCTATTACGCCAGCGGAATGCATGAAATTTCTCACTGGCTTATTGCGGGCAAAGCGCGCCGTGAACTGGTGGATTTCGGTTATTGGTATTGCCCGGATGGGCGTGATGCCGAAACACAAAGTAAATTCGAAGACGTGGAAGTGAAGCCGCAAGCGCAAGAATGGTTGCTGTGTGTGGCAGCAAACTTCCCGTTCAATGTGAGCTGCGACAACCTGAGCGGGGATGTTGACCCGGACAGAATCGCGTTCCAGCGTCGTGTGCATGCGCAGGTGATGATCTACCTGCAAGAAGGCATCCCGGCTCGTACGGCAAAACTGATTGAAGCGCTGCGGGACTATTACAAAACCCCGCCGCTGGCAGCGGAGCATTTTCCGTGGCCGGAAGACCTTTAGACATACCCTAAATAATTCGAGTTGCAGTCAACGCGCCTGCGGCTTGAAGTATGACGGGGATAAAAACCTGCAAAATGATGAGGAAGTACGATGATCGCTGAATTTGAAACACGCATTCTGGCGCTAATTGATGAAATGGTTGAGACGGCCAGTGATGATGAACTGTTTGCCAGCGGTTATCTGCGTGGCCATCTGACTCTGGCGGTAGCTGATCTGGAGCATGGTGAAGACCACAGCCCTGAAGCGCTTAATACTGCGGTATCAGGTAGCCTGGAAAAAGCGATTCAGGCAGGCGAACTGTCGCCACGCGACCAGTCTTTAGTGCTGAGTATGTGGGACAATTTGTACCAGAAGGCTAAGTTCTAAGTCATTTGCCCTCTCCTTTGGGAGAGGGCTTAATCTCAAATCTATTTAACTTCTCTTCCTTTCAGTAACTTCCGCACCCAAAATCGATTTGGATTGAGCGCCGCAAGCGTTTCAGTATCCATCGGAACCGGTTCATCGCTCATTTGAGCCGCCAGAATTTCTGCCGCCAGTGGCGCACTGCATAATCCCCTTGAACCCAGAGCCGCCAACATAAAAAGATTCTCATAAACCGGAGCGGTTTCGGCGTTGTCATGGTTTTCAACAAGTGTTGCGTAGGTTTCAAGCGTGTCATCGTAGCGAGGGACACTTCCTACAAGCGGCATATGGTCGCGCGTCGCACAGCGCACGCCACAGCGTGCTTCAGTGGCGCTAACATCCACTTCGCACGGCCAGTCCACATCCGGCAAACAGTTCAGTAAACGCTGGCGATTATGCTGCTGATCTTCTTCGTTGTACTGCATCTCTTCTACGCCACGGTGGTAGCTGGCACCGATACAATGCTGCTGATTGTTCGGATTTTGCGGCGTTAAATAGCCGTCGTAGCACAACACCTGGCGCAATTCTGAAAGTGCCGGGGTCGTTGGGATGTGGCTGACCTGGCCGCCTACCGCTGAGAACGGCAGTTTTTCAGTTTGCGCGAATTTACTGACCCTGAAGCCGTTTGCCAGCACTACAGCCGCATGTTGTTTTGCATCCTGTTCGGCTAACGATAATTGCCATCCATCACATGTTTGAGTCAGTTCCTCAACCTGATGTTGATAATGGGTTTTTAGCCCCAGGGTTTCTGCCAGCGCCAGCGCACCGGCTGTCAGTTGTGCCGGGCATAACCAACCACCAAGAGGGTAGGTTGCTCCACCATGGCCGGTTTCTAAGCCGCAAAGTTTTGTCGCCGTTTCTGCATCGACGGCATGAACGAGGGCATCGGGAAATTTGAGGCTCAGCATCTGGTCGATTTTATGCTGACTTTTTTCGTCCCAGCCCAGTTGTGTGACCCCGCACCAGGCATGATCAAACTCGACGGGCAGTGAGTCGTACACGTGACGAGCAAAAGTAAATGCAGCACTAAAAAAGTTTGTCAGCGTGGCGCTGTGAGTGTTTAGCAGCGGGTAAAGCGCGCCCTGGCGGTTGCCGGAGGCACCGAGTGCCGGAGCGTCATCTTCGCAATACAGCGTCACCTGCCAGCCACGGCGCAATAAAGCGAGTGACAGTAGGGCGCTGGCAATGCCGCCGCCAATTATGGCAACCTCTTTTGCTTGTGACGAAGGGCGTGCGTACCACGGCGTGCGTGCCGGCGATTCAATTGCACGTTCCATTACGCCAACCAGCATTTCGCGTTTGCGGCCAAAGCCCCTGGTTTTGGTCATCGAGAAACCAGCATCAATTAAGCCACGGCGTACAAACCCGGCGCAGGTAAATGTCGCCAGTGTGCTTCCCGTGCGTGCCAATTTCGCCATCGCATTGAACAACTGTGGTGTCCACATATCCGGATTTTTTGATGGCGCGAAACCGTCAAGGAACCAGGCATCTACCTGATTATTTAAAGTGTCATCTAATTGCGGTATCAGTTCGTTGATATCACCGAACCAAAGGTCGAGAGTAATGCGGCCTTCCGCCAACAAAATACGGTGGCAGCCTGCAATTGGCAGCGGCCATTGTTGCTGTAATTGCTGCGCGAACTCGGCAAGTTCAGGCCAATGGGCATGAGCGGCATGTAAATCTTTTACGGTCAGAGGGAATTTTTCAAAACTAATAAAGTGCAGACGTTTGAGGGTGGCTTGAGGCTGATTTTTGCAAAAATCTTCAAAAGCTTGCCATAAAGTCAAAAAGTTAAGACCGGTGCCGAAACCACTTTCACCGACTACAAACAGCGAACGTTCATGGGTAGCAAAACGCTCATTTAGACGGTTTCCTCCCAGAAATACATAACGAGTTTCCTCCAGTCCATTATCATTAGAGAAGTACACGTCGTCGAACTCTCGGGATACAGGTGTACCCTCTTCATTAAAGTCCAGGTTGGCAGATTGTATTGGGGAGTGTTTCACGTAAGTTACTCGTCTGGCAGGCAGTGTAACGATCATAACGATGTGTGCGAAGCGGCGCAAATTTCAGACTGATTTGGCTGATCGGACTTGTTCGGCGTACAAGTGTACGCTATTGTGCCTGTCGAAATCCTAATAGTGCAGTAGAAGAGGTATTGAATGAAACGTGCAGTGATTACTGGTCTGGGCATTGTTTCCAGCATCGGTAACAACCAGCAGGAAGTCCTGGCATCTCTGCGTGAAGGTCGCCCGGGGATCACTTTCTCTCAAGAATTCAAAGATTCTGGAATGCGCAGCCACGTGTGGGGTAACGTTAAACTGGACACCACCGGCCTGATTGACCGTAAAGTCGTCCGTTTCATGAACGATGCCTCTGTCTATGCTTACCTTTCAATGCAGCAAGCTATTGAAGATGCTGGTTTGAAAGAAGAAGTTTATCAAAGCAACCCTCGTGTGGGCCTGATTGCAGGTTCCGGTGGTTCTTCTAAATCTCAGGTGTTCGGTGCAGACGCAATGCGTAGCCCGCGCGGCCTGAAAGCGGTTGGTCCTTATGTTGTGACCAAAGCGATGGGTTCTGCGGTTTCCGCATGTCTCGCTACTCCGTTCAAAATTCACGGTGTGAACTACTCAATCAGCTCCGCATGTGCGACTTCTGCGCACTGTATTGGTAATGCTGTTGAGCAAATTCAACTGGGCAAACAGGACATCGTATTTGCTGGCGGCGGCGAAGAGCTGTGCTGGGAAATGGCCTGTGAGTTCGATGCAATGGGCGCACTGTCTACCAAATATAACGAAACGCCAGACAAAGCGTCCCGTACCTATGATGCGAGCCGTGACGGTTTCGTTATCGCAGGCGGCGGCGGTATGGTTGTGGTTGAAGAACTGGAGCACGCTCTGGCTCGTGGCGCACACATCTACGCTGAAATCGTTGGCTACGGCGCAACATCTGATGGCGCGGATATGGTTGCTCCATCTGGTGAAGGTGCTGTGCGTTGCATGAAGATGGCAATGCACGGTGTTGATACCCCGATTGACTACCTGAACACCCACGGGACTTCTACGCCGGTTGGCGATGTGAAAGAACTGGGCGCAATTAAAGAAGTCTTCGGTAACAACTCGCCAGCAATGTCTGCGACCAAAGCGATGACCGGTCACTCTCTGGGTGCTGCAGGCGTTCAGGAAGCTATCTACTCTCTGCTGATGCTGGAGCACGGTTTCATCGCGCCAAGCATCAACATTGAACAGCTCGATGAGCAGGCTGCTGGCCTGAACATCGTGACTGAAACTACCGAGCGTCAACTGAACACTGTAATGTCTAACAGCTTCGGTTTCGGTGGTACGAATGCCACGCTGGTTATGCGTAAAGTTAACGCTTAATCCCAGGTGATGTTAATAAGCGGGGTGCCTTGTGCACCCCGTTTTTTTTTGCATAATGGCTGCTGCCAAGGAGCCGTGAAATGTCCTCAATAAAAAATTCTCAGCTAAACAACAAATCCGAAAATAAGTCCTTATTCAGCATTACCTTCGCGGTGTTTCTCACCTATATGACGGTTGGCTTGCCGTTGCCTGTTATCCCGCTTTTTGTTCACCATGAGCTTGGGTTTGGCAACACCATGGTAGGGATTGCCGTAGGCATTCAGTTCCTGGCAACGGTTTTAACCCGCGGTTATGCCGGGCGTCTGGCCGACCAGCAAGGAGCGAAGCGTTCGACGTTACAGGGGATGTGCGCATGTGCATTTGCTGGCGTCGCTTATCTGCTGGCGGCGCTATTGCCCGTAGATGCGATGGCGAAATTCGGCTTGTTGATAGTGGGGCGCTTAATTCTCGGTTTTGGTGAAAGCCAGTTGCTGACCGGAAACCTTACCTGGGGTTTGGGTCTGGTTGGCCCGGCTCGTTCCGGTAAAGTGATGTCCTGGACCGGTATGGCGATTTATGGCGCATTGGCGGCGGGTGCACCTATTGGCCTGCTGTTAAACAGCCATTGGGGATTTGTGGCGCTGGGTGTTTCGACTATCGCCTTGCCACTGGTAGCACTGGCGTTTAATGGTCGAATTCGTGCCGTGCCTGCGCATAAAGGCGATCGTCCTTCACTGTTCGCCGTGATAGGCCTCATCTGGAAACCAGGTCTTGGGCTGGCGTTACAGGGCGTCGGTTTTGCCGTAATTGGTACCTTTGTCTCACTTTATTTTGCGTCGAACGGCTGGGCCTGGGCAGGCTTTACGCTGACCGCCTTTGGTGGTGCTTTTGTGCTGATGCGTGTGCTGTTTGGCTGGATGCCAGACAGATTTGGTGGTGTGAGAGTGGCACTGGTCTCGTTGGCGATTGAAACCGCCGGGTTGGTTTTACTCTGGCAGGCACCGGGAGCAGGCGTTGCGCTAATCGGTGCTGCGTTGACGGGTTGTGGCTGCTCGTTAATCTTCCCGGCCCTGGGTGTTGAAGTGGTGAAACGTGTACCGGCTCAGGTACGCGGTACGGCGCTTGGTGGCTATGCGGCGTTTCAGGATATCTCGTACGGTGTCGCAGGGCCATTGACCGGATTGTTGGCAACCTCGATGGGGTATCCGTCAGTATTTTTGGCTGGAGCAATTTCTGCGGTAGTCGGGATTGTGGTTACACTCATCGCCTTTCGCAAGTAACTATAGCCACCCAAGGCTGGGTGGCTAACGTTTAAATCACTATCCAGAACAAAACCATCACCACAATCAGTGCGATAAGTGCCAGGCCTGGGCGGGCACTTATTACCTTCATCGGTTCAATAAATGGCGCCCAAATTGGGCTGGCGATCGGCTGAATGTTATGCACTTCTAGCGCTGATGACTGGCGTTCGGCGCGTTTTAAAAACACCTGATTCAAAATATCCTGCACCTGCGCGGCGGTCAGTAACGTTTGCGGTGTAGCCTGAAAACGTTGCTGCGTATAGTCCGTTATCTCTTTCCATTCAGCGGGTTCGAGCGGCTGCTTCAACGCCGCCTGAATGGTGTGCAATGTCGGCGTGTTTTGCTGGCTTAATGTCTGGCGTGCTTGTAACCAGGTAGTCAGCAGCGCGAAATGTTTGGCCGGGATCAGCTCGCCCGTTTTCACACCGCTTAACTCAAGCATTGACTGCCAGATTAACTTACTGGACTCGCCCGTTGCGGCAGCGAGTTTAGCGACCTGTTTATTTAATGAATTGTGTTCAGCGGGCAATAGCGGGCGATCTGTCGCCGGGCGTTGCTGTGGCTGCGGGATAGCCAACTGGTTATTTTGCAATAACGTCAGTACGCTTTTTAATTGTTCTGGCGTGAGCTGGCTAAGGGCTGTCTGCCCAAACTGTTGGCGAATGTAATCACTCACCGCCTGGCGATTATTGCCCTGCGATAGCAATTCGCTAAGCTGTTGTACAACCTGACGTGTGGCATGGGTTGTTTGAGCATTACTGAGACGCTGATTCAGATTTTGTTCAGCCGCGGGGAAGTGACGCGATAACAATGGCGTTTCACCTTTTAGCCCGAGGTCATGTTTTAATCCCGCCCACACTTCGGCACTTTGTTGCTGGTTAAGCGCAACAATACGTGTAATCAAACGTTCCAGAACGGTACGTTGCTGTGTAGAAAGCGGAAACTCACCTGCCGCTGAAGTTGGGGAGGGTGGTTCCCCCGGAGGACGTGCTGTCGCCCCCTGAATGGGTTGCATAGGCTTAAATCCTTTGTCATTCCCTAGCTCAAGTATGCCAGGACGCCAGATTATGGCACACTATCGGGCTTATTCTCGACGATTAACCGAACAGGTAGCTAACGTGAAAATCCTCGTTGACGAAAACATGCCCTATGCACGTGAATTGTTTAGTCGCTTAGGCGACGTAACCGCCGTCCCAGGCCGCCCAATTCCCGTATCCGAACTGGCTGATGCCGATGCGTTAATGGTGCGTTCAGTCACCAAAGTGAATGCTGATTTACTCGATAACAAAGGGATAAAGTTTGTCGGTACGGCAACGGCTGGCACTGACCATGTTGACGAAAACTACCTTGAGCACGCGGGTATCGCATTTTCGGCCGCTCCCGGTTGTAACGCCATTGCCGTAGTTGAATATGTCTTCTCCTCACTGCTAATGCTTGCCGAACGCGACGGTTTCCAGCTTACCGACCGAACCGTGGGTATTGTTGGTGTCGGTAATGTCGGCTCGCGTTTGCAGGCGCGTCTTGAAGCTTTTGGCGTTCGTACGCTGCTTTGCGATCCACCTCGTGCCGACCGCGGTGATAAAGGCGATTTTGTTTCACTAGAACAACTGGTGCATGAAGCCGATGTGCTGACGTTCCACACGCCGCTGTTTAAAGACGGTGCGTATAAATCGCTGCATCTGGCCGATGAAAAACTGATCTCAAGCCTCAAAGCCGGTTCGATTCTGATTAACGCCTGCCGTGGCCCGGTCGTCGATAACGCCGCCTTGCTGAAATGCCTCGAGAACGGGCAGGATCTCAGCGTGGTGCTGGACGTCTGGGAGCCGGAGCCGGAACTCAATGTATCTTTGCTCGAGAAAGTTGATATTGGTACCGCCCACATCGCGGGCTACACGCTCGAAGGTAAAGCGCGTGGCACCACGCAAGTGTTTGAAGCATTTAGCGAGTTTATTGGTCAGAAACAACAAGTGGCTTTAGACACTCTGCTTCCTGCCCCAGAATTTGGTCGTATTACCCTTCATGGCCCGCTTGATCAGGCAACACTCAAAAGACTGGTTCATCTGGTGTATGATGTGCGCCGCGATGATGCTCCGCTGCGTAAAGTGGCGGGAATTCCTGGTGAGTTTGATAAGTTGCGCAAAAATTATCAGGAACGCCGTGAATGGTCATCGCTATATATCCAGTGTGATGATGAAGCGGCAGCGACAATGCTGCAAAAGCTAGGCTTTAGCGCCACCTATCACACTGCGCGTTAAAAAATCCTTCTCATTTCCCCGGCGTTACACCGGGGAAATACTGCTATTTAAGTCTGGAGTAAACCAACATGTCTGAAGGCTGGAATATTGCCGTTTTAGGTGCCACGGGTGCCGTAGGCGCAGCTGTGATTGAACTGCTTGCCGAACGCCAGTTCCCGGTTGGTGAATTGTATGCCCTGGCGCGCAATGAAAGCGCCGGTGAAAATATCCGTTACGAAGGCAAGACCGTGATGGTTCAGGATGCTGAATCATTTGACTGGACTCAGGTTCAGCTCGCGTTCTTTGTGGCGGGCGCAGAAGCGTCAGCGCGTTATGTTGAAGAAGCCACGAATGCCGGTTGCCTGGTTATCGACTCCAGCGGCCTGTTCGCCATGGAACACGATGTCCCGCTGGTAGTACCTGACGTGAATCCTTTTGTGCTGGGTGAATACCGCAATCGCAATCTGGTGGCCGTGGCTGATAGCCTGACCAGCCAACTCCTGACAGCCCTGAAACCGCTTATCGAACAAGGTGGTTTATCACGCATTCAGGTCACTAATTTACTGGCAGCTTCTGGGCGTGGCAAAAGTGCGGTAGACGCACTGGCCGGACAGAGTGCGCGTTTGCTTAATGGTTTACCAATTGAAGAAGCGGATCTGTTTGGTCGCCAGCTGGCATTCAACATGCTGCCCCTGGTACCGGATGCTGAAGGTAGCGTTCCGGTAGAACGCCGCTTAGTGAACGAAGTGCGTAAAGTGTTGCAGGATGAAGGCGTGATCATTTCGGCCAGCTTCGTCCAGGCCCCGGTGTTTTACGGCCACGCGCAAATGGTGAACTTTGAAGCCATGCGCCCGCTTGCCTCTGAAGAAGCGCGTGACGCGTATATCCAGTTTGAAGATATCGAACTTTCTGAAGAGGGCGATTTCCCTACTCAGGTTTCCGATGCTTCCGGCAGCTCGCACCTTTCCATTGGCTGTATCCACAACGATTACGGTATGCCTGAGCAGATTCAATTCTGGTCTGTTGCCGATAACGTTCGTTTCGGTGGTGCATTGATGGCGGTGAAAACGGCTGAGAAATTAGTGCAGGAGTATATGTACTAATGTCCGACGAGTTGCACCAAACACCACTCAACAAGATTGCACTCGGCATTGAATACGACGGCAGCAAATATTATGGCTGGCAGCGCCAGAATGAAGTGCGCAGCGTGCAAGAGAAGCTTGAAAAAGCGCTCTCTAAAGTGGCTGATGAGCCAATAAATGTATTCTGCGCCGGACGTACCGACGCTGGCGTACACGCCACCGGCCAGGTGGTGCACTTTGAAACGCGTGTGCAGCGTAAAGATGCGGCATGGACGCTTGGTGCAAATGCGAATTTACCTGGTGACATTGCGGTGCGTTGGGTTAAAGCTGTGCCCGATGATTTTCACGCGCGCTTCAGCGCCACGGCGCGCCGTTATCGTTATGTCATCTATAACGAGCGGCTACGTCCTGCAGTGATGGGGCAGGGGGTGACGCATTTTTATCATCTGCTGGATGCTGAACGTATGCACCGTGCAGCGCAATGTTTGCTGGGTGAGAACGATTTTACGTCGTTCCGTGCCGTGCAATGCCAGTCGCGCACACCCTGGCGCAATCTGATGCACATCAACGTCACACGTTATGGTTCATACGTGGTGGTGGATATCAAAGCCAATGCGTTTGTGCATCACATGGTGCGAAACATTGTCGGCAGCCTGATGGAAATCGGTTGTGGCAATCAAGAAGAGAACTGGATGGCCGAATTGCTGGCGGCGAAAGATCGTAAGCTTGCAGCGGCGACCGGAAAAGCAGAAGGCTTGTACTTAGTTTCTGTTGATTACCCTGACCACTTTGCATTACCTAAACCCCCGATGGGGCCTCTTTTTTTGGCAGACTGACGCCAGTCGAGAAAGGTAGATAACGATGGAATTTATCCGCTTTATTATTGATTTTATTTTGCACATTGATGTGCACTTAGCGGAGTTGGTTGCACAGTATGGTGTCTGGGTTTATGCCATTCTGTTTTTGATTCTGTTTTGCGAGACAGGTCTGGTGGTGACGCCGTTCCTGCCCGGTGATTCGCTGCTGTTTGTTGCCGGAGCGCTGGCCGCCTTGCCGACCAACGATCTGAACGTTCATACCATGGTGATTTTAATGATCATCGCAGCTATTGTTGGGGATGCGGTGAACTACACTATTGGGCGGCTGTTTGGTGAAAAGCTGTTCAGTAATCCGAATTCAAAAATCTTCCGCCGTAGTTATCTTGATAAAACACACGCTTTTTACGAGCGTCATGGTGGAAAAACGATTATCCTCGCGCGCTTCGTACCGATTGTGCGAACTTTTGCACCGTTTGTCGCCGGGATGGGGCATATGTCCTATCGCCATTTTGCGATGTATAACGTTGCCGGTGCGTTGCTGTGGGTGTTGTTATTCACCTACGCAGGCTACCTGTTCGGCGATTTGCCAATTGTGCAGGAAAACCTGAAATTACTGATTGTGGCGATTATCGTGTTGTCGGTCCTGCCTGGTGTGGTTGAAATTATTCGCCACAAACGCGCGGCCAAACGCCTGCAAAAGTAACCCCATCGCGCGGTTCGACCACTTTTTTATCCAAAGTCGCGGGCCGTTATGTTTTAATGAGCACCATTTATGGTCTGGGGCAGCTAGTTCTGCCACAGAAAAACTGGCATCGACCAGGTTCAAGCAGAAAGGTCATCAATGAGCTGGATTGAACGAATTCTCAATAAGAGCAATATCACCCCTACCCGTAAGGCGAGTATCCCTGAAGGGGTGTGGACGAAGTGCGACAGCTGTGGCCAGGTTTTGTACCGTGCCGAACTGGAACGCAATCTCGAAGTCTGCCCAAAATGCGATCACCACATGCGTATGTCTGCGCGCGATCGCTTGCACAGCCTGTTAGATGAAGGCTCGATGTTTGAATTGGGTAGTGAACTTGAGCCAAAAGATATCCTCAAGTTTAAAGACTCTAAAAAATATAAAGACCGTCTGGCATCAGCCCAGAAAGAAACCGGCGAGAAAGACGCGCTGGTGGTCATGAAAGGTACGCTCTATAACATGCCAGTTGTGGCGGTGGCGTTTGAGTTTGCTTTCATGGGCGGTTCTATGGGTTCTGTTGTCGGCGCGCGTTTTGTTCGTGCCGTAGAACAAGCTCTGGAAGATAACTGCCCGATGATCTGCTTCTCTGCTTCCGGTGGCGCACGTATGCAAGAAGCGCTGATGTCGCTGATGCAGATGGCGAAAACCAGTGCAGCGTTGGCCAAAATGCAGGAACGCGGTCTGCCGTATATTTCGGTTCTGACTGACCCGACTATGGGTGGCGTTTCCGCAAGCTTCGCGATGCTGGGCGATCTGAACATTGCTGAACCAAAAGCACTGATCGGCTTTGCTGGCCCTCGTGTTATCGAGCAGACAGTTCGCGAAAAACTGCCGCCGGGCTTCCAGCGCAGTGAGTTCCTGATCGAAAAAGGGGCGATCGACATGATCGTTCGCCGTCCAGAAATGCGCCTCAAGCTGGCAAGCGTTCTGGCAAAGCTGACCAATCAGCCCGCGCCAAATCCGGAAGCGCCGCGCGAACCGATTGTGGTTCCGGCAGCACCGGAAGAAGGTCACGAGGCCTGATAGTTAATAAGGGCAGGCCAAATAGGTTCTGCCCTTTTTCTTGAACCGTAGACAGAGCGGGCATCATGGAAAAAATTCAAACTCCTCAAGCCACGTCGCCTCTGGCCACGTGGCTTTGTTATCTGGAAAACCTCCATTCTAAAACCATCGAGCTTGGCCTTGATCGCGTAAAAAAAGTTGCCGCCACGCTTGATGTGCTGAAACCTGCGCCGACGGTATTTACCGTGGCGGGAACCAATGGCAAAGGCACCACTTGTCGCACCCTGGAAAAGGTGTTGATGGCGGCGGGATATCGTGTTGGTGTCTACAGCTCACCGCATCTGGTGCGTTACACCGAGCGCGTGCGCTTGCAAAGTGAAGAGCTGGACGAGACGTACCACACGGCGGCCTTTGCACAAATTGAAGCCATGCGTGGCGAAACATCACTGACCTATTTTGAGTACAGCACGTTGTCAGCGTTATTGTTGTTTAAGCAACTGGCAGTGGACGTGGTGATTCTTGAAGTCGGCCTGGGTGGTCGCCTGGATGCGACCAATATTGTCGACGCCGATGTGGCGGTCGTCACCAGTATCGCGCTGGACCACACCGACTGGCTGGGGCCAGACCGCGAAAGCATTGGGCGTGAAAAAGCCGGGGTCTTCCGTGGTGGTAAACCTGCTGTGGTGGGCGAGCCAGATATGCCACACACTATTGCTGATGTGGCGGCGGAAAAGGGCGCTCATCTGCTGCGCCGTGATGTTGACTGGTCTTATGAGGTTGGTGAGAACAGCTGGATCTTTAAAGATGCTCAGGGTGAACTCAACGGCTTACCGTTGCCACTGGTCCCGCAGCCGAATGCCGCAACCGCGCTGGCCGCATTGCGTGCAAGCCAGTTAAATGTCAGTAATGAAGCTATTATTCAAGGGATTAAAGAGGCGACGTTACCGGGCCGTTTCCAGATTATTTCGCAGACACCGTTGGTTATTCTCGATGTGGGGCATAACCCCCACGCGGCGGCCTATCTTGCCGGGCGCCTGGCACAGCTACCAAAGCGTGGGCGCGTGCTGGCGGTAATTGGTATGCTGCACGACAAAGACATCGCCGGTACGCTGGCAAATTTGTCGCCTCAAGTTGATAGCTGGTATTGTGCTCCGTTGGAAGGGCCGCGAGGTGCGAGTGCTGAACAGTTGATTGAGCATCTGGGCCAGGGTGAAGTCTACGGCACAGTGGCGCAAGCCTGGAATGCTGCGATGAGTGCAGCAACAGGGGATGATACCGTGCTGGTGTGTGGTTCATTTCATACAGTAGCCCACGTAATGGAAGCGCTGGACGCGGAGAAAACAGGTGGCGAGTAAGTTTCAAAATCGATTAGTAGGGACCATCATTTTGGTCGCACTGGGGGTCATTATCCTGCCAGGGCTACTCGATGGTCAGAAAAAACATTATCAGGATGAATTTGCAGCCATTCCTCTGGTTCCAAAACCTGGGGATACCGCTGAGCCGGATATGTTGCCTGTTGCAACTCAGGCACTCCCTTCTCAGCCACCTGAAGGCGCCGCCGAAGAGGTGAGAGCGGGTACGGCAGCAGCACCAGGATTAGATATCGCCTCACTGCCGAGTGATGGTGGTGCGGGTATTGATGAAGTTCCGGTCGCCCGTGCTCAACCAAAACCGCAACCTGTCGTTGAGAAACCGAAACCTAAGCAGGTCGAAAAACCGCAGAGTAGGGCTGAGATTGATCAAACGGCAGAACGTCTGGCGATGATGAACGAAGAACCACCTGCGCCTGCAAAACCTGTGAAGCAAGAAGCGACCGAACAAGCGCCAACCGGCAAAGCTTACGTCGTGCAACTAGGTGCATTAAAGAATGCCGACAAAGTGAATGAAATTGTTGGTAAACTACGCGGCGCTGGGTTCCGTGCTTACACGTCACCGTCGACACCAGTGCAGGGGAAAGTTACCCGTATTTTGGTGGGGCCGGACGCTTCGAAAGACAAACTTAAGTCGTCTTTGGGCGAGCTGAATTCGCTTTCCGGGCTGAACGGTGTGGTGATGACTTACACGGCCAGGTAAACCCGCAGAGGCGGGATTTAGGGCAGATTTTTAATGGCGTTGAGCATTTTTTCAACGCCATTATTTATTTACGCGAGGGAAGGAAATCCCTACGCAAACGTTTTCTTTTTCTGTTAGAATGCGCCCCGAACTGGACGTCAGGGCGATTTGTCGTGGGATTTGTTCATGGTTTGGATAGATTACGCCATTATTGCGGTCATCGGCTTTTCGGCTCTGATTAGTGTTATTCGTGGGTTTGTGCGTGAAGCGTTATCGCTGGTGACCTGGGGCTGTGCTTTCTTTGTCGCCAGTCATTACTACACTTACCTGTCAGTCTGGTTCACAGGCTTTGAAGACGAACTGGTACGTAATGGAATAGCTATCGCGATTCTATTTATCGCGACACTCATTGTCGGTGCGATAGTCAATTATGTGATTAGCGCGCTGGTTGAGAAAACCGGCCTGTCGGGTACAGACAGGGTGTTGGGGATCTGTTTCGGTGCTTTACGTGGAGCATTGATCGTCGCCGCCATTCTGTTCTTTCTTGATACGTTTACTGGTTTTTCGAAGAGTGACGACTGGCAAAAGTCGCAGCTTATCCCGCAATTCAGTTTCATCATCAGATGGTTCTTTGACTATCTGCAAAGCTCGTCAAGTTTCTTGCCTCGGCCTTAGGGCGGGGGTTATGGCTTAGAGTCTGATTTTTCTGGCTATTTTATTTTCAAATAACGCCAGAAAAACAGACTCACGATGAGGAAAAGACAACATGTGCGGTATTGTCGGTATCGCCGGTTTCATGCCGGTAAACCAGTCTATCTATGATGCGTTAACGGTGCTTCAGCATCGTGGACAAGATGCCGCAGGCATCGTCACCATTGATGCTTTAAACTGTTTTCGTCTACGCAAAGCTAATGGACTGGTGAGTGATGTATTTGGTGCCATTCACATGCAACGCTTACAAGGAAACATGGGCATTGGTCATGTGCGATACCCTACAGCGGGTAGTTCCAGCGCTTCTGAAGCCCAGCCTTTCTATGTGAACTCTCCGTACGGCATTACCCTTGCACACAACGGTAACCTGACTAACGCCCACGAACTGCGCCAGAAGCTGTTCGAAGAAAAGCGTCGTCACATTAACACCACTTCCGATTCTGAAATCCTGCTGAATATTTTCGCCAGTGAGCTGGATAACTTCCGCAACTATCCGCTGGAAGCAGACAATATTTTTGCCGCTATCGCTGCAACTAACCGTCAGATTCGTGGCGCTTACGCATGTGTGGCAATGATTATCGGCCACGGTATGGTTGCGTTCCGCGATCCAAACGG
Organism: Buttiauxella cochleicola; assembly: GCF_021282405.1. Classification (NCBI taxonomy): domain Bacteria; kingdom Pseudomonadati; phylum Pseudomonadota; class Gammaproteobacteria; order Enterobacterales; family Enterobacteriaceae; genus Buttiauxella; species Buttiauxella cochleicola. Next base: position 89,899 of record NZ_JAJSOU010000014.1, read on the forward strand.
CATCCGCCCACTCGTAATGGGCAAGCGTGATTTGAACGATGGTCGCACTGAATATATGGTGGCTTCCGAGAGCGTTGCGCTTGATACCCTGGGCTTCGAATTCCTGCGTGATATCGCACCAGGTGAAGCGGTGTATATCACCGAAAAAGGTCAACTGTTTACCCGTCAGTGTGCCGACAACCCAACAAGCAACCCTTGCTTGTTCGAATATGTCTACTTTGCACGCCCGGACTCTTTCATCGACAAAATTTCCGTTTACAGCGCACGCGTTGAGATGGGCAAAAAACTCGGTGAGAAAATTGCCCGCGAGTGGGAAGATCTGGATATCGATGTGGTTATCCCGATTCCAGAAACATCCTGCGATATCGCGTTGGAAATCGCCCGTATTCTCGACAAGCCATATCGCCAGGGCTTCGTGAAGAACCGCTACGTTGGCCGTACCTTTATCATGCCGGGCCAGCAGCTGCGTCGTAAATCTGTACGCCGTAAACTCAACGCCAACCGCGCTGAGTTCCGCGATAAGAACGTTTTGCTGGTGGATGACTCTATCGTTCGTGGCACCACTTCTGAGCAGATTATCGAGATGGCGCGTGAAGCCGGTGCGAAGAAAGTTTACCTCGCGTCAGCGGCACCAGAGATTCGCTTCCCGAACGTATACGGCATTGATATGCCAAGCGCTAACGAACTGATTGCTCACGGCCGTGAAGTTGACGAGATCCGTCAGCTGATTGGTGCCGATGGTCTGATTTTCCAGGATCTGAACGATCTGATTGAGGCTGTACGCGTTGAGAATCCGGATATCACGCAGTTTGAATGCTCGGTGTTCAACGGTATTTACGTGACCAAAGATGTGGATCACGAATATCTTGAGTATCTTGAGTCACTGCGTAATGACGATTCACAAGCGATTGCCCGTCAGAACGAAGTGGAAAACTTAGAGATGCATAACGAGGGGTAGAGCCATCCTCACCTTAACCCTCTCCCAGAAGGAGAGGGTTACCATTTCTTGCATCCCTGCCCATCTTGCGGCAAAGTCAGCCCAGATAAACTCCTCGGGCGAACTAAAATATGAAACGGTTAATTGTTGGGATTTCAGGTGCCAGTGGTGCAATCTACGGTGTGCGACTACTTCAGGTTCTGCAACAATTACCCGATATCGAAACTCATCTCATTCTGAGTAACGCAGCTCGCCAGACCCTTGCCTTAGAAACCGATATTTCCCTGCGCGAAGTTCAGGCTCTGGCTGATGTGGTTCACGACGCCCGTGATATCGCCGCCAGCCTCTCTTCAGGCTCTTTTAAGACGCACGGCATGGTGATATTGCCTTGTTCAATTAAAACCCTTTCTGGCATTGTCCACAGCTATACCGATGGCCTGCTGACGCGTGCGGCAGATGTGGTGTTAAAAGAGCGTCGTCCGCTAGTGCTTTGCGTGCGCGAAACGCCGCTGCATCTTGGCCATTTGCGTTTAATGACCCAGGCCGCCGAACTAGGTGCGGTGATTATGCCGCCAATGCCGGCGTTTTATCATCGTCCGCAAAGCGTGCAGGACATTATCGACCAGACGGTCAACCGGGTACTCGATCAGTTTGATATTGAGCTACCACAGGACTTGTTCACCCGCTGGAACGGGGCATAAATATTGCGCCAGTGTGGTGCATCACAAAACGCTTCGCCTCAAATTGGGGCGATTTTGTAACCCCGATCACTTCCAGAACATTTATCCGCTATTTTCCACCGTTAATGCTTTTCCCTCATACCAGACCTGCTATCTTTCATTCTCGTGACAGAGTTGTAACTTTTATTTAACACAAAACCACGCACTTTCTTTCACGCAAGAAAAAGTGGCATGGGAACTGCAACTCTGGTCTGCAACACAAAACAAACACAACACGACGTTACACATAATAAGATCAGCCACCTGAGGGTTATGTATGAAAAAGCAAGTTCTCGCTCTGTCATTACTGCTTGGCCTGAGTGCCACCGCAAGCGTCTTCGCAGCCATTCCGCAGAGCATTCGTCTTGGTACGGACACCACATATGCACCGTTCTCATCTAAAGACGCGAAAGGGGATTTTGTTGGTTTCGATATCGATCTTGGCAATGAGCTGTGTAAACGCATCAATACTAAATGTACGTGGGTAGGAAGCGACTTTGATGCGCTGATCCCATCGCTTAAAGCGAAGAAAATCGACGGTATCATCTCCTCGCTTTCCATTACTGAAAAACGCCAGAAAGAGATTGCCTTCTCAGACAAACTTTATGCTGCTGATTCACGCCTGATTGCTGTTAAAGGCTCTCCGGTTCAGCCAACTCTTGATTCACTCAAAGGCAAGCACATCGGTGTGTTGCAAGGCTCTACCCAAGAAGCATATGCCAACGCTGAATGGCGTAGCAAAGGTATCGATGTGGTGCCTTACGCTAACCAGGATCTGATCTATTCTGACCTGGCTGCTGGCCGCCTTGATGCGGCATTCCAGGATGAAACCGCTGCAAGCGAAGGCTTCCTGAAATTGCCTGCGGGTAAAGGCTATCAGTTTGCTGGCCCATCTGTGAAAAACAAACAGTACTTTGGTGACGGCACCGGTATTGGCTTGCGCAAAGACGACGTAGAGCTGAAAGCTGCCTTCGATAAAGCGCTGGCAGAAATGCGTAAAGACGGTACTTACGACAAATTTGCTAAAAAGTACTTCGATTTTAATGTTTACGGTGAATAACCTCATCCCGTAGTCTGTAGCCCGGTTATGGCTTTCATGGCCGGGCTGAATAGAATTGCAATCTAACCTGATTCTACTTGCACTCCGTTAGTGCAAATTATTGCTGATGCACCAAAATGGTGTTTTACTTGCATCCTGTTGGTGCGACATGCTTTTCAAGTGAAAGTGCTCCTGAAACAGGGCGCGCCATCCGCTTGAAAAAACACTATATTGGTATGCATAAATTGGCATGAAACATGCAATTTTATCCGGTTAAAAAGCAATCGCGCAAAATATACGGTCTACTCGAGGATAATTATGAACAAGCAGATCATCGCTCTTTCTTTGGTACTGGCATTTTCCAGTGTTTCCACAGCTTTCGCCGCAATTCCTAAAAATGTACGTATTGGTACTGACCCAACTTACGCACCGTTTGAGTCGAAAAACGCTCAAGGGGAACTAGTCGGTTTTGATATCGATTTGGCAAAAGAACTCTGCAAACGCATCGAAACTAATTGTACCTTCGTGGAAAACCCACTGGATGCGTTGATCCCCTCGTTGAAAGCGAAAAAAATCGACGCGATTATGTCGTCGCTTTCTATTACTGAAAAACGCCAGCAAGAAATTGCCTTCACCGACAAACTGTACGCTGCAGACTCGCGTTTAGTGGTCGCGAAAGGTTCGCCGATTCAACCCACTCTTCAGTCTCTGAAAGGTAAGCGTGTCGGTGTGCTGCAAGGCACTACGCAAGAAACCTACGGTAATGAGCACTGGGCACCGAAAGGCATCGAAATTGTCTCTTACCAAGGCCAGGACTCTATTTACGCTGACCTGACGGCAGGCCGTATTGACGCCGCTTTCCAGGACGAAGTGGCTGCGAGCGAAGGCTTCCTGAAACAACCTGTTGGCGCAAATTACCAGTTCGGTGGGCCATCAGTTAAAGACGACAAACTGTTTGGTGTTGGCACCGGTATGGGTCTGCGTAAAGACGATACCGAGTTACGCGAAGCACTGAACAAAGCATTTGCTGAAATGCGCAAAGACGGAACTTACGAGAAGTTAGCGAAGAAATACTTCGACTTCGATGTTTACGGTGGTTAACAGTCACCAGTGGTTCAACCTGCCCGCTGCGGGCAGGTTAGGTTTGTGCAAACACTGACGACAGGATACGCACCATGTTGTACGGTTTTTCAGAAGTCATTTTTAAAGGGGCTGTCGTCACGCTGGAACTGGCGCTAAGCTCCGTTATCCTCGCCGTTATTATTGGCCTGGCGGGAGCTGGTGCTAAGTTATCCAAAAATCGCCCGTTAGCCATGCTGTTCGAAGGTTACACCACGCTGATTCGTGGCGTGCCCGATCTGGTACTGATGCTGCTGATTTTCTATGGCCTGCAAATGGCGCTCAATGTGTTAACCGACTCGCTTGGCGTTGCCCAGTTTGATATCGACCCAATGGTTGCCGGTATCATTACGCTTGGTTTTATCTACGGTGCCTATTTTACCGAAACGTTCCGTGGTGCTTTTATGGCTGTTCCGAGAGGGCACATTGAAGCGGCAACCGCCTTTGGTTTTACCGGTTCGCAAACTTTCCGCCGCATTCTCTTCCCAGCCATGATGCGCTATGCGCTGCCTGGCATTGGTAATAACTGGCAGGTTATTTTAAAAGCCACCGCGCTGGTCTCGTTGTTGGGTCTGGAAGATGTGGTGAAAGCGACTCAGCTTGCCGGGAAAAGCACCTGGCAGCCATTCTACTTTGCGATTGTCGCCGGGATCATTTACCTGTTCTTTACCACGGTATCGAATGGTGTACTGCTCTGGCTTGAACGCCGTTACTCGGTTGGCGTGAAGAGGGCTGAGCTATGATGGATATTTTCCACGAATACTGGAAGGCGCTGCTGTGGACTGATGGCTATCGGTTTACCGGGGTTGCCATTACGCTGTGGTTGCTGATTTCATCGGTGGTGATGGGCGGGATTCTGGCACTGTTTTTGGCCATCGGCCGCGTATCCAGCAACAAATTTATCGCGTTCCCTATCTGGCTGTTTACCTACATTTTCCGTGGCACACCGCTGTATGTGCAGTTGCTGGTGTTTTACTCCGGCATGTATACGCTGGAAGTGGTGAAAGGCACGGTACTGCTCAATGAGTTTTTCCGCAGCGGCCTGAATTGTACGGTGCTGGCGCTGACGCTCAATACGTGTGCGTACACCACCGAAATCTTTGCCGGGGCTATCCGTGCTGTACCGCATGGTGAAATTGAAGCCGGGCGCGCATATGGTTTCTCGCCATTCAAAATGTATCGCTGCATTATTCTGCCTTCAGCGCTGCGTATCGCACTGCCTGCGTACAGCAACGAAGTGATTTTGATGCTGCACTCCACCGCACTGGCGTTTACTGCCACGGTGCCGGATCTCCTGAAGATCGCCCGCGATATCAACTCCGCAACTTACCAGCCGTTTACCGCTTTTGGGATTGCTGCGGTTCTGTACCTGTGCATTTCTTATGTGCTGATTAGATTGTTCCGCAAGGCGGAGCAACGCTGGTTGCAGCATATTAAACCAAGCTCAACACATTGAGTGTTCAACGATGACTGATAAAAAATTAAGCGTTACCGACCTGCACAAGCGCTACGGCCAACATGAAGTGCTCAAAGGTGTCTCTTTACAGGCCAATGCGGGCGATGTGATAAGCATCATTGGCTCATCGGGTTCTGGCAAAAGTACCTTTTTACGCTGCATTAACTTCCTCGAAAAACCGAGTGAAGGGACGATTGTTGTCAATAACCAGAACATTAATCTGGTGCGTGATACCGACGGACAGTTAAAAGTTGCCGATAAAAATCAGCTTCGTTTACTACGCACGCGTCTGACGATGGTATTCCAGCATTTCAACTTGTGGAGCCACATGACGGTGCTGGAAAACGTGATGGAAGCGCCGATTCAGGTGCTTGGCCTGAGCAAGCAAGAAGCGAAAGAGCGTGCAGTGAAGTATCTGGCGAAAGTTGGCATTGACGAGCGCCAGCAGATTAAGTACCCGGTACATCTTTCCGGCGGCCAGCAGCAGCGTGTCTCCATCGCCCGTGCACTGGCGATGGAACCTGAAGTGTTGCTGTTCGATGAACCGACCTCCGCGCTTGATCCTGAACTGGTAGGCGAAGTGTTGCGTATCATGCAGAAACTGGCCGAAGAAGGGAAAACGATGGTAGTGGTAACGCATGAGATGGATTTTGCGCGCCACGTTTCAAACCATGTGATTTTCCTGCATCAGGGTTTAATCGAAGAAGAGGGAACGCCAGAAGAGTTGTTTGGTAACCCGAAAAGCGCCCGTTTGCAGCAGTTCTTGTCGGGATCGTTGAAGTAATCCCCTCACCCTTTCCCTCGGGGCTGTCTCTTATACACAACTCACCTTGGCAATCTTGTCAGGGTGAGATCTTTAAGCCTCGCTGATTTTCCGTTCACCCGTGCGTTCAGTTATCTCTTTCATTCCTGCAAACGGTGAACGTATCAAGGAGAGCACGCCCTCTCCTTGATAATCCAGGCGCCCGGCCATTAAATTGCCGCTGCGCGGTAAACCCCAGCTTATCCCCAACATCAGGGTCGTTCGCGATTCGTTCCCGACGATCGCTCTCTTTCGCTGCTCCCGGCAGCTCAACCCTGACTTATGGGGAGCACTGGGGCAATTTATACCGGGAACAAAGTCAAAACCGACTCGGTGTGGTTTTTATCCTTTGATGTTCACCGGTACAGTGGCTAAATAAAACACTTAATATCAGGTGAATGGAACTGTCTCCCGAATCACAGAGATGTGACTAAGAGACAGCCCCCAGGAGACGGAACTATTCGGTTTTCCCCTTCTCCAAGGGGAGAAGGTGGGGATGAGGGTGTTTAATATCACCGATAACTTCCCGAATGAGCATTTCTGGATCCAAACTCACCATCCTCGCCAAGTGCACAAACTCCACCATATCTAACCTTCGTTCACCGCTTTCAACTTTAGCGATAAATGACTGAGGCTTGCCCAGTGCCTCTGCAAGTTGTGTCTGCGTTATGTTGTTTTCTTTTCTAGCTTTCTTGAGTGCGTTGATGACGCGCTGATATTCATCTGAGTAAACAGAAGCCATTTGTTCGATTCCGTAAAATATCCCGAAATCGAATATCCTCTCGTTGTGTTTTTATCCCAAAAAAGGATAATTGAGTAATTAACAACCTCACATAGAGAAATTAAGATGCAATATCAGGATTGGCACTCAGCCGACATTATTGCGGCATTACGTAAAAAGGGCACTTCTCTGGCTGCGGTTTCACGCGAAGCGGGGCTGAGTTCTTCCACTCTGGCAAACGCGCTTTCTCGCCCGTGGGCAAAAGGGGAAATGCTGATAAGCCTTGCGATTGGTATACCGGCAACGGAGATCTGGCCGAGCCGTTATTTTGATCCGGAGACTCACCAGCCTGTTGAAAGGTTGATGCGTAATCGGGGGAGTAGGCGGGTTTAGTTTTTGGTTGAACTAGCCCCCTCTCCGAACGGATAGGGGATTATTCGGTTTTCCCCTTCTCCTGGGGGAGAAGGTCGGGATGAGGGCGTTTCCTACCGCACCACATCCCCAAGAGCTTCCTCAAGATCATACCAACGGAAGCCAAACCCGGACTCTTCAAGCCGCTTTGGCAACGCGCGTTGCCCGCCCAATACCAACACCGAAGATTCACCCATCATCATCCTGACTGCGGTTGCCGGTGCACGTATAAATGCCGGGCGATTCAGTACATGGCCGAGAGCATGAGAGAACTGTTCATTGCGCACCGGATAGGGTGAAACCATGTTAAATGGCCCACGCAGGTCGTTATCCAACAGCCACAAAATACCGTTCACCATATCGTCGATATGAATCCACGCCAGATATTGCCGCCCATCGCCCATTGGCCCACCCAGACCTAAACGGAATATCGGCAGCAGTTTTGCCAGAATCCCGCCTTTGGGGGCTAACACTACGCCGGTACGCAGCAGGCAGACGCGCGTGTGCTCGCTCTGTGCCCCACAAGCAATTTGCTCCCAACGGGCGCACAGCTTATGGGTAAATTCATTGTGGGGCGGTTCATCTTCGTTGACGACCACTTCACCGAGGTCACCATAATATCCGGCGGCAGAACCAGAGATAAACACTGCAGGCGGCGTCTGGCTTGCTTTAAACATCTCAACCAGGCGTTCGGTGATTTGCCAGCGGCTTTGGCACAAGCGCTGTTTTTGCGGCTCGGTCCAGCGTTTGTCGGCAATGGGTTCACCTGCAAGATTGATCACCGCATCGAACCCATCAAGATTTTGATGGTCGTTCAACCCTTTCCAGAATGTGACTTTGGGGTCAAAAAGCGTACGCGCTTTGTCGGGGTTTCTGGTGACGATCGTGACACCGTGCCCTAATTCCAGCAAGCGCGGTACCAGATGGCTGCCAATCAGGCCGGTTCCTCCGGTAATCAGTATCTGCATGCTCGTCTCCAGTTGTTTGCGCTTACTTGCGCCAACTCATGGTCATTGATACCGAGTCGGCATAGCGCAGCGCGTGAAGTTTATCGATCTCTACTTCAGCATAAGATACCCACGGATGATCGCATGCGATGTCGAGCACATCCTGAGTTAATTTTTCCAATAATGAGAAGCGATGGTTCTCTACCAACTGAATGATTTGTTTAGTGATAGTGCGGTAATTCAGCGCGTCGTTGATATCTTCGCTGGCGCGGGCTTTGTCCGCCGGGTAATGAATGGCGACGTTAATGACTATATCCTGGCGATTGGCAATTTCTTCTTCCTTGATACCAATGAAGGTGCGCAGGCGTAAATTTTTGATTCGAATAATTGCGTCTGGTTGTGGGGACATTGCAGGTGTGCTCCATGTAGTTATTTTCCATCGCAGACTATACCCAAATTAGATGAGGAAAAAAATTGCGCGCCTTGTCGGGCGCGCAGGGTTCAGTTTTGCTGCGCTTTCTCATAGGCGCGTTCGGTTGCCGGGCGTGAGCGGATTCGCTCAAACCAGTTTTGAACGGCAGGGAAGTGCGCCAGATTGATGCGTTGACGCTCATGGGAAACCGTCCACGGATAAGTGGCAATATCAGCGATGCTGTATTCGTTACCGCCCAGCCATGGAGTTTTCTCAAGCTGCTTATTCAGAACGCCGTACAAGCGTTGGGTTTCAACCTGGTAACGCTCAATGGCATAGGGTACGGGCTGCGGTGCGAAGTGATTGAAGTGATGATTCTGACCAAGCATTGGGCCAAAACCACCCACTTGCCAGAATAGCCACTGCAATGTGTGGGTGCGTTCGCGCAGGTCTTTGCTTAATAGTTCGTTGGTTTTTTCTGCTAAATACAGCAGAATTTCACCGGATTCAAACAAGCTCAGTGGGCCGCCGCCGTCCAAAGGGTGGTTGTCGATAATCGCCGGAATTTTATTGTTCGGAGAAATCGCTAAAAAGGCAGGCTGAAACTGATCTCCTTTGCCAATATCAATATGATGAATGGCGTAGTCCAGGCCCGTCTCTTCCAGAAACAGCGTGATTTTGTGGCCGTTTGGTGTCGGTGCATAGTAGAGGTCAATCATGTCATTCCCATCCTGATATCAGTATTTTTCTTAAACCTATGGAGTATAGACTTTTTGAAAAAAGTGCTTCGTAGATGATTTTTGCTCAAGTGACAGTTGCCATTTTCCGCTATATGTTCAATAGCCTGGGAAACGAAATCATGGGGATATTATGAGCCAGCCGACAATAACACTTTGGTCCGATGCGAATTTTTTTAGCCCGTACGTGATGTCTGTCTACGTTGCACTCAAAGAAAAAGGCCTGAACTTTAACCTGCAAACGATTGATCTGAATAGCGGGCAAAACCTGCAACCTGGCTGGAAAGGCTATGATTTGACGCGCCGCGTTCCCACTTTAGAAGTCGATGATTTTCTACTGAGTGAATCCTCCGCCATTACTGAATATCTTGAAGAGCGTTTTGCTCCGCCAACCTGGGAGCGTATTTATCCGCATGATCTGGAAAAACGCGCCCGGGCGAGACAAATCCAGGCCTGGATCCGCAGCGATTTAATGCCAATTCGTGAAGAGCGTTCAACCGACGTGATTTTCGCAGGCGTGAAGAAACCGCCGCTGACGGAGAAAGGACAGATAGCCGCTCAAAAACTAATAACGACGGTAGAAAAGTTGTTGCCTGTCGGCCAACAAAATATTTTTGGTGAGTGGTCGATTGCCGATACCGACCTGGCATTGATGCTTAATCGTTTGATTCTCAATGGCGATGAAGTCCCTGCTCGGCTGGAAGAGTATGCAGCCTTCCAGTGGCAACGTGCTTCTGTGCAGCGTTTTCTGGCACTTTCCGCAAAGCATTCTGGCTGATTAGCCCCATAATTCGCTATGATAATTCCGCTTACCATTAACAGGAATAGGGCTTTATGAAGCTGATGTTTGCCTCGGATATTCACGGATCGTTACCCGCAACAGAGCAGGTGCTGGCACATTTTGAGCGCAGTGGTGCTAAATGGTTAATATTGCTGGGTGATGTGCTGAATCATGGGCCGCGAAATGCGCTACCGGTGGGCTACAATCCTGGCGCTGTTGCAGAGCGCTTCAACAGCATTGCAGACAGAATTATCGCGGTTCGTGGTAACTGCGACAGTGAAGTTGACCAGATGCTGCTTCATTTTCCGATTACTGCACCCTGGCAACAAATATTGATGGAGGACCAGCGTTTATTTGTGACGCATGGTCATCTGTATAACCCTGATAAATTGCCACCACTGGCAGAAAACGATGTTTTGGTTTTTGGTCATACTCATCTTCCACTGGCTGAGAAGCAAGACACGGTCTATCTCTTTAATCCGGGCTCGGTGAGTATCCCTAAAGGCGGCTTTGAAGCGAGTTATGGCATGCTAAACGACGGTGTTCTGAGCGTTCACGCACTGAATAACGCTGGGGTTATTGCACAGGTCGAGATTACCCCGTAACTTACCGCTTGTTGAACATAACGCGCCAAAGAGCGCCCTGAATAAGGTTTCCCCAATGGCGGAACAGAGTCATTTTGTTGGCATGGAATGGGTAGATATTGTCAATGAAGACAATGAAGTAATCGCGCAAGCAAGCCGCGAGCAAATGCGCGCGCAGCGTTTGCGCCATCGCGCGACTTATATCGTTGTGCATGATGGTATGGGGAAGATTTTGGTGCAGCGTCGTACCGAAACCAAAGATTTTATGCCGGGCATGCTGGATGCTACCGCTGGTGGCGTAGTGCAGGCTGATGAACAACTGCTGGACTCAGCACGTCGTGAAGCTGAAGAGGAGTTGGGTATTGCCGGGGTGCCATTTGCCGAGCATGGTCAGTTCTACTTTGAGGACACCAACTGCCGCGTATGGGGAAGCCTGTTTAGCTGTGTTTCTCATGGCCCGTTTGCGTTGCAGGAAGAAGAAGTCAGCGAAGTATGCTGGATGTCGCCGGAAGAAATTACAGCCCGCTGTGACGACTTTACGCCGGACTCTCTTAAAGCACTGGCGTTGTGGATGACCCGCAATGCGAAAAATGAATCCCAGCACACGGCTGCTGCGGAGTAATTCATTTAGTTTTACCGGATCACGCCAATAAAAAAGGCCGCATATAAATGCGGCCTTGTTGCTTCTCAGAAGAACTTAGTCTTGTTGAGAAGACTGAATCGCAGTCAGAGCGATGGTGTAAACGATATCGTCTACCAGTGCGCCACGAGACAGGTCGTTGACTGGTTTACGCATACCTTGCAGCATTGGCCCGATGGAGATCAGGTCTGCTGAGCGCTGTACCGCTTTATAGGTGGTGTTACCGGTGTTCAGGTCTGGGAAGATGAACACGGTAGCGCGACCCGCAACCGGTGAGTTTGGCGCTTTGGATTTAGCAACGTCAGCCATAACTGCGGCGTCGTACTGCAACGGACCATCGATGACCAGGTCAGGACGTTTTTCTTGAGCAATACGTGTAGCTTCACGTACTTTCTCAACGTCGCTACCTGCACCAGAAGTGCCGGTGGAGTAGGACAGCATTGCAACGCGTGGGTCGATACCGAATGCAGCAGCGGAATCCGCAGACTGAATAGCGATTTCTGCCAGTTGCTCAGCAGTTGGGTCCGGGTTGATCGCGCAGTCGCCGTAAACGTAAACCTGTTCTGGCAGCAGCATGAAGAACACAGAAGAAACCAAAGAGCTGCCTGGTGCAGTTTTGATCAGCTGCAACGGTGGACGAATGGTGTTCGCGGTAGTGTGAACAGCACCGGAAACCAGACCGTCAACTTCGTCTTGCTCAAGCATCAAAGTACCCAGCACAACGTTGTCTTCCAGTTGCTCACGCGCAACGGCTTCGGTCATGCCTTTGCTCTTACGCAGCTCAACCAGACGTGCAACGTAGCTCTCGCGAACCACTTCCGGGTCAACGATTTCGATACCCGCACTCAGTTCAACGCCTTGCGCAGCAGCAACACGGGTGATTTCATCCGGGTTACCCAACAGCACGCAAGTTGCGATACCACGTTCAGCACAGATAGATGCCGCTTTCACGGTACGTGGCTCTTCGCCTTCTGGCAGAACAACACGTTTGCCGGCTTTACGCGCCAGCTCAGTCAGCTGATAACGGAATGCTGGAGGTGACAGACGACGGCTACGCTCAGACGTTGCAGTCAGAGATTCGATCCAGTTTGCATCGATGTGGCTGGCCACATATTCCTGCACTTTCTCGATACGCTGATGGTCGTCAGTTGGGACTTCCAGGTTGAAGCTTTGCAGGCTCAGGGAAGTCTGCCAGGTGTTAGTGTCAACCATGAACAGCGGCAGGCCGGTAGCAAATGCACGCTCACACAGTTTGGTGACGCGTGGGTCCATTTCGTAACCGCCGGTCAGCAGAACTGCACCGATGTCTACACCGTTCATTGCAGCCAGGCATGCTGCAACCAGCACGTCTGGACGGTCTGCTGAAGTCACCAGCAAAGAACCTGGACGGAAGTGTTCCAGCATGTGCGGAATGCTACGCGCACAGAAGGTCACAGACTTCACGCGACGAGTTTTGATGTCGCCTTCGTTGATGATGGTTGCGTTCAGGTGACGCGCCATATCAATTGCACGAGTAGCGATCAGATCAAAGCTCCATGGCACACAGCCCAGAACTGGCAGCGGGCTGTCAGCGAACAGCGCTTTAGGATCGATGTTAGCGATGCTCGCTTTAGTGGAGTCATCAAAAATTTCGGACAGATCAGGACGGGTACGACCCTGCTCATCAACTGGGGCATTCAGTTTGTTAATGATAACGCCAGTGATGTTGGTGTTTTTGCTGCCGCCGAAGCTGCTACGAGCCAGTTCAATACGCTCTTTCATCTGCTCTGGGGAGTTGTTACCCAAAGACATAACGAAGACGATTTCAGCGTTCAGCGTTTTTGCGATTTCGTAGTTCAGAGATTGCGCAAACTGATGTTTACGAGTTGGAACCAGACCTTCAACCAGAACCACTTCAGCATCTTTGCTGCTGGCGTGGAAGTTGGCGATGATCTCTTCCATCAGCACGTCTTGTTGGTTGCTGGACAGCAGCGACTCAACGTGATTCATGTGCAGCGGTTCAGCCGTTGGGATGCTGGAGTTAGCACGCACAATGCTGGTGGTTTGATCTGGAGTATCGTCACCGGTACGCGGTTGGGCGATAGGTTTGAAAACGCTAAGGCGAACGCCTTTTTGTTCCATAGCACGGATAACACCAAGGCTGACGCTGGTCAGGCCGACGCTGGTTCCGGTAGGGATCAACATAATAGTACGGGACACGGTATAACCTCTTTGTATATACCCGGCATATTTCGGGTCGCAGAGGATTGCAGCAACTCGAATTATTTTGGGTATTGCCCTTTACAGGACTCAGAAAACAACACCGCCAGCGAAGGCTGGCGGTAAGGAGAATCAAGCGGTCAGGCGAGATGCATCCTGAGCGATAACCAGTTCTTCGTTGGTCGGAATGACCATCGCAGGAACGGTACCCTCTTTGTTGATGTAGCCTGATTTGCCGAAACGAGCAGCCAGGTTGCGTTCGTGGTCAACTTCAAAGCCCAGAACACCCAGTTTGCCCAGAGACAGCTCACGTACCATTGCAGCGTTTTCACCGATACCACCAGTGAATACAACGCCGTCCAGACGACCTTCCATCAGTGCAGTGTAAGAACCGATGTATTTCGCCAGACGATGGCAGAACACGTCCATTGCACGTTTAGCATCTTCTTTAGTGGTGTAGTTGTCTTCAACATAACGGCAGTCGCTGGTGACTTCAGTCAGACCCAACAGGCCAGACTCTTTAGTCAGCATTTTGTTGATATCGTCAACGCTCATGCCCAGGGAATCGTGCAGGTGGAAGATGATAGCTGGATCGATGTCACCAGAACGGGTGCCCATTACCAGACCTTCCAGCGGAGTCAGACCCATAGAGGTGTCAACACACTTGCCGTTACGGATAGCAGAAACAGAACCGCCGTTGCCCAGGTGGCAAGTGATCAGGTTCACTTCTTCCACTGGCTTGTTCAGCATTTTCGCGGCTTCTTGAGTCACATAGAAGTGGCTGGTGCCGTGTGCGCCGTAACGACGAACGCCATGCTCTCTGTACAGGTTGTACGGCAGAGCATAGAGGTAAGATTCTTCTGGCATGGTCTGATGGAACGCGGTGTCAAACACAGCAACGTTTTTATCAGCCAGTTTAGGGAAAGATTTCAGTGCTTCAGCAATACCGATCAGGTGTGCCGGGTTATGCAGTGGTGCAAAAGAAGCAGTATCTTTGATACCCTGAATCACGGTCTCGTCGATAACGACGGAGCTGGTGTACTTCTCGCCGCCGTGAACAACACGGTGGCCGATAGCAGTCAGCTGCTCGGACAATTCAGGTTTTTGTGCCAGAATGGTATTAACCATAAAGTTAAGAGCTTCGCTGTGAGCGGCGCCTGCACCCAAAGCCGCTTCTTGTTTACCGCCATCCATTTTCCACTTGATACGTGCTTCAGGAAGATGGAAACATTCGGCTAAACCAGAAAGGTACTCGTCACCGTTTACTGCATCAATGATTGCAAATTTCAGTGAAGAGCTACCGCAGTTCAGAACCAGTACTAACTTACTCGACATGGAAGTACCTACTATTAATATGTGGCTAAAAAAACGTCAGTTAGTCTCTCAGCGTAGCGCATGATGAGCCTGACATTTATGATTAACGTCATGCCAGAAGCGTTTTTTTGGCATGAAGATTAAATACTCTAGAGTTTACGCCATGTTGCGCGATTTTTCGGCAACGGCTGACTGAGCAAAAAATTGACAACCTGCGGTTTCCCTTCTACGGCCATCAAGGCCGGCACAGGATACCCGATTGCAGCAGCTAAAGACAAAAGATTTTGAACCATGTAATTTAGAGTTGTTGTTTTGCACAAAAATTTTATTTTTTATATGTGAAGTTGAGGTAAAGCCATGTCGACACCCCTAAATAGCCACGCCAGCTGGTTTAGCATGTTCAGTCGTGGGCAACACTATTCTAAGACCTGGCCTGTCGATAAACGCCTCGCGCCAGTCTTTGTAGAAAATCGTGTTATCCGCGCCACACGTTTTGCCATCCGCTTTATGCCCCCACTTGCTGTGTTTACGCTGACCTGGCAGATTGCCCTTGGCGGCCAACTTGGCCCCGCAGTCGCAACCGCATTATTCGCCTGTAGCTTACCAATGCAGGGTTTATGGTGGCTAGGTAAGCGCTCAGTTACGCCACTGCCGCCGACCATTTTGAGCTGGTTCTACGAAGTGCGTGGCAAATTACAGGAAGCAGGGCAGGCGCTAACACCGATTGAAGGCAAGCCAGATTACCAGGCGCTCGCTGAAGTACTGAAACGTGCGTTTAAGCAGTTGGATAAAACTTTTCTTGATGATTTGTAAAATCCCTGCCGTTACGCATATATAGAAGGATATTTTTTCGCAGGAGTGATTCTGCGCAACAGGAGCTAAGAAATGGAAATGACTAACGCCCAGCGTCTGATTTTATCTAATCAGTACAAAATGATGACCATGCTCGATCCAGACAACGCCGAGCGTTATCGTCGCCTGCAAACGATCATTGAGCGCGGTTACGGCCTGCAAATGCGCGAGCTGGATCGTGAATTCGGTGAGTTGACGGAAGAAACTTGCCGTACTGTCATCGACATTATGGAGATGTACCACGCGCTGCACGTCTCCTGGACGAACCTGAAGGATAACCAGGAAATTGACGAACGCCGTGTCACCTTCCTCGGCTTCGATGCAGCAACTGAAGCTCGGTTCCTGGGATATGTTCGATTCATGGTCAATATTGAAGGCCGTTACGCGCATTTTGACGCAGGTACTCATGGCTTTAACGCGCAGACCCCAATGTGGGAAAAATATCAGCGGATGTTGAAAGTGTGGCAGTCCTGCCCACGTCAGTATCATTTAAGTGTGAATGAGATCGCGCAGATTATTAATGCCTGAGGGGAGACGCGTCGTGAAGTGCAAAGGTTTCTTGTTTGATTTGGATGGGACTCTGGTTGACTCCCTGCCAGCGGTTGAGCGTGCATGGATTAACTGGGCTAAGCGTTTCGATATTTCGCCGCAAGAAGTATTAGGCTTCATTCATGGTAAGCAGGCGATAACTTCGCTGCGTCATTTTATGGCGGGTGCGTCTGAAGAAGAGATCCAGCAGGAGTTTTTCCGTCTTGAGAAAATCGAGTCTGAAGATACCGACGGTATTGTGGCATTGCCAGGAGCTGTTGAGTTATTGACTCATCTGAACGAAGCGGGCATTCCATGGGCTATCGTGACCTCAGGTTCATTACCTGTGGCTTCAGCTCGTCGTGCGGCTGGTGGACTGCCAGAGCCTGAAGTGCTTGTTACTGCTGAACGTGTTGCTCGAGGCAAACCTGAGCCGGATGCCTACTTACTCGGTGCGCAATTATTAGGTTTAGAGCCTGAAGAATGCGCTGTAGTAGAAGATGCGCCAGCAGGTGTACTTTCTGGCCTGGCTGCAGGTTGCCATGTTATTGCGGTCAATGCACCGGCCGATACGCCACGGCTTGAGCATGTCGACTATGCTCTGCATTCGTTGACTGAGCTTCTGGTTCAGAAGCTGCCAGATGGCACAGTCGAAGTGTTGAGAAAACACTAAACACATGATTTAGCCCCGCGATAGCGGGGCTTTTTTATGGCATGATTTTTACCCTTTCAATCAGCTATCACCCTAATTAATTGGAGTCACAGCAAGGCAGCAAGGGAGCTTATCCCGGGGAACTTACATGAGTAAGTGACTCGGGTAAGTGAGCGTAGCTAACGCGGCTGTGGCTTCAAGTAAGACGGGGAAAAAGGAATTGTTTTGAACTCAGAACTGATTTGGGTTTTATCGCTGTTAGCGATAGCGGTGGTGCTGTTTGCCACTGGCAAAGTACGTATGGATGCGGTTGCACTTCTTGTCATTATTGCGTTTGTCCTCAGCGGCACACTCACTCTCAGCGAGGCCTTCTCAGGCTTTAGCGATCCCAACGTTATCCTGATTGCAGCACTCTTTATTATTGGCGACGGCCTGGTACGAACCGGCGTTGCTACCAAAATGGGTGCCTGGCTTGTGGATGTTGCAGGCAGTAGTGAAACCAAAATGCTGGTTTTGCTGATGCTCACCGTTGCGGGGCTTGGCGCATTTATGAGTTCAACGGGTGTGGTCGCAATATTTATCCCCGTGGTACTCAGTGTTTCAATGCGCATGAAAACCTCGCCATCGCGCTTAATGATGCCGCTCAGTTTTGCAGGGTTGATTAGCGGCATGATGACGCTGGTCGCAACACCACCCAATCTGGTCGTAAACAGCGAATTGCTGCGCGAAGGGTTGCAGGGGTTCCATTTCTTTAGCGTTACGCCTATTGGCCTGGTCATTTTATTGCTGGGTATCGGCTATATGCTGATTGCGCGTTTTGCACTGAAAGGGCAGAACAAAGACGATGGCAAGCAGGACTGGCGTCGTCGTACTTTTCGTGACCTGATTAAAGATTACCGCCTGACCGGCCGTGCGCGTCGTCTCGCAATTCGCCCGGGTTCACCGATGGTGGGCCGACGTTTGGATGATTTAAAACTGCGTGAGCGTTATGGCGCCAATGTCATCGGCCTTGAGCGCTGGCGCAAATTCCGCCGGGTTATCGTCAATGTCACTGGCGTCACTGAATTTCGCGCGCGCGACGTGCTGTTGATTGATATGTCTGCTTCTGAAGTCGATCTGCGTGAGTTTTGTAGCGAGCAGATGCTTGAGCCAATGGTTCTGCGCGGCGAGTATTTTTCGGACCAGGCGCTGGATGTTGGCATGGCCGAAGTTTCGTTGATCCCTGAGTCCGAACTGATAGGGCAGACACTGCGCGAGATAGGCTTCCGTACTCGCTACGGCCTGAACGTTGTTGGGTTACGTCGCAATGGCGAGGCAATGGAAGGGCTGTTGGTCGATGAGGCGTTACAGCTTGGTGATATCTTGCTGGTTGTCGGTGACTGGAAACTGATTAGTCAGTTGCAGCAAAAAGGCCGCGATTTCCTGGTCCTCAATTTGCCGGTGGAAGAGGGCGAGGCGTCACCAGCGCATAGCCAGGCACCCCATGCGATTTTCTGCCTGGCGTTGATGGTCGCCTTGATGTTGACGGACGAAATTCCTAACACCATCGCGGCCATTATTGCCTGTTTGTTGATGGGCAAGTTCCGTTGTATCGACATGGAAAGTGCTTATAAAGCTGTTCACTGGCCAAGTATTATTTTGATTGTCGGTATGATGCCATTCGCTCTTGCACTGCAAAAAACGGGTGGTGTGGATTTGATTGTAAACGGGTTGATGAGTCTCGGCGGTGGCTATGGTCCACACATGATGTTGATTTGCCTGTTCGTGATGTGTGCCGCGATTGGCTTGTTTATCTCAAATACGGCGACTGCGGTGTTAATGGCACCTATTGCGTTAGCTGCGGCAAAATCGATGGGCGTTTCCCCTTATCCATTTGCCATGATCGTCGCACTCGCTGCCTCTGCTGCGTTTATGACTCCTGTATCTTCACCTGTTAATACGCTCGTTCTGGGGCCAGGAAATTATAAGTTCAGCGATTTTGTGAAGATGGGCGTGCCGTTTACGGTGATTGTGATGGTGGTAAGCGTGGTGATGGTGCCGATGTTATTCCCGTTTTAATACCCTTCATACTTGAAGCCGCATCTTTGTTGGCTGGGTTTACAAACCCCAGTCACTTACTTTTGTAAGCCCCTGGGGATTTTCTCTCTTGCCGCCTTGATGTAGCTCCAATTATTTTGGGTATAGGTTAAAGCGGCGAGTCCTGGCTAATCTCATCGAGCGACAGCTGGAAGCTCGGTACAAACACATTCATAAAATAGTCCATCTCTTCGCTGTGGCGGTCAGCCAGCGTTTTCTCGAGCCTACCTTTTGCCAGTAAAAATTCATTGTTACCGGCAGAGAGCTCTTCCAGACATTTTAGATAGGCACATAACGCATCGGCTTGCTTGACGATGGCTCGCTCCTCGTCGCTACTGCGATGTTCATCAATCAGTGGTGCCCAGATATCACGTAACTCTTCTGGTACCATATCAATCAATTTCTGTTGGGCGATTTTCTCGATAGCTTTGTATTCATGAGCAATTTGCGTGTTGAAATACTTCACCGGCGTTGGTAAATCCCCCGTAAGCACCTCACTGACATCGTGATACATCGCAAGCAGGGCGACATGTTCGGCGTTAATTTGGCCGTTGAATTTACGATTTTTAATCACGGCTAATGCATGAGCGACCATTGCAACTTGCAGGCTATGCTCCGATACATTTTCGGTACGCACATTACGCATCAGCGGCCAACGATTGATTAATTTCAGGCGTGAAAGGTGGGCAAAGAAATGGCTTTGGCTCATAGATACACTCAGTACGTAAGCAAAGAAAACCATTGTGCGGGGAGTCGGGGGAAGATGCAAACATCTCCCCCGAGAGAATTATTGGTGGTAATGGCCGAGGAAACGACCAAATTTATTGATAGCCATTTCCAGTTCATCAACACGCGGTAAAGTCACGATACGTACGTGATCCGGCCACGGCCAGTTAAATGCCGTTCCTTGAACCAAAAGCACTTTTTCTTGTAATAAGAAATCCAGCACCATTTTTTGGTCGTCGTGGATATTAAAGCGTTTAGCGTCGATTTTAGGGAACATATAGAGTGCGCCCTGCGGTTTCACACAGGAAACACCAGGAATATCGTTAATCAGTTCCCACGCACGGTTACGCTGTTCATACAGACGCCCGCCTGGTGCAATAAATTCGCTAATACTCTGATAACCGCCTAAAGCCGTCTGAATCGCATGCTGAGCAGGTACGTTCGCGCACAAACGCATCGACGCGAGCATCTCCAGCCCTTCGATATAACCTTTTGCGTGCTTCTTCGGCCCATTCAGAACCATCCAACCCTGGCGGAACCCGGCAACACGATAAGTTTTGGACAGCCCATTAAAGGTCACTGTCAGCAGGTCCGGAGCCAGTGCCGCAATTGAATGGTGCTGTGCCGCGTCGTACAGAATCTTGTCGTAGATTTCATCAGCAAAAATAATCAAATTATGCTGACGCGCAATTTCTACAACTTCCAGCAACAGCTCTTTAGAGTAAACCGCACCGGTTGGGTTGTTCGGGTTAATAATTACGATACCGCGAGTACGTGGTGTGATTTTAGCCCGAATATCGTCAAGATCCGGGAACCAGCCTGCCGACTCATCACATAAATAGTGAACGGCTTTGCCACTAGAAAGCGAAACTGCTGCAGTCCACAAAGGGTAATCAGGCGCTGGTACCAGCATCTCATCACCACTGTTCAGCAATGCTTGCATCGATTGAACAATCAGCTCAGAAACACCGTTGCCGATGTAAATATCTTCAACTGTCACGTCCCGCATTTCACGAGCCTGATAATGCTGCATGATGGCTTTACGTGCGGAGTAGAGTCCTTTCGAGTCGCAGTAACCCTGAGCAGTAGGCATATTACGAATCACATCGACAAGAATTTCATCCGGGGCATCAAAGCCAAATGGCGCAGGGTTGCCAATATTCAACTTGAGGACTTTATTCCCTTCTTCTTCAAGACGCTTAGCCTCCTTGAGCACTGGGCCACGGATGTCATAACAGACGTTATCAAGTTTGCTGGATTTTTCGATAGGGGACATGAACCTGACCTTTAATGTTAGCGCCACTTCCTGCCGTGGAAGCGACCAGGCAACAAATGTACTCCTGCCACGCCCAGATTTGAAGGCAGTCGAGGCGCCAGACTGCAATTTATCTTTCAAGTTAGGCACAAGCAGAAAAACCAATTGAATATCTAATGATTGGTATAAAATACTGATTATTTTACATAAGATAGATGTATATATAAATGTTAAGCCATTTGGTGATTTCATCAACTGGTGTGGCGCTGGTGTTGTAGTGGGTAATGCTGAGTGGTTTGAAAATTAAATTGAGTGATAGTTAAGGAAAATTGAATGTTTATGCTTGAGGTTAAAAGAAGTTCACTAATGTGAGTTAATAATATGTATATAAAAATAACTCTGAGTGTCATTAATATAACCGAAGAATAGAGTTAAGTTACTTCTCTTTTGCCTCGTATAGCTTCAGGGATTTTTATGAATAACCTGTTGAAGAGTGAAATGAAAAAGGAGAATGAGATCAGATAATTCGCAACAAAACTTATGGAATGGCATGATTTGCGGTAAGATATGTCACGGAAAATGACGAGTGTCTATTTTTGGACATACTGAAACTCTATGTTTTACCTCGGGTTAGTATATAACCATTGTTCTTTGGTAATTGTCCGTGCAGCAAAAATGACATAGAGAAAACTTTCATTGCACTTATCCTCGTAGCCACAAAATGTTGAATAAATAAAACTCAGTACTGAAGTAGGCTTACAATAATTACTCAGTTTTAATTTAAGTGACTAGTACAATAAGACGAATGTTTGTATGTTGGTTACGGCGGTATAATATTTCCTGGAATATGTGATCTACATTATTGGCTCGCATGTACTGGGATGCATGAAAAATAAAAAGTCAGAACGACTGTCAGGATGACGGTATGGCCCCTCGGGAGACGTTCTGTAAAAGGGAATTGCTTTATCTTTTTGATAAATCACAGCAATAAAACTAAGGCAGACTCGTAAGAGCAACCTACTAGTGAAAAAATTATGATTAACGCAAATCGTCCGATACTAAATCTCGACCTCGATCTGCTAAGGACTTTTGTTGCCGTAGCGGATTTGAATACTTTTGCTGCGGCGGCAGTTGCGGTTTGCCGTACGCAATCGGCTGTAAGCCAGCAGATGCAGCGTCTTGAACAGTTAGTAGGAAAAGAGCTCTTTGCCCGTCATGGTCGTAATAAGCTGCTGACCGAGCATGGTATTCAGCTTCTGGGTTATGCGCGAAAAATTCTACGTTTTAATGATGAAGCATGTACGTCACTGATGTTTAGTAATTTGCAGGGTGTGCTCACGATTGGTGCATCTGATGAAACTGCGGATACCATTCTGCCTTTCTTGCTTAACCGAATAAGTTCGGTTTATCCAAAGCTGGCGTTGGATGTCCGGGTTAAACGTAATCCATTTATGGTTGAAATGCTTAATCAGCAGGAAGTTGATTTGGTTGTCACCACATCAAAACCCGCGCATTTTGAATCCATTGTGTTACGTACCTCACCAACTTTATGGTATTGCGCATCGGATTACGTCTTCCAGAAAGGTGAAACCGTACCTTTAGTCATGCTCGACGATCCGAGTCCTTACCGGGATATGATGCTTGAGCATTTGAATGCAGCGCGCATTCCCTGGCGTATTGCGTATGTTGCTTCCACTCTTTCGGCTGTGCGTGCCGCGGTGAAAGCCGGCCTGGGTGTGACTGCACGGCCTGTTGAGATGATGAGCCCAGAATTGCGTGTGCTGGGTAATGCTGATGGCTTACCGGTTATGCCAGATACTCAATACTTGTTGTGCCGTAATGTGCAGACCAGTAATGATTTGGCTCAGGCTATCTTTAGTGCTCTGGAATCAAACCCAAACCCATACCGTTACATGGCTTCGTCAGATGAAGATGATGATACCGTGCTGATGGAGCGTGATTTCGAGTAATGCCTTCGGTTTGTTAGTAACAAAATATGAAATTCGAAAACAGGTCATTGAGGTCGTTTTTTCACTCAGCGGCCTGTTTTTTAACCACTGCAAGTTGTGTTTATTACTAATTTGTAAAAACATGTTTTAAAACAATCTGCTTCATAGTGCCCTAGATACCTACCTTCTACGTACTTCCTTCGACTCAATACTCGTTTAATTGTTAAAAAATACGCTGCAATGTTGTTGTTTTCTGATGTGGATTAACAGAAGCGTGTCTCAGATCAAGAAAATACTCCCTCTTAGGGGGATGAATAGTTGAGATTTCCTGCCAAAATAGAACGGTAGATATTTTTTTCCTCGTTAACGGACACGATTCACCTTCATTAAAATAGGGTTAATAATTCGGCATTACTGATTTTTAACGCACTAAATGTTAATGAAGTTGGGCTCATGTAAATTAATGTGTGGATACTTTTGTTAAAGTTGACAAAAGGTTATAGAAAGGAGTAAAAAACCCCATCAATTTGCTGGTAAAGTTTTGATTCCGGCAGTTATTGTAAGGTTTATTGTTCCTCCCCATGAATCGATGTGGTGTTCATCTGCCAGCAAGAGCAGAGACTTTGGCGCCACTTTTGATGAGTAAGCAATGAGTATGTCAACATCCACTGAAGTTATCGCTCACCATTGGGCGTTCGCAGTTTTTCTTATTGTTGCCATAGGCCTGTGTTGCGTAATGCTTCTCGGGGCCTGGTTCCTTGGCGGGAGAGCTAAGGGTCGGCACAAAAACACTCCCTTCGAGTCAGGTATCGACTCAGTTGGTACAGCGCGCTTACGTCTATCCGCCAAGTTTTACCTGGTTGCCATGTTCTTCGTTATCTTCGACGTGGAAGCCTTGTATCTCTATGCGTGGTCAGTTTCTATCCGTGAAAGCGGATGGGTAGGCTTCGTCGAGGCCGCAATTTTCATTTTAGTGCTACTGGCAGGCCTGGTGTATCTGGTGCGTATTGGCGCGCTTGACTGGACACCTGCGCGTTCGCGCCGTGCCCAAATCAACCCGGAAACCGACAGTATCACTAACCGTCAGCAGTAACAGCGAGGCAATAAGATGGACTATACGCTCACCCGCATAGACCCCGACGGTGAGAACGACCGTTACCCCCTGCAAAAACAGGAGATCGTAACCGATCCTCTTGACCAAGAAATCAACCGTAGCGTGTACATGGGCAAGCTCGAACATGCCATGCACGATATGGTGAACTGGGGTCGTAAAAACTCAATTTGGCCTTATAACTTTGGCCTTTCTTGCTGCTACGTTGAAATGGTGACCTCGTTTACCGCCGTACATGACGTGGCACGTTTTGGTGCCGAAGTTCTGCGTGCTTCCCCGCGTCAGGCTGACCTGATGGTTATAGCAGGAACCTGCTTCACCAAAATGGCTCCCGTTATTCAGCGTCTTTATGACCAAATGCTTGAGCCAAAATGGGTTATCTCGATGGGTGCCTGCGCCAACTCCGGCGGCATGTACGACATCTATTCTGTAGTGCAAGGCGTGGATAAATTCCTGCCGGTAGATGTTTACATCCCAGGCTGTCCACCGCGCCCGGAAGCCTATATGCAGGCTCTGATGTTGCTGCAAGAATCTATTGGTAAAGAGCGTCGTCCACTTTCTTGGGTGGTTGGCGATCAAGGTGTATATCGCGCCAACATGCAATCAGAGCGCGAACGTAAACGTGGCGAGCGTATTGCTGTCACTAACTTGCGGACACCAGACGAGATTTAATTTGCGCCTGTGGTCGGCGTGAGTTTACTTCGCATATCAATAATATTAGCGCGAAGCCGCTGACCAACAGTCACCACAGTACCATTTGCAATGGTGAGAATTATGACCGATTTAACCGCGCATGATGCCAACCAGCAAGCCTGGCAAACCCGTGACCATCTTGATGATCCGGTTATTGGCGAACTGCGTAACCGTTTTGGGCCGGATGCCTTTACCGTTCAGCCAACCCGTACCGGTGTTCCGGTAGCCTGGGTTAAGCGTGAACAATTACTGGAAGTTGTCGATTTCCTGAAAAGACTGCCAAAACCTTACGTCATGCTGTTTGACTTGCATGGCATGGATGAGCGTCTTCGTACCCACCGCGACGGTTTACCGGCCGCGGATTTTTCCGTTTTCTACCACCTGATTTCTATCGATCGCAACCGCGATATCATGCTCAAGGTGGCGCTGTCCGAAAACGACCTGAACGTACCAACGATCACCAAACTTTTCCCGAACGCTAACTGGTATGAGCGTGAAACCTGGGAAATGTT
The DNA here is from genome assembly GCF_021282405.1 of Buttiauxella cochleicola. Taxonomy (NCBI): domain Bacteria; kingdom Pseudomonadati; phylum Pseudomonadota; class Gammaproteobacteria; order Enterobacterales; family Enterobacteriaceae; genus Buttiauxella; species Buttiauxella cochleicola. The sequence goes on from NZ_JAJSOU010000014.1 coordinate 115,071, forward strand.
CGGCATCACCTTTAATGGTCACCCGCACCTGACGCGCATCATGATGCCGCCAACGTGGGAAGGCCATCCGCTACGTAAAGATTATCCGGCGCGTGCCACCGAGTTCGATCCGTTTGAATTGACCAAACAGAAAGAAGACCTCGAGATGGAAGCGCTGACCTTCAAGCCTGAAGAGTGGGGCATGAAGCGCAGCAGCGAGCATGAAGATTTCATGTTCCTGAACCTTGGTCCTAACCACCCATCAGCGCACGGTGCATTCCGTATCGTTCTGCAACTCGACGGTGAAGAGATTGTCGATTGTGTCCCGGACATCGGCTACCACCACCGTGGTGCTGAGAAAATGGGTGAGCGTCAGTCCTGGCACAGCTACATTCCGTATACCGACCGTATCGAGTACCTCGGCGGCTGCGTAAACGAAATGCCGTACGTGCTGGCGGTTGAAAAGCTGGCGGGTATCAAGGTTCCTGAACGTGTTGACGTGATTCGCGTCATGCTGTCCGAACTGTTCCGTATCAACAGCCACCTGCTTTACATCTCTACGTTTATTCAGGACGTGGGCGCGATGACTCCGGTGTTCTTCGCCTTTACCGACCGTCAGAAAATCTATGACCTGGTCGAAGCGATTACCGGTTTCCGTATGCACCCGGCTTGGTTCCGTATCGGCGGTGTGGCGCACGACCTGCCAAACGGTTGGGAACGTCTGCTCAAAGAGTTCCTCGACTGGATGCCGAAACGTCTGGATTCCTACGAGAAAGCTGCACTGCGCAACACTATCCTGAAAGGTCGTTCACAGGGCGTTGCTGCTTACGGCAAGAAAGAAGCTCTGGAGTGGGGCACAACAGGTGCTGGCCTGCGCGCAACTGGCGTTGACTTCGATATCCGTAAAGTTCGCCCTTACTCTGGTTACGAAAACTTCGACTTCGAAGTCCCGGTCGGCGGTGGCATCAGTGACTGCTACACCCGCGTGATGCTGAAAGTTGAAGAGCTTCGCCAGAGTTTGCGCATTCTTGACCAGTGCCTGAAAAACATGCCTGCTGGCCCGTTCAAAGCTGACCATCCGCTGACAACGCCGCCACCGAAAGAACGCACGCTGCAACATATCGAGACCCTGATCACTCACTTCCTGCAAGTTTCGTGGGGCCCGGTTATGCCGGCTAACGAATCCTTCCAGATGATTGAGGCGACGAAAGGGATTAACAGTTACTACCTGACCAGCGACGGCAGCACCATGAGCTACCGTACCCGTATTCGTACCCCGAGCTTTGCGCACTTGCAGCAAATCCCGTCGGCGATTCGCGGCAGTCTGGTTTCTGACCTGATTGTCTATCTGGGTAGTATCGATTTTGTAATGTCTGATGTGGATCGCTAACTATGCACGATAAACAACAACCCCAGGCAGAAGCCTTTGAGCTGAGTCAATTCGAGCGTGATGCGATTGAGCACGAAAAACATCATTACGAAGATGCTCGCGCAGCCTCTATCGAAGCGCTGAAAATTGTTCAGAAGCAGCGTGGCTGGGTGCCAGACGGTGCTATTTATGCCATCGCTGAAGTTCTGGGCATTCCAGCCAGTGACGTAGAAGGTGTTGCCACATTCTATAGCCAGATTTTCCGCCAGCCGGTAGGCCGCCATGTCATTCGTTATTGCGATAGCGTGGTTTGCCACATTACGGGCTACCAGGGTATTCAATCGGCTATCGAAGCAAAACTGGACATCAAACCGGGTCAAACCACGTTTGATGGACGCTTTACCCTGCTGCCAACCTGCTGTCTGGGTAACTGCGACAAAGGGCCGACCATGATGATTGATGAGGACACTCACAGTTATCTGACGCCGGAAGCAATCCCTGATTTGCTGGAGCAGTATAAATGAAGACGATTATTCGTACTGCCGAGACCCATCCGCTGACCTGGCGGTTGCGTGATGACAAACAGCCCGTCTGGCTGGATGAATATCGCAGCAAAAACGGCTACGAAGGTGCGCGTCTTGCTCTGACTGGCCTCGCACCAGATGAAGTCGTTACCCGCGTTAAAGACTCAGGTCTGAAAGGGCGTGGCGGCGCAGGTTTCTCCACCGGTCTGAAGTGGAGCCTGATGCCGAAAGACGAGTCCATGAATATCCGTTACCTGCTGTGTAACGCCGATGAAATGGAGCCAGGTACCTATAAAGACCGTTTGCTGATGGAGCAACTGCCACACCTGTTGGTGGAAGGCATGCTGATTTCTGCGTTCGCGCTCAAAGCATATCGCGGCTACATCTTCCTGCGTGGCGAGTACATCGAAGCGGCTGTGCATCTGCGCCGTGCTATTGCAGAAGCGACCGAAGCGGGTCTGCTTGGCAAAAACATTCTCGGTTCAGGTTTCGATTTTGAACTGATCGTGCACACCGGTGCCGGGCGTTATATCTGCGGTGAAGAAACCGCGCTGATTAACTCCCTGGAAGGCCGCCGCGCGAACCCACGTTCAAAACCACCATTCCCTGCATCAAGCGGCGTGTGGGGTAAACCAACCTGTGTAAACAACGTTGAAACCCTGTGCAACGTGCCAGCAATTCTGGCCAACGGCGTCGAGTGGTATCAAGGCATTTCTACCAGCAAAGATGCTGGCACCAAGCTGATGGGCTTCTCTGGTCGCGTTAAAAACCCTGGCGTTTGGGAATTACCGTTCGGTACCACCGCGCGTGAAATTCTCGAAGATTACGCCGGTGGCATGCGCGATGGCCTGAAATTCAAAGCCTGGCAGCCGGGTGGGGCAGGGACTGACTTCCTGACCGAATCGCACCTGGATTTGCCAATGGAATTTGAAAGCATCGGTAAAGCAGGCAGCCGTTTAGGTACCGCACTGGCGATGGCCGTAGACCATGAAATTGGTATGGTCCCGTTGGTGCGCAATCTGGAAGAGTTCTTTTCCCGCGAATCTTGCGGCTGGTGTACACCATGCCGTGACGGCTTGCCGTGGAGTGTGAAAATTCTGCGCGCGCTGGAGCGTGGCGAAGGCCAGCCTGGGGATATCGAAACACTTGAGCAACTGTGTCGATTCCTGGGTCCAGGTAAAACCTTCTGTGCGCATGCGCCAGGTGCGGTTGAGCCATTGCAGAGCGCGATTAAATATTTCCGCGAAGAATTCGAAGCAGGCATTGCCAAACAAGATTTCGGTAACACCCGTGCCATTACGGGCATTCAGCCGAACTTGTTAAAAGCACGCTGGTGATATCTGCACCCATAAAGGTGCAGGTAAGAAAAATTTTATAATTAACTGGAAGCATGCTGACTATGGCTACGATTCATGTAGACGGCAAAGAATATGAGGTAAACGGGTCAGACAACCTGCTGCAAGCATGTCTGTCGCTCGGCCTCGATATTCCTTATTTTTGCTGGCACCCGGCGCTAGGCAGCGTCGGTGCTTGCCGCCAGTGCGCGGTGAAGCAATATCAGAACGCAGAAGACAATCGTGGGCGCCTGGTGATGTCTTGTATGACACCGGCCTCGGACGGCACGTTCATCTCTATCGATGACGGCGAAGCTAAAGAATTCCGCGAAAGCGTTGTGGAATGGTTAATGACTAACCACCCGCACGACTGCCCGGTTTGTGAAGAAGGCGGCAACTGCCACCTGCAGGATATGACGGTCATGACCGGTCATAGCTTCCGCCGTTACCGCTTCACAAAACGCACCCACCGTAATCAGGATCTCGGCCCGTTCATCTCTCACGAAATGAACCGCTGTATCGCCTGTTACCGCTGTGTGCGTTATTACAAAGATTACGCTGACGGCACCGACCTGGGTGTTTATGGCGCGCACGATAACGTCTACTTCGGTCGCCCGGAAGACGGCACGCTTGAGAGCGAATTCTCCGGTAACCTGGTAGAAATCTGCCCGACCGGCGTGTTCACCGACAAAACTCACTCCGAGCGCTACAACCGTAAGTGGGACATGCAGTTCGCACCAAGCATTTGCCAGCAGTGCAGCATCGGCTGTAACACAAGCCCAGGCGAGCGCTACGGCGAATTGCGTCGTATCGAAAACCGCTACAACGGCACCGTGAACCACTACTTCCTGTGTGACCGTGGCCGCTTTGGTTATGGCTACGTCAACCTGAAGGATCGTCCACGTCAGCCGATCCAGCGTCGTGGCGACGATCTGATCACGCTGAACGCCGATCAGGCGATGCAGGGTGCGGCAGATATTCTGCGCCAGTCGAAGAAAGTGATCGGTATCGGTTCTCCACGCGCCAGCGTTGAAAGCAACTTTGCGCTGCGTGAACTGGTGGGTGCGGACAACTTCTACACCGGTATTGCAACCGGTGAGCAAGCACGTCTGCAACTGATGCTCAAAGTGCTGCAAGAAAGTGGCATTCACACTCCGGCACTGCGTGAAATCGAAACCTACGATGCGGTTCTGGTGCTCGGCGAAGACATTACTCAGACCGGCGCACGTGTTGCACTGGCTGTGCGTCAGGCTGTGAAAGGCAAATCACGTGAAATGGCAGCAGCACAGAAAGTCGCTGACTGGCAGATTGCGGCCATCCTGAACATCGGCCAGCACGCTAAACATCCGCTGTTTGTGACTAACATCGACAGCACTCGTCTGGACGACATCGCCGCATGGACTTACCGTGCGCCGGTTGAAGATCAGGCGCGTCTGGGCTTTGCGATTGCTAACGCGTTGGATAGCAGTTCCCCAGCCGTTGAATTAGATCGTGACCTGAAAAACAAAGTCGACGTGATTGTTCAAGCGCTGGCTGGTGCGAAAAAACCATTGATCGTATCCGGTACTAACGCCGGAAGCGAAGCGGTGATTCAGGCCGCAGCAAACGTGGCGAAAGCGCTGAAAGGCCGTGGTGCCGATGTCGGTATCACGATGGTGGCTCGCGCGGTTAACAGCGTTGGCCTCGGCCTGATTGGCGGCGGCTCGCTGGAAGAAGCGTTAAGTGAATTGGAAAGCGGTGCTGCCGATGCGGTAGTGGTGCTGGAAAACGATCTGCATCGCCATGCTTCCGCGGCTCGCGTTGACGCAGCACTCAGTAAAGCTCCGCTGGTGATGGTTATCGACCATCAGCGCACTGCGATTATGGATAAAGCCCATCTGGTGCTCTCCACTGCAAGCTTCGCTGAAAGCGACGGTACGGTTATCAACAACGAAGGCCGCGCACAGCGTTTCTTCCAGGTTTATGACCCGGCGTACTACGACCATTCCGTTGTGATGCTGGAAAGCTGGCGCTGGTTGCACTCCCTGCACAGCACGGTTCAAAGCCGTGAAGTGGACTGGACGCAGCTTGACCATGTTATCGATGCGTGTGTGAAAGCGCTGCCACAGCTGGCCGGAATTAAAGATGCGGCACCAGATGCCAGCTTCCGTATCCGTGGTCAGAAACTGTCACGTTCCCCAATCCGCTCCAGTGGTCGAACGGCTATGCGTGCCAACATTAGCGTGCACGAACCGCGTCAGCCGCAGGATAAAGACACCATGTTCGCCTTCTCCATGGAAGGGAACAACAGCCCATCTGCAAATCGTCAGCAAATCCCATTCGCATGGGCGCCAGGCTGGAACTCACCTCAGGCATGGAACAAATTCCAGGCTGAAGTGGGTGGCAAACTGCGTCACGGCGATCCGGGTGTGCGTCTGATTGAAGCGTCCGACACGAGTATTGATTACTTCACCGATGTGCCGGAAATCTTCCAGGCAGAAGAAGGGAAATGGCGTATCGCGCCTTACTACCATCTGTTTGGCAGCGATGAAATGTCCCAGCGTTCACCGATCTTCCAGAGCCGCATGGCTGAACCGTACATCAAGCTGAACCCGGCTGACGCTGCAAAACTGGGCGTTAACGCAGGAAGCCTGATCTCGTTTAGTTACGAAGGCCAGACGCTGAGTCTGCCGCTGCAACTTTCCGAAGGTCTGGCAGCAGGGCAGGTCGGTTTGCCGATGGGTATGCCTGGCATTGCTCCGGTGCTGGCGGGTGCGCGTCTTGAAAATCTCCAGGAGGCTGGCCAATGAGTTGGTTAACACCGGATGTTATCGACATTCTGCTGAGCATTCTCAAAGCGGTCGTGATCCTGTTGGTCGTGGTGACCTGTGGCGCGTTCATGAGTTTTGGCGAGCGTCGTTTGCTTGGCCTGTTCCAGAACCGTTACGGGCCTAACCGTGTTGGCTGGGGCGGCTCGCTCCAGCTCGTCGCGGACATGATCAAGATGTTCTTTAAAGAAGACTGGACTCCGCGCTTTGCGGACCGCGTCATCTTTACCCTGGCTCCGATGATTGCTTTTACCTCGCTGCTGTTGGCCTTTGCCATTGTGCCGGTCAGCCCGAGCTGGGTGGTTGCCGACCTGAACATCGGTATTTTGTTCTTCCTGATGCTGGCAGGCCTCGCGGTTTACGCGGTGCTGTTCGCTGGCTGGTCAAGTAACAACAAATACTCACTGTTGGGCGCAATGCGTGCTTCTGCACAAACGCTGAGCTACGAAGTGTTCCTTGGTTTGTCGCTGATGGGCGTTGTTGCGCAGGCAGGTTCGTTCAATATGGGCGATATCGTTGATAATCAGGCCAACTTGTGGAACGTGATTCCGCAGTTCTTCGGCTTTGTTACCTTCGCAATTGCTGGTGTTGCAGTTTGTCACCGTCACCCGTTTGACCAACCAGAAGCTGAGCAAGAACTGGCAGATGGTTACCACATCGAATACTCAGGCATGAAGTTCGGCCTGTTCTTTGTGGGTGAGTACATCGGCATCGTTACGGTTTCAGCCCTGATTGTCACCCTGTTCTTTGGTGGCTGGCATGGCCCGTGGTTACCACCTTTCATCTGGTTTGCGCTGAAAACCGCGTTCTTCATGATGATGTTCATTTTGATCCGTGCAGCATTGCCTCGTCCGCGTTATGACCAGGTGATGTCCTTCGGCTGGAAAATTTGCCTGCCGTTGACACTGGTTAATCTGCTGGTGACCGCCGCGGTCATTCTCTATCAGGCACCATAAGGGGTGAAAAAACCATGACATTGAAAGAGTTAGCGGTTGGTTTCGGCACCCAGGTACGCAGTATCTGGATGATCGGTCTGCACGCGTTTGCCAAACGCGAAACGCAGATGTATCCGGAAGAACCAGTCTATTTACCGCCGCGCTACCGTGGCCGCATCGTGTTAACGCGCGATCCGGACGGCTCCGAGCGCTGCGTAGCCTGTAACCTGTGTGCGGTAGCCTGCCCGGTGGCCTGTATCTCTTTGCAAAAAGCAGAAACAAAAGATGGCCGCTGGTATCCAGAATTCTTCCGCATTAACTTCTCGCGCTGCATCTTCTGTGGCCTGTGCGAAGAAGCGTGCCCAACCACGGCTATTCAGCTGACTCCAGACTTCGAGCTGGGTGAGTTTAAGCGCCAGGATTTGGTGTACGAAAAAGAGGACCTGTTGATCTCCGGTCCGGGCAAATACCCGGAATATAACTTCTACCGGATGGCAGGTATGGCAATCGACGGCAAAGATAAGGGCGAAGCGGAAAACGAAGCCAAGCCTATCGACGTCAAAGGCCTATTACCTTAAAGGAGCAAGGCAATGGAATTCGCTTTTTATATTTGCGCAATCATCGCGGTTGGGACCACCTTAAGGGTGATCACGCATACCAACCCGGTGCATGCCTTGCTGTATCTGATTATCTCTCTGCTGGCGATTTCCGGGGTGTTCTTCTCCCTGGGAGCGTACTTCGCCGCAGCGCTTGAGATTATCGTTTACGCCGGTGCCATCATGGTGCTGTTCGTCTTCGTGGTAATGATGCTCAACCTCGGCGGTGCGGTCGTTGAACAAGAGCGTAACTGGCTGAAACCGCAGTTGTGGATTGGCCCTGGCATTTTGTCAGCCGTCCTGCTTTCGGTTCTGGTTTACGCAATCCTGGGTCTGAACGACCAGGGGATTGACGGTACGCCAGTGAGTGCAAAAGCGGTAGGTATTGCGCTGTTCGGACCTTACGTTCTGGCAGTGGAATTAGCCTCAATGCTGCTGCTGGCGGGTCTGGTTGTTGCATTCCACCTGGGTCGTGAAGATCGTCCGGGTGAAGTGCTGAGCAACCGCCAGGCCGACGCGGCTGCGAAAAGAAAAACGGAGGAGCACGTATGATTCCGCTGCAACATGGACTAATCCTTGCTGCCATTTTGTTTGTTCTCGGGCTGACTGGCCTGGTGATTCGTCGCAACCTGCTTTTCATGCTGATTAGCCTGGAAGTGATGATCAACGCCGCCGCGCTCGCGTTCGTGGTCGCCGGGAGTTACTGGGGCCAGGCTGATGGCCAGGTGATGTATATTCTCGCGATCAGCTTAGCTGCCGCCGAAGCCAGTATTGGCCTCGCGCTGTTATTGCAGCTCCATCGTCGTCGCCAGAGCCTGAATATCGATTCAGTAAGTGAGATGCGTGGATGAACCTTCTCTGGTTAACCATTCTTTTGCCTTTTATTGGCTTTTTATTGTTGGCGTTCTCCCGTGGCCGTTGGTCGGAAAACCTTTCTGCCACCGTTGGCGTGGGTTCGATTGGTCTTACTGCGTTAGTGACCGCGATTGTCGGTGTTGATTTCTTCAACAACGGGCAACAGGCATTCACTCAACCGCTGTGGACGTGGATGTCGGTTGGCGATTTTAACATCGGCTTCAACCTGATCCTCGACGGTTTGTCACTGACCATGCTGTCTGTGGTGACCGGCGTTGGCTTCTTGATCCACATGTACGCTTCCTGGTATATGCGTGGGGAAGAGGGCTATTCGCGCTTCTTCGCCTACACCAACCTGTTTATCGCCAGCATGGTGGTTCTGGTTCTCGGCGACAACTTGTTGCTGATGTACCTTGGTTGGGAAGGCGTGGGCCTGTGCTCGTATCTGCTGATTGGTTTCTACTACACCGATCCGAAGAACGGCGCGGCAGCCATGAAAGCCTTCGTGGTAACCCGTGTCGGCGACGTGTTCCTCGCGTTTGCGCTGTTCATTCTTTACAACGAACTGGGCACGCTGAACTTCCGCGAAATGGTTGAACTGGCTCCGCAGCACTTTGCAGCTGGCAACCAGATGCTGATGTGGGCAACCCTGATGCTGTTGGGCGGTGCGGTGGGTAAATCTGCACAGTTGCCATTGCAGACCTGGCTTGCGGATGCGATGGCTGGCCCAACGCCAGTTTCAGCACTGATCCACGCAGCGACCATGGTTACCGCGGGTGTCTACCTGATTGCTCGTACTCACGGCCTGTTCCTGTTAACGCCGGAAGTGCTGCATTTAGTTGGCATCGTGGGTGCAGTAACATTGGTGATGGCAGGCTTTGCGGCGCTGGTGCAAACCGATATCAAACGCGTACTCGCGTACTCGACCATGAGCCAGATTGGCTATATGTTCCTGGCACTCGGTGTGCAAGCGTGGGATGCGGCAATCTTCCACCTGATGACTCACGCGTTCTTCAAAGCGCTGCTGTTCCTGTCGTCCGGTTCGGTGATTCTTGCCTGCCACCACGAACAAAACATCTTCAAAATGGGTGGCCTGCGTAAGTCCATTCCGCTGGTGTATATCTGCTTCTTGGTCGGCGGTGCCGCGTTGTCCGCGTTGCCACTCATTACTGCGGGCTTCTTCAGTAAAGATGAGATTCTGGCCGGTGCGATGGCGAATGGTCATGTGAACCTGATGGTTGCTGGTCTGGTCGGTGCGTTTATGACCTCACTGTATACCTTCCGTATGATCTTCATCGTCTTCCACGGTAAAGAGCAGATTCACGCGCATCCACTTAAAGGCATCACTCACAACTTGCCGCTGATTGTGCTGCTGGTGTTGTCCACCTTCGTTGGTGCAATGATTGTTCCGCCGCTTGCAGGTGTTCTGCCAGCGACTACAGAACTTGCGCACGGTAGCGTGTTGGCACTTGAGATTACCTCTGGTGTTGTCGCCATCGCCGGTATCCTGATTGCCGCATGGTTGTGGCTGGGTAAACGTACTCTGGTAACAGCGATTGCCAACAGCGCACCGGGTCGCTTCTTCGGTACCTGGTGGTTCCATGCCTGGGGCTTCGATTGGCTTTACGACAAAGTCTTCGTTAAGCCATTCCTGGGTATCGCCTGGCTTATCAAGAGCGATCCACTGAATTCACTGATGAACATTCCGGCAGTTCTTTCACGCCTTGCAGGTCGCGGCCTGTTGGTGAGCGAGAACGGTTACCTGCGCTGGTATGTGGCATCAATGAGTATCGGTGCGGTGGTCGTATTGGGCCTGCTGCTGGTCTTGCGTTGAGTATTGTTATTTTTGAGTGAAGATCGTTTCACAAGAAAAATGAATTTTAAGTAACTGTTCCTGAAGGACAGGCGTCATCGGCGAAACCAGACTGGACACCGCCTGCGCGTAGCAACCGGAGCGTACTCAAGTACGTGAGGATTGCGAGCACAGCCGGGGTTCAGTATGGCGAGCAAGATAGCCTGAGCAGGAGCAAAGATAAGGAACATACTGAGCTATGTTATTACCCTGGCTGATATTGATTCCCTTCATTGGCGGCTTCTTCTGCTGGCAGACTGAACGCTTCGGCGTAAAAGTGCCACGTTGGATTGCGCTGGTAACGATGGGACTGACACTGGCTCTCTCGCTGCAACTGTGGTTAGCCGGTGGCTATTCACTGACGCAATCCGCCGGTTTGCCGCAGTGGCAGTCTGAATTTATCCTGCCGTGGATCCCACGCTTTGGGATAACCATCCACCTTGCGCTGGACGGCTTATCTTTACTGATGGTAGTGCTCACCGGTCTGCTCGGTGTGCTGGCGGTACTCTGTTCCTGGAATGAAATCGAAAAATATCAGGGCTTCTTCCACCTCAACCTGATGTGGATCCTCGGTGGCGTTATCGGCGTGTTCCTTGCCATCGACATGTTCCTGTTCTTCTTCTTCTGGGAAATGATGTTGGTGCCGATGTACTTCCTGATCGCACTGTGGGGCCACAAAGCCTCCGACGGGAAGACGCGTATCACCGCTGCAACCAAATTCTTCATTTATACCCAGGCAAGCGGCCTGGTGATGCTGATTGCGATTCTTGGCCTGGTGTTCGTGCATTACAACTCAACCGGTGTGTGGACGTTTAACTACGAGCAATTGCTGCACACTGAAATGTCCAGCAGCGTTCAATGGTTGCTGATGTTGGGCTTCTTCATTGCGTTTGCGGTGAAAATGCCAGTGGTTCCATTGCACGGTTGGCTGCCGGATGCGCACTCCCAGGCACCAACGGCAGGTTCTGTTGACCTCGCAGGTATCTTGCTGAAAACCGCAGCCTACGGTCTGTTGCGTTTTGCACTGCCACTGTTCCCGGAAGCGTCTGCTGAATTTGCACCGATTGCCATGTGGCTGGGTGTTATCGGTATCTTCTATGGCGCGTGGATGGCCTTCGCACAAACCGATATCAAACGTCTGATTGCTTACACTTCCGTTTCCCACATGGGCTTCGTGTTGATTGCCATTTATACAGGCAGCCAACTGGCTTATCAGGGTGCGGTGATTCAGATGATTGCTCACGGTCTGTCTGCGGCCGGTATGTTCATCATCTGTGGTCAGATTTACGAGCGTTTGCACACTCGTGATATGCGTCTGATGGGCGGTCTGTGGAATAAAATCAAATGGCTGCCAGGTCTGTCGTTATTCTTTGCAGTGGCAACACTGGGTATGCCAGGCACCGGTAACTTCGTTGGCGAATTCATGATTCTGTTCGGCAGCTACCATGTCGTGCCAATGATTACCATTATCTCGACCTTCGGTCTGGTCTTTGCCTCAGTTTATTCTCTGGCGATGATTCATCGTGCTTACTTCGGGAAAGCGAAAAGCGAAATCAGTGATAAACAACTGGCAGGCATGTCGCTGCGTGAGTTCTTTATCATCCTGTTGCTGGTGGTGTTGTTAGTCCTGTTGGGCTTCTACCCGCAGCCAATTCTGGATACTTCGCATGCCGCGATGAGCAATATTCAGCAGTGGTTTACCAGTTCAATTCCAACTACAAGGCCGTAATTCGCCATGACTATAACTCCTCAACAATTGATCGCGCTGCTACCGCTGCTCGTCGTCGGATTGACGGTGGTGGTTGTGATGCTCTCCATAGCGTGGCGACGCGACCATTTTGTCAATGCAACACTGGCAGTAATTGGCCTTAACGCCGCACTCGTTTCACTGTGGTTTGTCGGCCAGGCTGGCGCGATGGATGTCACGCCGCTGATGCGCGTTGACGGCTATGCGATGCTCTACACAGGACTGGTTCTGCTAGCGAGCCTTGCGACTTGTACGTTTGCTTACCCGTGGCTTCAGGGTTACACCGACAACCGCGAAGAGTTTTACCTACTGGTGTTGATTGCAGCACTGGGCGGTATTCTGCTGGCAAACGCCAATCACCTTGCGGCGTTGTTCCTCGGTATCGAACTGATTTCTCTGCCGCTGTTTGGCTTGATTGGCTACGCCTTCCGCCAGAAAAGGTCGCTTGAAGCGAGTATCAAATACACTATTTTGTCTGCTGCAGCGTCTTCATTCCTGCTGTTCGGTATGGCGCTGGTGTATGCGGAATCTGGCGACCTGTCGTTTGTTAGCCTCGGTAAGAGCCTGGCAGACAACATGCTGCATGAGCCTCTGCTGCTTGCGGGTCTGGGGCTGATGATTGTTGGCCTTGGCTTTAAACTATCACTGGTTCCATTCCACTTGTGGACACCTGATGTTTACCAGGGCGCACCGGCCCCTGTTTCCACTTTCCTGGCTACCGCCAGCAAAATCGCCATCTTTGGTGTGGTGATGCGTCTGTTCCTCTACGCGCCAGTTGGCGATAGCGAAGCAGTTCGTGTGGTACTGGGGATTATCGCCTTTATCTCCATCATCTTTGGTAACCTGATGGCGCTGAGCCAGACCAATATCAAGCGTCTGCTTGGTTACTCGTCTATCTCACACCTTGGTTATTTGATGGTGGCGTTGATTGCACTGCAAAGCGGCAACATGTCGATGGAAGCGGTCGGCGTGTATCTGGCAGGTTACCTGTTCAGCAGCCTCGGCGCATTCGGCGTGGTGAGCCTGATGTCCAGCCCGTACCGTGGCCCGGATGCAGACTCGCTGTACTCCTACCGTGGTCTGTTCTGGCACAAGCCAATTTTGTCTGCGGTCATGACGGTGATGATGTTGTCGCTTGCTGGTATTCCAATGACGCTGGGCTTCATCGGTAAGTTCTACATCATTGCGGTAGGTGTGCAGTCTCACCTGTGGTGGTTGACTGGTGCTGTGGTGCTGGGCAGTGCGATTGGTTTGTACTACTACCTGCGTGTGACGGTGAGCTTGTACCTGAACGCACCGCAACAGCCAGGCCGTGATGCGCCAACTAACTGGGCGTTTACAGCTGGCGGTGTAGTGGTTCTGATCTCCGCCGTGCTGGTGTTGTTGCTGGGTGTTTACCCGCAGCCGCTGATTACGCTGGTGCGCATGGCAACACCGATGATGTAAGCCGTATTGGCATGAAATGAAAAGGCTACCTTTCGCGGTTAATGCCGATCGTTTAAGGATCAGTTGACCGATCCGGTGGCTCGTGTAAAAAGGGTTCATGCTCAACATGGACCCTTTTTAAATGGAACTTTCACAAGCTCTCGGTATTATCAATCTCACTGC
>NZ_JAJSOU010000015.1:0-126087 GCF_021282405.1 Buttiauxella cochleicola
GAGAGTAGGGAACTGCCAGGCTCCAAATAAACAAACAAGCCTCATGCGAAAGCATGGGGCTTTTTTGTGCTTGCTAAGTGGACAACATTGTCGGGAGCAATGTTGCACGTCGCTTGCGACGGCCCCGGAGGGGTGAGTATCAGGATGATACGAATACAAGCCCTGTACTGATGTGCAGGGCTTTTTGCTGTTTGCGATTTATGAAATCCTTGCCTCCTTTTCTCAGTTTTTTCTTAAATTTCTATTTTTTCAACCAGTTACTAATGAAATCAGCGACTTGTTCAGGGTGATTAATGTCCAGGATAGGGAGTGATATGTTCAGATTTACATCACTGGCGATGGCAATGACATGGCTATCGATCACTAAATCGCCAGCATTCAGAGAAGTGCCCTCTCTATAGAGCAGTATCTTGGGTACTGATTCGTACTTAAAACCCTCGACCAATATCAAATCCAGTGATGACTCATCCATTCGGCTGGCGAGGTAGTAAAGATCTAACTCATTTTCGTCCGGTGTTTCATTCATGAGAGCCCAGCGTTTTTGGCTGGCGACGATGGTTTGTGCCGCTCCAGCTTTGCGTAGCTCGTAGCTATCTTTCCCCGGTTTATCTACATCCATATCGTGATGCGTATGCTTAATAAGCCCAGGACGAATGCCTCGTTCGTTCAGTAAAGGAATCACCCGCTTCAACAGCGTCGTTTTCCCCGTCCCACTACAAGCTGCAAATGCTAACAATGGCAGCATCTATTGTTTCTCCCATTGCATAAGATCTTCAGGTGTATTTACGTTGATGAAGTTTTGCATCTGATTCGCAAACAGCACAGGTTTCCCGCCCACTTCACGCAGAAAAATCATCACTCTGCGCTCGCCAGCAGCCAAATATTGCTCAAGATCTTTGACTAACTTGCGGTGTATAAGTGCAATGGTTGGATGATCTCGCTCGCCATCATTCACCCATACCGCTTTGGATTCACCTTTTTGCATCCACAGTTTATATGCCAGATCGTCCGGGATATTAGGCGTATCGCAAGGGCAGAACAGAAACCATTCATCACTCTGATGCTGTATTGCAGACAAGATTCCTGCCAGTGGACCTGGATAATCAGGTAGCGTATCACTCAGGACATTAACCCCAACAGACTGATATATTTCAATATTCCTGTTAGCACTGATCACCACATTACCCACCTGAGGCACTAGCTTACTCATGACGTGTTCAAACAGTGGTTGGCCATTAAGGTTTATGAGCCCCTTATCCTGACCGCCCATCCTTGTTGCTCTTCCACCGGCCAACACCACACCAGTAACTTCTGTTAAACATCTCACCTATATCGCCTCTTTTAATGTGGGTTTGAGCCTGCTAACGTGTGACATCTCTCATGTGAATGGAGCAAAATCATGAAATGTAAACGTCTTAACGAACTGCTCGAGCTACTTCAGCCCGCATGGCAGAAAGAGCCGGATCTCAACTTGATTCAATTTTTGCAGAAACTCAGCAAAGAGTCAGGTTATACCGGTGAATTAACCGATCTCACTGATGATGTGCTTATCTATCATCTGAAAATGCGCGATTCTTCGAAAGATGCTGTTATTCCTGGCATTCAGAAAGACTACGAAGAAGATTTTAAGACAGCATTGCTGCGTGCTCGCGGCGTAATTAAAGAGTAAAAGCTTGTAAGCCAGCCCACCTAAATGGCTGCGAAATGTTATCCTCAACTATTCGCATTTACAGTTGGTTGGCTGGATGACAGACAGCGCTTTCAATTTTCAAACACTACATCCGGATACCATCATGGATGCCCTTTTCGAACAGGGTATACGGGTGGATTCCGGCTTGACGCCATTAAACAGTTTTGAGAACCGCGTCTACCAGTTTCAGGACGAGGATCGTAAACGTTATGTGGTGAAGTTTTATCGCCCCCATCGCTGGTCCCCAGAACAAATAGAAGAAGAACATCAGTTTTCCCTTGAGCTGCAAGCAGACGATGTTCCAGTCGCGGCGCCATTGCATTTCAACGGCCAAACATTGCTACGCCACCAAGGTTTTATGTACGCAGTGTTTCCTAGTTTAGGTGGACGACAATACGAAACAGATAACCTTGATCAGATGGAGTGGGTGGGTCGTTACCTTGGTCGTATTCATCAAACCGGGCGTAGTAAGCAATTTTCCGCTCGTCCTGATATTGGCTTAAATGAGTATTTGTTTGAGCCACGTGAACTGTTTGAGCATACAAATCTGATTCCGGCAGCTCTCAAGAAAAACTTTCTCAAAGCAACTGATGCGCTAATCGCGGAAGTGAAACTCCACTGGCATGAAGATTTTCAGGCACTACGATTACATGGCGACTGCCATCCGGGGAATATTCTCTGGCGCGATGGCCCATTGTTTGTCGATCTGGACGATGCACGTAATGGCCCGGCAATTCAGGATATCTGGATGCTTCTGAATGGTGACAAAGTCGAGCAGAGAATGCAGCTGGAAATGATTGTCGAAGCATATGAAGAGTTTACCCCCTTTGAATCAGACGAAATTGCACTCATAGAACCTTTACGAGCAATGCGTATGGTTTATTATCTCGCGTGGATAATTCGACGCTGGGATGACCCTGCCTTCCCCAGAAATTTTCCGTGGCTTACCGACGAAGATTACTGGAGAACACAAACTGCGACTTTTACAGAGCAGGTTCGGGTTCTACGTGAACCACCACTAACATTAACGCCAATGTATTAATCAGTATTTATTCAGGAGAGATTTGATGATGAAAAAGATTTGGCTGGCGCTGGCGGGGATGGTCCTGGCATTTAGCGTGTCTGCAGCGCAGTTCACTGACGGCAAAGAGTTCGTGACTCTGGAAAAACCTGTTGCTGGTGAGCCACAGGTTTTGGAGTTCTTCTCTTTCTACTGCCCGCACTGCTACCAGTTTGAAGAAGTGCTTCATGTTTCTGATACCGTGAAGAAAAAACTGCCAGAAGGCACCAAAATGACCAAATACCATGTTGAGTTCCTGGGCCCATTGGGCAAGGATCTGACTCAGGCATGGGCTGTTGCATTGGCACTGGGCGTGGAAGATAAAATCACCGCTCCAATGTTTGAAGCTGTTCAGAAAACTCAAACAGTTCAGAATGTTGCTGATATTCGTAATGTCTTCATTAATGCAGGTGTGAAAGCAGAAGAGTACGATGCGGCATGGAACAGTTTTGTAGTGAAATCGTTGGTTGCTCAACAAGAGAAAGCTGCGGCCGATCTGCAATTGCAGGGTGTCCCGGCTATTTTCGTGAATGGTAAATACCAACTGAATCCACAAGGAATGGACACCAGCAATATGGACGTATTCGTCCAGCAGTATGCTGATGTGGCCAAGTTCCTGGTCGAGAAAAAGTAATTAAAAAAGCCGGTCACTGACCGGCTTTCTTCTATTGTTTGATACTCGTAAGTAAAGCGTCTTTCTCATGCCACACCGCATTCAGCCATTGCTGGAAGCGTCGTTTAAATCCTTTGTCACTAACATAGTCTCCATGCAGATCCTCTGCAATCGGCACAAGCGAAACTCTCACTACGATCCGGGTCATTTTGCCGGTTAACATATCGTAGAATGGGCTTAGCGAATTTTCAGGGTAGCAGAGCGTTACATTGAGCAGCTTATCGAACTGTTTCCCTAATACATTGAGCGCCATTGCGATGCCAGCGGCTTTAGGCGGAAGCAGGTTTTGAAAGGCTGATCGTGTCTGTAAACGCTTCTCTTGAGTAAATCTTGAGCCTTCGACAAAGTTCACAATCGTCGTTGGATGAGAGCGGAATTTTTCGCAAGAGCGCCGGGTTGTTTCCACGTCTTTACCGCGCCGTTCTGGGTGGCGAAGCAAATAGCCGCGCGAATAACGTTTCATAAAAGGCATATCCAAAGCCCAACATGCCAGACCCATGAATGGTACCCAGGCGAGTTGCTGCTTTAAAAAGTATTTATTCATCGGGATATGTTTACGAAATAGCACGCACAAAATGACGATATCTGCCCAGCTTCGGTGATTACAAATCAGTAAGTACCAGTTTTTTTTACTGAGATCGTCCAGCCCTTCCACATCCCATTTCAAATGCGGATTCAGCTTGAGTAGGAAAGCTAAACTTTCACACCAGCAGTACATCATAAAATCAGCAAATACCGAGATTGATCGCCAGATGACGGGAACAGGTAATAGCAGCTTAATGATGCCAGCGACAATAATGGGTACCGAGCAGGCTATAGTAACCAGAATGGTAAGAGCGACACTCAGAATCAACGTTATCGCGGCGAATAATCTCGACATAAGTAAATTTTTCAGATGGTTAGAGAGTGTCAGATGGTGGGAGAAGAATAATAGGTGGTGAATTTTATCAGAAAATAATCTTGAGTGAGGAAACAAATAAAGTGGATTAAGAAACGCGGTACTGTGGGTTTTTAATATTATCGGTCTATAACATAATTAATTTTTATATCCACATTTATCGATCACGCAATAAATGTCACCTGAGAGAATGATTAAAACTCAACGCAATGATAAATATAGATATTTATTGAGCGTGGGATTTCCATTGAGATACGCAATCAATTGCTTAAAGAATTATGCACAAACTTATCCACAATATTGATCTTGAGGGCGATCTCGAAGATCAACAAAACTTTTCACCTTATCTTCCTCAAAAGTTCATGTTTTCAGCCATGCTATGGCATCCTTTAGCCATAAACTAAAACCAGTCACGGAACGGAACATTATGGTTCAGATCGCGCAAAACCCACTTATCCTCGTTGATGGCTCATCTTATCTCTATCGTGCCTATCACGCCTTTCCACCGCTGACCAATAGCAAAGGTGAACCGACCGGGGCAATGTACGGTGTGCTGAATATGCTGCGCAGTCTCTTGTTGCAGTATCAACCGACCCACGCAGCAGTGGTTTTTGATGCTAAAGGCAAAACCTTCCGTGACGAGCTGTTTGAGCATTACAAATCTCACCGCCCACCAATGCCGGACGATCTACGAGCTCAAATTGAGCCACTCCATGCAATGGTTAAAGCTATGGGCTTGCCGCTGCTGGCTGTTTCAGGCGTGGAAGCCGATGACGTGATTGGTACTCTGGCACTTGAGGCGGAACGCGTTGGTCGTCCGGTGCTGATTAGTACCGGCGATAAAGATATGGCACAACTGGTTACGCCGGGCGTCACGCTTATCAATACCATGACGAATACCATTCTTGGACCGGATGAAGTCCGTACCAAATATGGCGTACCTCCAGAGCTAATTATCGACTTCCTGGCATTGATGGGCGACTCCTCAGACAACATCCCTGGCGTGCCAGGAGTTGGTGAGAAAACCGCACAGGCACTGCTGCAAGGTTTAGGTGGTCTGGATACGCTATATGCCAACCCAGAAAAAATCGCAGAATTGACGTTCCGTGGTGCAAAAACCATGGCGGCGAAGCTTGAGCAAAGCAAAGACCTTGCTTACCTCTCCTATCAACTAGCCACCATCAAAACAGATGTGGAGCTTGAGTTAGGCTGTGAACAGTTAGAAGTGCAGCAACCGGCAGATGAAGAGCTTCTCGACTTGTTCAAACGATATGAATTTAAACGTTGGATTACTGACGTTGAAGCAGGCAAGTGGATGCAAGCTAAGGGTGCAAAACCAGCGGCACAATCCACGAAATCGATAGAGATTGAAGCCGAAGTTGAACCGGAAGAGCCAGCTAACGCACTCTCATATGAAAACTATGTCACCATTCTCGAAGAAAGCGTGCTTGAAGAGTGGATTACCCGCCTGAAGAAAGCGCCGGTTATTGCCTTTGATACGGAAACCGACAGTTTAGATAACGTCAGTGCGAACCTGGTGGGCCTCTCATTTGCTACTGAACCCGGAGTTGCCTGCTACATCCCCGTTGCGCATGACTATATTGGTGCTCCGGTGCAGATCCCACGTGAGCGTGCCCTTGAACTGCTGAAGCCATTGCTTGAGGACGAAAGCGTTCTTAAAGTTGGACAGAACCTCAAGTATGACCGTGGCATCATGCAAAACTATGATATCGAACTACGTGGCATTGCCTTCGATACCATGCTCGAGTCCTACATTCTTGATAGCGTCGCGGGCCGCCATGATATGGACAGCTTGTCTTC
Source organism: Buttiauxella cochleicola (assembly GCF_021282405.1). NCBI lineage: Bacteria > Pseudomonadati > Pseudomonadota > Gammaproteobacteria > Enterobacterales > Enterobacteriaceae > Buttiauxella > Buttiauxella cochleicola. The sequence continues at coordinate 6,143 of NZ_JAJSOU010000015.1, forward strand.
TCGCTGGTTGAAGCACACCACGATCACTTTTGAAGAGATTGCCGGCAAGGGTAAAAAGCAGCTGACCTTTAACCAAATAGATCTGGAACAGGCCGGGCGTTACGCCGCAGAAGATGCGGATGTTACGTTGCAGTTGCACCTGAAGATGTGGCCGCAACTCGAAAAGCGCGAGGGGCCACTCAGCGTCTTTAAAAATATTGAAATGCCACTAGTGCCTGTGCTGTCGCGTATTGAACGCAATGGCGTGAAAATCGATCCATCCGTGCTGCATACGCATTCTGAGCAACTCACCAAACGCCTGGCGGAGCTGGAAATCACCGCTCATGAAATCGCGGGCGAAGCCTTTAACCTTTCTTCTCCAAAGCAGCTGCAAACTATTCTGTTTGAAAAGCAGGGGATTAAGCCGCTGAAGAAAACGCCTGGTGGTGCACCGTCGACTTCTGAAGAAGTGCTGGAAGAGCTGGCTCTGGATTACCCACTGCCTAAAGTTATTCTTGAGCATCGTGGCCTGGCAAAACTGAAATCGACTTACACCGATAAGCTGCCACTGATGATTAACCCGAAAACCGGGCGCGTGCATACCTCTTATCATCAGGCTGTCGCGGCGACCGGTCGTCTTTCTTCTACAGAGCCGAACCTGCAAAACATTCCGGTGCGTAATGAAGAAGGTCGCCGTATTCGCCAGGCCTTTATTGCGCCAAAAGATTATCTGATTGTCTCCGCCGACTACTCGCAAATCGAACTGCGCATTATGGCGCATCTTTCCCGCGATAAAGGGCTGCTTACTGCATTTGCGGAAGGTAAAGATATTCACCGTGCGACAGCGGCAGAAGTATTTGGGCTGCCGTTAGATAGCGTTTCAGGCGAACAGCGCCGCAGCGCCAAGGCCATAAACTTTGGCCTGATTTATGGTATGAGTGCGTTTGGTTTGTCACGTCAGCTCAACATCCCACGTAAAGAGTCGCAGAAGTATATGGATCTCTATTTCGAACGCTACCCGGGCGTGCTGGAATATATGGAACGTACCCGGACGCAGGCGAAGGATAAAGGCTATGTCGAAACGCTGGATGGCCGCCGCTTGTATTTACCGGACATCAATTCCAGCAATGCTGCTCGTCGTGCCGGTGCAGAACGCGCGGCAATCAACGCCCCAATGCAGGGGACCGCTGCAGACATTATCAAACGCGCCATGATTGCCGTTGATGCCTGGCTGGAAACAGAAAAGCCACGTGTAAAAATGATCATGCAGGTACACGATGAACTGGTGTTTGAAGTTCATCAGGACGATCTGGAAGCGGTATCGAAGAAAATCCACGAACTGATGGAAGGCAGTATGACGCTAGATGTGCCATTGCTGGTGGAAGTCGGAAGTGGTGTAAATTGGGATGAAGCTCACTAAATAAAGCGATTTATGTAACTAAGCAACATAACTCATAGCTTTTTGTGATGACGCTTCAATATCGGAGTGTAAAGGGTGAAAAAAAACTACAAAAAATGCTTTTTCAACCGAATAAAAAGGAGTAGAGTTATTTGCGTAGGGTACAGAGGTAAGATGTTCTATCTTTCAGACCTTTTACTTCACGTAATCGGATTTGGCTGAATATTTTAGCCGCCCCAGTCAGTAATGACTGGGGCGTTTTTTATTGCACGCAAGTCAGGAAAATAAGGAAAAGCACGGGCGAACCCATGCTTCTTTTTATTCGCCAGCTGTTTCGTCGTCTTCTTCTACATCATCTTCTTCGGTTGCTGGTGGGATATCGTTATACCAACCATCAAGCTTATGACGCAGTACATCGACACCGATCTTTTTCAGTGACGAAAACGCTTCTACCTGAATATCACCGCCAAAATCTACCACCGCTTCGCGAACCATCTTTAACTGTGCTTTACGAGCACCAGATGCCAGCTTGTCAGCCTTGGTTAACAGCAGCATCACTGGAATGTTGCTCGCAACAGCCCAATTAATCATTTGTTGATCAAGGTCTTTCAGTGGATGACGAATATCCATCAGGATGACTAATCCCTTCAGGCTATTACGTTTTTGCAGATACTCGCCAAGCGCGCGCTGCCATTTCAGTTTTACTTCTTCTGGTACTTCGGCGTAGCCATAGCCCGGTAAATCCACCACACGTAAGCCTTCAGCCACTTCAAACAGGTTGATGAGCTGCGTACGACCAGGCGTTTTACTGGTACGCGCCAGGGCTTTCTGGTTGGTCAGCGTATTTAATGCGCTGGATTTCCCTGCGTTAGAGCGGCCTGCGAAAGCAACCTCAATACCGGTATCAGAAGGTAAATGGCGAATGTCCGGTGCGCTAAGCACGAAGTGGGTCAGCTGGTAATTCCAGTTTTTCAAAACGGTTGTCTCCCTCAGGATGAGCATTGTTGGGGATTATACCTGAACATGGGGAAAACGCCGTGTTTCTCGGCAAGGCTTACAGGATTACAGAAATCCGCCCGAGGTTTGTAAGACATTGACCATTCATATTGACAGACAACGCAGTGTTGTTAGATGCAGGTATAATTAAAAGAACATATATAACAATGTATTAGGTGTTTTTCGATGGATTACATTAATGACTTAACCCAAATAGTCGTCTTGTAGAATCAAAGGCTAAGAGTAAAGTAAGCGGCACAGGCAAAGGATAGCCACAAAGGATAGCAACTCAGGATGAGGGTTCAGGTCGTCAGGATGGCGAAGAACCAAGGAAATGCCAGGAGGCAACGTCTGGAGACGTTTAAAAAGGACAAGGATTTACACGGAAGTTGTTTGCAAGGGAAAGACAGGGCGTCGAGTGCAAACAGGGATTGTGTGACCTTATATAGGTCCAGAGACAAGAAAAAGGCGACAGGTTAACCTGCCGCCTTTTTTCTTTGCTTGCTTTCTGCTAGATTCCGCCGCAATTCTATACTGAATAAAAATGGCTCAAGATAATTTATTATGAAGCAACAAAACTCAGCAGCACCTGGCTCTAAACCTTCAAAAGCACGTCGCAAAACACGTGAAGAGATCGATCGTGAAGCACGTGACCGTAAGCGTGAGAAAAAACGCAGCGGACATGCAGCGGGTAGCCGTTCAACCGGCGGCACCCAGGAAAAAAGTGGAAGTGGCAGCACACAGGCTAAAGATCCGCGCATTGGCAGTAAAAAACCAATCGCCCTGGGTGTAACTGAAGTCCAGGTCAAAAAACCTAAACAGCACAAACCTAAAGTCGAGAAACCTATGCTAACACCACAGGCTGAACTGGATTTGCTGGAGAACGATGAGCGCCTGGATGCGCTGTTAGAGCGTCTTGAAGAAGGTGAAACACTCAACGCAGAAGAGCAGGCTTGGGTTAACGCTAAGCTTGATCGCATTGATGCGCTGATGGCAGAACTCGGCATCGCCTATGAAGATGACGAAGATGAAGAAGAAAAAGAGAAAGGCGATGATTTGATGCGTCTTCTCAAAGGCACTGACTAACAGTCTACCTCAATGGGATTACCTGTTCTTATCGTGGTTATTCCGCTGGTGTGTTATCTGCTGTGGTTATTCGTTAAACTACGGCGGTTGTCGCGATTGCAAAAATCGTTGCGCCGTCAACGAATGCGGCATCACCGGAGGAAGTGAGTATGTCTGAGCAGTTAATCGATTGGGATCTGGCCCTGATCCAGAAATATAATTATTCAGGGCCGCGTTATACCTCTTATCCTACCGCGCTGGAGTTCTCAGAAGGCTTCGGTGAGGCGGCATTTCTTGAAGCGGTTGTTCGTTATCCCGAGCGCCCGCTGTCGTTGTATATCCATATCCCGTTCTGCCACAAGCTTTGCTACTTCTGTGGCTGCAATAAAATCGTCACTCGTCAGACGCATAAGGCCGATCAGTATCTTGATGCGCTTGAACAAGAGATAGCCCACCGTGCGCCGCTCTTTAAAGGCCGTCACGTCAGTCAGTTGCATTGGGGCGGTGGTACTCCAACTTACCTCAGTAAAGCGCAGATAAGCCGTCTGATGGGGCTTCTACGGGGTCATTTCCATTTCGATGAAGATGCCGAGCTTTCCATTGAAATCGATCCGCGTGAAATTGAACTCGATGTGCTCGACCATTTGCGTCAGGAAGGGTTTACCCGTCTGAGTATGGGCGTGCAAGACTTCAACAAAGAAGTGCAGCGCCTGGTTAACCGTGAGCAGGATGAAGAGTTTATCTTCGCGCTGATTCAGCGTGCCCGTGAACTCGGTTTCACATCGACGAATATCGACCTCATTTACGGCCTGCCAAAACAGACGCCAGAAAGCTTTGCCTTCACGCTCAAGCGTGTTGCAGAACTTAGTCCGCACCGTTTAAGTGTCTTTAACTACGCGCACTTACCGACACTGTTTGCGGCGCAGCGCAAAATTAAAGACGAAGACTTACCGAGTGCCCAGCAAAAACTCGACATTCTGCAAGAAACCATCAGCTCGCTGACCCATGCTGGATACCAGTTTATTGGTATGGACCACTTTGCGCGGCCAGATGATGAACTGGCGATTGCGCAGCGTGAAGGCAAGCTGCACCGTAATTTCCAGGGCTACACCACTCAGGGCGATACAGACTTATTGGGGATGGGTGTTTCTGCCATCAGCATGATTGGCGACTGTTATGCGCAGAACCAGAAAGAGCTGAAGAGTTATTACCAGCAGGTTGATAATCAAGGCGATGCGCTGTGGCGGGGTCTGGCATTAACCCGCGATGACTGCATTCGACGCGATGTTATCAAAGCGCTGATCTGCAATTTCCAGCTTAAATTTGCGGAAATCGAGCAGCTTTGGGATCTGAACTTTGCAGAGTATTTTGCGGAAGATTTGAAGCTACTCGAACCGTTGGCGAAAGATGGGCTGGTGGATATCGACGGCAAACATATTCAGGTGACAGCAAAAGGCCGCCTGCTAATCCGTAATATCTGCATGTGTTTTGATAGTTACTTGCGTCAGAAGGCACGACTGCAACAATTTTCCCGTGTCATATAAAACTAAAGGCGGCTTGAAAGCCGCCTTTTTGTTACTCCATTCCCAACTCTTTCAATTTACGCGTCAGAGTATTTCGCCCCCAGCCAAGTAAACGAGCCGCTTCCTGCTTGTGACCTTGCGTATGACGCAGTGCCGTCGTTAGCAATGTGCGCTCCATTTCTGGCTGCGCTTCAGAAAGCAGGTTTTGATGACCGGAACGTAATGCGCGGTCAGCCCATTGCGCCAGTAATGTTGCCCAACTGTCTGACTGAGAATGCGCCGGGCTATCGGGAATGGTTGTCTCGAATAGCTCGGCAGGCAAATCCTGAATCAACACTTCCTGGCCCGCAGCCATCACGGTTAACCAACGACAGGTGTTTTCCAGTTGGCGCACGTTTCCAGGCCAGGCAAGGCGAGTTAAAGCATTTTCCGTTTCTGGATGAAGCAGTTTGGCTTCCACACCCAATTCTTTGGCCGCATCTTGCAAGAAGTGGCGAGCCAGACGCGGAATATCTTCGCGGCGCTCACGCAGCGGGGGCAAATGAACACGAATCACGTTCAGGCGATGGAATAAATCCTCACGGAATTTCCCTTCCTGCACGCGCAACTCAAGGTTCTGGTGCGTCGCGGCAATAATTCGCACATCAACTTTCACCGGCGCATAACCGCCAACGCGGTAAAACTGCCCATCGGCTAACACACGCAATAATCGAGTTTGCACATCCAGCGGCATATCACCGATTTCATCGAGGAACAGAGTGCCGCCGTCTGCCTGCTCAAAACGGCCCTGGCGAATTTGATTAGCGCCGGTAAACGCGCCTTTCTCATGGCCAAACAGCTCAGACTCAATCAAATCCTTCGGGATTGCAGCCATGTTTAGCGCAATAAAAGGGGATTTCACACGCGGGCTGTGGCGGTGTAGTGCGTGTGCGACCAGCTCTTTACCGGTACCAGACTCGCCGTTAATCAACACACTTATTGATGAACGGGAGAGGCGGCCAATAATGCGAAACACATCCTGCATGGCAGGCGCTTCACCGATAATATCGGTGGTTGGCCCATTAACTTGCACATTGCGCGGCTGCTGCTGTTCTTGATAGTGGCTGATGGCGCGCTCAACGAGTGCGACCGCTTCATCAATATCAAAAGGTTTAGGCAGGTAATCGAAAGCGCCTTGCTGATAAGCACTCACCGCAGCTTCAAGATCTGAATGAGCCGTCATTATGATGACCGGCAACATCGGGTGGCGTTGTTTTATCTGCTTGAGCAGCGCCAGACCGTCCATGCCAGGCATGCGAATATCAGATAACAATACGTCCGGGGTCTTGGTTGCAAGAGCGTTCAGAACTTCATTGCCGCTCTCAAATGTGGTGCAGCTTAAACCCGCCCCAGTCAGTGCGCGTTCCAGCACCCAACGGATGGAGCTATCGTCATCAACGATCCAAACTATCCCTCGTTGCATAAAGACCTCTACTTACGAATAGGCAGGTAAACCGAAAACTCGGTATGGCCTGGCCAACTGTTAAATTCGATTTTTCCCGAATGCTGATCGATCAAGTTGCGTGCAATAGAAAGACCTAATCCTGTCCCTCCCTCACGTCCGCTCACCATTGGGTAGAATAGTGTGTCCTGCAGATGGGCCGGAATACCCGGACCGTTGTCTTCAATATCAATACGCGCAGCCAGGCGATAGCGAGTGCCGTGCAGAGTAAGCTGAAAAGCGGTACGCGTACGTAACACTATTTCGCCACCATCACTGCCCAGCGCCTGAAGCGCGTTACGCACAATATTCAGTAAAATCTGTTCAATTTGATCCGGGTCGTGCGCCAGTTCAGGCAAGCTTGGGTCGTAATCTCTTATCAGAGTGACATTCGCTGGCAACTCCATCGACACCAGTTTCATCACCCGTTCGGTGACTTTATGAATACTTTCTGTGACGTGCATGCCTGGTTGCTGCGGGCCTAACAGCCTGTCGACCAGATTACGTAAGCGGTCGGCTTGCTCAATAATCACTTTGGTGTATTCAGTGAGCGAAGGGTCCGGTAAGGCTTTAGCCAGAAGCTGCGCTGCACCGCGTAACCCGCCGAGAGGGTTTTTAATCTCATGAGCCAGCCCACGGACTAAGTCACGAGCGGCAATTTGCTGCGCTTGCTGTAGCTGCTCCTGACTTAAACGACGTTGGTTATCCATCGGCGCCATTTCCATCAGGATGAAACCTTCTGGTAAACGTTGTGCAGTCAGGGAAAGAATATGAGAGCGGCTATCAATAACCAGTGTGACTTCGTTATCGGTAAAGCCCTGGCCTGAGGTCAGGCTTTCCTGCATTAAGCCAACATTTAGCGAAAAGTAACTCAACAGTTCTGGTAGCGGTGTGCCGTAAAGTTTGCGCGAACTCTGCGCCAAAAGTTGCTGTGCCGCCGGGTTGGCGTAATGGACCGCCAGCTCGTCATCGACCAGTAAAATACTGTTGATTAAAGAATTCAGGATCTGCCCAGCATCGGGCAGTGTGCCGGTTGCCATACAGCAGTCTCCGATAATTTGCACTGTGATGGTGCATTATAGTTTCCTGGCGGCAAAAAACGTTGCTGCAACAGGTTATTTGTGGATAAAAAAGCCCATCAACGATGGGCTAAAATTGGAGATGACTACTTATTTAAACGCTGTAGTACAGCTCAAACTCAACTGGGTGCGGAGTCATACGCACACGGTCGTTTTCTTCCATACGCAGCGCGATATAAGCATCGATAGCTTCATCAGTGAACACGCCGCCCGCAGTCAGGAACTCGCGGTCTTCGTTCAGGCAGCTCAGTGCTTCTTCCAGAGAGCCAGCAACTTGTGGGATCTCTTTCGCTTCTTCTGGCGGCAGGTCGTACAGGTTTTTGTCCATTGCTTCACCCGGATGGATTTTGTTCTTGATACCATCAAGACCAGCCATCAGCAGCGCTGCGAAGCACAGGTACGGGTTAGCCGCTGGGTCCGGGAAGCGTACTTCGATACGACGTGCTTTCGGAGACGCAACAACTGGGATACGGATTGAAGCAGAACGGTTAGCTGCAGAGTAAGCCAGCATTACTGGAGCTTCGTAACCCGGGACCAGACGCTTGTAGGAGTTAGTAGTTGGGTTAGCCAAGGCGTTGATGGCTTTAGCGTGTTTGATAACACCGCCGATGTAGTACAGCGCTTGCTCAGACAGGCCAGCATATTTGTCACCAGCGAACAGGTTTACGCCGTTCTTAGCCAGGGACATATGGCAGTGCATACCAGAACCGTTATCGCCAAACATTGGTTTTGGCATAAAGGTCGCTGTTTTGCCGTAAGCATGAGCAACGTTGTGAACCACATATTTGTAGATCTGAATTTCATCTGCTTTTTTAGTCATGGTGTTGAAGCGGGTAGCCACTTCGTTCTGACCAGCAGTTGCTACTTCGTGGTGGTGAGCTTCAACAACCAGGCCCATTTGCTCCATAGTCAGACACATTGCAGAACGCAGGTCTTGTGCGGAGTCAACTGGTGGAACTGGGAAGTAACCGCCTTTAACCGCAGGACGGTGGCCTTTGTTGCCGCCTTCGTATTTGGTGCCGCTGTTCCATGCGCCTTCGATATCATCGATAGCAACGTGAGAACCGGAAATAGAGCTACCGAAACGAACGTCGTCGAACAGGAAGAACTCTGGTTCTGGCCCGAACAGTACGGTATCGGCGATGCCAGTAGAACGCAGGTAATCTTCAGCGCGCTTGGAAATGGAGCGTGGGTCGCGGTCATAACCCTGCATGGTGCCTGGCTCAAGAATGTCGCAACGAATGATCAGCGTAGAATCAGCGAAGAACGGGTCAATGACAGCAGTAGACGCATCTGGCATTAGAACCATGTCTGACTCGTTGATGCCTTTCCAGCCACCAATTGAAGAGCCATCAAACATTTTGCCTTCTTCGAAGAAGTCAGCAGTAACCTGATGAGCAGGGATAGTGACGTGCTGTTCTTTACCTTTGGTGTCAGTGAAGCGCAGATCAACAAACTTCACTTCGTGTTCATTCAGCATCGTCAAAACGTGTTCAGCGGACATACTTAACTCTCCCGGATTTGGTCATTGAATTGGCTTGTTGCCCTGAAATGATTAAAGCGAAATCTGTGCCAACTTTTAAATTACCCCAAAAAGGCGCTATCATGCGCACTATAGTGCAAAAGGGCTGCACCACGATGGATAGTTTGCACCAATGTAGTGCTTCAGTCTGAGATTTGAGCACCATATTGGTGCAATTTTCGTTGTGGCTCCCTTTTTTGCTCCGTGAAAGCGATCACAAACCATTACTTTTTACATTGTTTGTAAAAGTTCTTTGTGATCCTGTTATGTCCTTCGATTAATACGTGTACAATAACGCGCTATTTCTAATGCCTGAGGCAAAGTTGTGATCGAAAATCTGCGTAATATCGCCATCATCGCGCACGTTGACCATGGTAAAACTACCCTGGTTGATAAGCTGCTGCAGCAATCTGGTACTTTCAGTAACGAACGTGCTGAAGCCACTGAACGCGTGATGGACTCCAACGATTTGGAGAAAGAGCGTGGGATTACCATCCTCGCTAAAAACACCGCTATCAAATGGAATGACTACCGTATCAACATCGTTGATACCCCTGGGCACGCCGACTTCGGTGGTGAAGTTGAACGTGTAATGTCCATGGTAGACTCCGTTCTGCTGGTCGTTGACGCAATGGATGGCCCAATGCCGCAGACGCGCTTCGTAACTAAAAAGGCATTTGCCCACGGTTTGAAGCCAATTGTTGTAATCAACAAAGTTGACCGTCCTGGCGCGCGTCCTGACTGGGTTGTTGATCAGGTATTTGACCTGTTCGTTAACCTTGATGCGACCGACGAGCAGCTCGATTTCCCAATCATCTATGCATCAGCATTGATGGGTATCGCGGGTAACGATCACAATGAGATGGCGGAAGACATGACCCCGCTGTACCAGGCGATTGTTGACCACGTTAAAGCACCATCCGTTGACTCTGATGGTCCGTTCCAGATGCAAATCTCCCAGCTTGATTACAACAACTACGTTGGCGTTATCGGCATCGGTCGCATCAAACGCGGTAAAGTGAAGCCTAACCAGCAAATCACTATCATCGACAGCGAAGGTAAAACTCGTAACGGTAAAGTCGGTAAAGTACTGACTCACCTCGGTCTGGAGCGTATTGAATCCACCGAAGCTGAAGCCGGCGACATCATCGCGATTACCGGTCTGGGCGAGCTGAACATCTCCGACACCCTTTGCGATACGCAAAATGTTGAAGCGCTGCCAGCACTGTCTGTTGATGAACCAACTGTTACTATGTTCTTCAACGTCAACACCTCTCCGTTCTGTGGCAAAGAAGGTAAATTCGTTACCTCTCGTCAGATCCTTGACCGCCTGAACAAAGAGCTGGTGCACAACGTTGCACTGCGTGTTGAAGAAACCGAAGACGCGGATGCATTCCGTGTATCCGGTCGTGGCGAACTGCACCTGTCTGTGTTGATCGAAAACATGCGTCGTGAAGGCTTCGAACTGGCTGTGTCCCGTCCGAAAGTAATCAACCGTATGATCGATGGTCGTATGCAAGAGCCGTTCGAAAACGTGACTCTGGATATCGAAGAACAGCACCAGGGTTCTGTAATGCAGGCAATGGGTGAGCGTAAGGGCGATGTCAAAGACATGATCCCTGACGGCAAAGGCCGTATCCGTCTGGATTACCTGATCCCAGCACGTGGCCTGATCGGCTTCCGTACTGAGTTCATGACCATGACTTCTGGTACTGGTCTGCTGTACTCCACATTCAGCCACTACGACGACGTGAAACCAGGCGAAATCGGCCAGCGCCAGAACGGCGTGCTGATCTCTAATGGCCAGGGTAAAGCAGTCGCGTTTGCTCTGTTCAGCCTGCAGGACCGCGGTAAGCTGTTCCTGGGTCACGGTGCAGAAGTTTACGAAGGCCAGATCATCGGTATTCACAGTCGTTCTAACGACCTGACTGTAAACTGCCTGACCGGTAAGAAACTGACCAACATGCGTGCGTCCGGTACTGACGAAGCAACAACTCTGGTTCCTGCATTGAAGATGTCTCTGGAGCAGGCTCTGGAATTCATCGATGATGACGAACTGGTAGAAGTTACTCCGACTTCCGTACGTATTCGTAAGCGTCACCTGACTGAAAACGACCGCAAACGTGCGGGTCGTGGTAGCAAAGAAGCGTAAGTTTCTTTGCTGCAAAGCATTGAAGCCCTGCCTGTTTAGGCGGGGCTTTTTTTTGCTTAATAACTCGCAGAACCCGGATCGCCTTTTTATCAGCGATAGTCAAAGCTACCCTTTACCGCTACAGTTATTTGTCCATGCGCAAAGGAGAGGCTTATGCTGTATATCTTTGATTTAGGAAACGTCATCGTTGATATCGACTTCAACCGAGTAATGGGGGTCTGGAGCGATTACAGCCGTGTCCCGCTAGCGAATTTGCAGAAAAGCTTTGTAATGGGCGAGGCGTTTCAACGCCACGAGCGGGGGCAAATTAGTGACGAAGAATTTGCTGCTGCGGTATGCGAAGAAATGGGCATGGCGTTGAGCTTTGATCAGTTCTCTGCCGGTTGGCAGGCTATTTTTGTTGGCCTACGCCCGGAAGTTATTGATGTGATGAACAAACTTCGTGAACAAGGCCATCGTGTCGTTGTGCTCTCTAATACCAACCGCTTACATACTTATTTCTGGCCAGGTGAATACCCGCAAATAGCCGAGGCGGCAGATAAAATCTATCTGTCCCAGGAAATGGGCATGCGTAAACCCGACGTTGAGATCTATCAAAAACTCCTCGAAGAAGAAGGTTTTTCTGCCAGTGAAGCCGTCTTTTTTGACGACAACGCCGATAATATTAAAGGAGCTCAACAGGTGGGGATCACCAGCATTTTGGTGACCGGTAAAAACACGGTGCCCGATTATTTCTCAAAAAGCCTATGATAAAAGACGTTCATCGCAAAACGAGCAAGCACCTCAGGCCCTGTATCGCCTGGGGTAAATTGCTCTGGCATCGGATTGACCAGGACAATATGACCACGCTTGCAGGTAACCTTGCTTACGTGTCATTGCTCTCACTAGTGCCTTTGGTTGCGGTAGTGTTTGCGTTATTTGCAGCTTTCCCGATGTTTGCCGACGTTAGCATCCAACTGCGCCATTTTGTCTTCTCAAATTTTCTGCCCGCGACGGGCGATATCATCCAGCGCTATATCGAACAGTTTGTTGCTAACTCCAACAAGATGACTGCTGTGGGGGCCTGTGGCCTTATCGTTACTGCATTGCTGCTGATGTATGCCGTGGATAGCGCGCTAAATACTATCTGGCGCAGCACGCGAACCAGGCCAAAAATATACTCGTTTGCCGTCTACTGGATGATTTTGACGCTAGGGCCGCTGCTGGCAGGTGCGAGTCTGGTGATCAGTTCGTATCTGCTTTCGCTGCGCTGGGTGACGGGCTTTAACAGCACGATTGATATCGTGTTGCGTATCTTCCCTTTGCTGCTCTCCTGGCTGTCATTCTGGATGTTATACAGCATTGTTCCAACCACTCGAGTCCCGGTGCGAGATGCACTGATTGGCTCGCTGGTGGCTGCTCTTTTGTTTGAGCTTGGGAAGAAAGGTTTTGCCCTCTACATCACCATGTTTCCCTCTTACCAATTGATTTACGGCGTTTTAGCCGTGATCCCCATTTTATTTGTCTGGGTCTATTGGACCTGGTGTATCGTGTTGCTCGGCGCCGAAATTACTGTCACTCTCGGTGATTACCGCAAACTCCGTGTCGAAGCACAGCAGGAAGAATTGGAAGAACCATGATTGCATTAATACAGCGTGTCACCCACGCTCGCGTCACCGTGGACGGTGAAGTGACGGGTGAAATTGGCCCGGGACTTTTAGTGTTATTGGGTGTCGAAAAAGAAGATAACGAACAGAAAGCGAATCGCCTTTGCGAACGTGTTTTGGGTTACCGCATTTTTGGCGATGAAAACGACAAGATGAATTTGAACGTTCAGCAAGCCGGTGGCAGCGTACTAGTTGTGTCGCAGTTTACCCTCGCCGCTGATACCGAACGCGGTATGCGCCCGAGTTTTTCTTGTGGTGCAGCACCTGAGCTTGCTGAAGAGCTATATGAATACTTTGTCCAACGCTGTCGACAGCAGGGCATTGTTGCCGAAACAGGTCGCTTTGCCGCCGACATGAAAGTCAGCCTGACCAACGATGGCCCAGTGACGTTTTGGTTACAGGTCTGAATTCGCAGCCTTTACGGTCCCGCGTAACAAGAGAGAGTACATGTATGTATCACCTTCGCGTACCGCAAACAGAAGAAGAGCTTGAGCTCTATTACCAGTTTCGCTGGGAGATGCTACGTAAGCCGTTGCATCAACCCAAAGGCTCCGAGCGCGATGCCTGGGATGCCTTAGCTCACCACCAGATGGTGGTAGATGAAGAAGGCAATCCGGTCGCAATTGGCCGTTTGTACATCAATGCTGATAACGAAGCAGCGATCCGTTTTATGGCGGTTCACCCCTCGGTGCAAGACAAAGGTCTGGGTACGCTGGTGGCAATGACGCTGGAAACTGTCGCGCGCCAGGAAGGGGTTAAACGTGTGGTATGTAGCGCACGTGAAGATGCGGTCGAGTTCTTTGCCAAATTGGGCTTTGAGAATCAGGGTGAAATTACTACGCCTTCGACCACGCCCATTCGCCACTATTTGATGATAAAACCCGTCGCTTCGCTAGATGACATTCTTCATCGCGCCGACTGGTGCGGTCAGTTGCAGCAGGCCTGGTACGAACACATTCCATTAAGTGAAAAAATGGGCGTGCGCATCCTGCAATACACCGGGCAGAAATTCATTACCACCATGCCAGAAGCGGGCAACCAAAATCCCCATCAAACCTTATTCGCCGGCAGCCTGTTTTCGCTCGCGACTCTGACGGGCTGGGGACTTATTTGGCTGATGTTGCGGGAGCGCCATCTGGGCGGCACGATTATTCTTGCTGATGCGCATATCCGATATAGCAGCCCGATCACCGGAAGACCGGGGGCGATTGCTGATTTAGGTTCGTTGAGCGGCGATCTCGACCGCCTGGCGCGTGGCCGCAAAGCTCGCGTTGCGTTGCAAGTTGAGCTTTACGGTGATGATACGCAAGGCGCTGTTTTTGAAGGTGTGTATCTGGTTCTCCCCGCGAAACCTTTTGGCCCGCTTGAAGAGGGCGGCAACGAAGAAGAATAGTTGAAGGGTTACAGCCCGGCGCTTATGCGCCGGGTACTTCCCCATTCTGCATGGTCTGTTGTACTTGTTTTCCGTCGGCGCTGGTGGCCTGTAATGTCCCGTTCACCGTGGGTTTCAGTGGTGTTTGAGCTGCAAGGTTACCGGTTACTGAAAGCTGCAAATTACCGTTGCCTTCAAGCGGTAGCGCTGGCCATCCCCATTGCTGCAACACATTTACTGGCACCGCACGCCCGCGCAGATTCATCGCCGCATTGCGTTGCGGAGCCTGCGAGATAGCGCCAGTCGCTTCCAGCATACCTTCACCAGTAAAAGCACTAAGTTCTGTAATAGATATTTGGCTGTCAGCAGCATTCAATGAAATGGATGGGCGGCGAACATCGACGCGGTTAAACGTGGCGGCCGCGGCGTTCAGCGTAGCGTTCCCACTCCATATTCCCCACTGGCTATTGCGCACCACTTCGAGATTATTCGCCGTGCCATCTAATGCGGTGAGCTGGAACGGGAAGGCGGGATCAATATCGATGATCAAATTACGGTTTGCCGACAGTTTTTTAATCGTCACCGTGTTTAACCACTGCGGTAAAGGCTCTATCCAGCGTGCTTTCCAGTCGGCTGGCAGCGTATATTCCAGCCCGGCAAAGACCAGCTCATCAAGTGTCAGTTTATTCTCATTGCGCTGCCATTCGCCTGAGGCGCGAACCATGCCTCTTTCCCAACGGGAAGTGAACTGGCGAATCACAGCGGTTTGCGGGTTAAAATCGATATTCACGATAGGGTCGTTTAGCTGCAACGCACCAATAATAAAATCACTGGCATTCATCGATAAACGCCCGTCATCGCTTTGCCAGCCGCCCTTTGCCAACGTCAGGTTGCGCAAACTCAGATCTAAATCGGTTATTGCCCAGTCTTTTCCTTCCATGCGTGCATCTGTCACCTCAAGACTATCGATTTTCAGTGAAGGGACACTGCCAAGAGGGGCCAGGAAATCGGTAATGGATTTATTGGTTTGTAGGCGGATATCGTTGAGCCGTAAGCTGCCAATCTGCCAGGATCCATCGGCAAGGCGGTTTGCATTACCGGTGAGCGAGCCACGCGCAATGTCTGCACCGATGGTTGAGAGCGTCACCTGTTCGTTATTAATCGCACCTTGCAACAAGACGTTGGTAGCCGGAACACCGTTGAGTGTCATGGAACCGGCGCTAAATTGAATATCAGCAGTATTACCCAGCACTTTACCTTGCTCTGGCTGCCAGGGTATTACTCCTCCGTTGACGCGTTGAGCGTGCAGATCCCACCCAGTATTTGGGCTGTTGATTGCCATATCGCTCAATTGCAGCATATCGGACTGGAAGGGTAGCGGGGCAGCATTGGGGCTGATATTTAGCGTTCCGTTTTGCAGCAAAATCGTATCGACGTGCAAAGGCTCTGAAAATTGACGTGAGCTCAGGCCAATATCAATATTTTGCCCAACCAGAGTCGCTGGCTGGCCTTTGCGTCCGAAGGTGACGTTTGTCAGCGTGACATGAGTGGGCGATGCCCACTTGTGGTCGATCACTTCAAAAGAGAAATTGTAATCACTCTTCTCATTGACCCAACTACTGATTTGGGATGCTCCCCAACGAGTTTGAAGTAATAAATAAGCGGCTATGAGTGCCACTATTATGACAACCAATAAAGCTATGATCAGCTTTCCTAGAAATTTCATTGTCTTCCATCCCATGAAGTTTCGGTAAGGGTGTTATGCCCCATTTACCGTTATAGCTCAAGGATGGGATTGTCAGGAGGGGTAACACGCGCTGGCGCTAACAAATAACCAGCGCGTGAGGTACATCAATTTTTTTCAGGTGGGAAAATCAGGTTTAACACGATAGCGGTGATACCACCGGCAGCGATACCGGAGGAGAGCAACGTTTTTAGCCAGTCAGGAGCAAATTGAAGAATCAGTGGCTGCTGTGAAACGCCCATACCCACCGCCAGAGACAGCGCGATAATCATAATCGCACGACGATTTAGTGGCTCGCGGGAGACTATACGCACACCGGAGGCAGCGATCGTGCCGAACATCACGATAGTTGCGCCACCTAAAACTGGCTCAGGAATGTGCTGCACAAACCCACTTACTGCCGGGAACAGGCCCAACACAATCAGCATCAACGCGACGACAAATCCAACATAACGGCTGGCAACACCCGTAAGCTGAATAACGCCATTGTTCTGGCCAAAGCAAGAGTTAGGGAAGGTGTTGAATACGGCTGAAACGCAAGAGTTCAGGCCATTAGCCAGCACGCCGCCTTTCAGGCGCTTCATATACAGTGGCCCAGAAACCGGTTGCTCAGAGACGTCAGACGTCGCCGTAATATCGCCAATGGTTTCAAGGGAGGTCACCATAAAGATCAGCATCAGCGGAATCAGTAGGTTCCAGTCAATGCCCAGGCCGTAGTAAAGCGGTGTTGGCACCATGATCAGGTCAGTATTGGTTGATGGCGCAACATCAGGCAGCATGCCCATTGCCCATGCCAGCGCGTAACCTACTGCCATGGCGATTACCAGCGAAGCCACGCGCAAGTACGGGTTACGCTGACGATTCAGAAGAATAATGACCACTAATACTGCGCCTGCCAGCAGCAGATTTTTCGGTGCGCCAAATGTATGGTCACTCATTGCACCATAGCCACCGCCAATAGATGTCAGGCCAACCTGAATTAAGGAAAGACCAATAATCATCACAACTACACCGGAGACCAGTGGCGTGATAATGCGGCGAGCAAGGTGAAGGAAGCGCGATAAAAGCATCTCGGTGCAGCTTGCGAGCATTAAGGTGCCAAAAAGTGCAGCCATCATCGTCGGAACATCAGCCCCGCCATTCTTTAATGCCATGCCACCCATAATCAGCGGTGCGACAAAGTTAAAGCTGGTGCCTTGAATAGACAGAAGCCCAGAGCCTACCGGGCCCCACGCTTTAATCTGGATAATTGATGCCACGCCTGATGCGAACAGGGACATACTGATAATGTGTTGGGTATCTTCTGCTGGAAGTCCCAGAGCCTGGCAAATCAACATCGCAGGTGTGATCACCGCAACAAACATAGCTAATAAATGCTGCCCAGCAGCGAATAGAGTTTGCGGGAGAGGTGGACGGTCCTCCAGGCGGTAAATCAACTCACTGGAACTAGCGTGGGCAATCGGTTGCGCACCTTCAGACTCAACAGCATTAACAGACATTAGAAATTATCCCCTCCCGAAAAAACGGTGATTTTAGCGGACTGAAGGCCAAAAGCAAACGTTTGCTAAGGGTGTTTCCTAAGATAAAAAGTGTATATGCCGAGCTTTTTATATAACTTTCGACTGTTTTTTGGTTAAAATCCAGCTGCTGACTTTTCTAGAACCTGAAATTCCAGTGAAGGATAATTAAAAGCGTCTGTGAGAAATATGCGCAAACAGGAGCACTTCTATGTTTTATCTCGACACCCTTTCTACCCTTGTTGCTGCGACTCTCGTGTTATTACTGGGCCGAAAAATGGTCCACACCATACCGCTATTAAAAAAATACACTATCCCTGAACCCGTAGCGGGTGGACTCTTAATCGCCCTTGCCTTGCTGGTACTCAAAAAAAGTGTCGGTTGGGAATTTGAATTTGATATGAGCCTCAAAGATCCTTTGATGCTCGCCTTCTTTGCCACAATCGGCCTGAACGCCAATCTGTCTAGCTTGCGAGCGGGTGGCAAAGTTGTCGGTATTTTCCTGGTGGTGGTGGTGGGTTTGCTGGTCATGCAAAACGCCATTGGTATCGGTATGGCGAGCCTGTTGGGCCTTGATCCATTAATGGGTTTACTGGCGGGTTCTATTACGTTATCAGGCGGGCATGGTACGGGTGCAGCCTGGAGCAAACTGTTTACCGAACGTTATGGTTTCCAGAATGCCACCGAAGTGGCAATGGCTTGCGCAACGTTTGGTCTGGTATTGGGCGGTTTGATTGGCGGGCCAGTGGCGCGTTATCTGGTCAAACACTCCTCAACACCCGATGGCACACCAGAAGATAGCATTGATCCAACCGCATTCGAAAAGCCAGCGGTAGGGCGCATGATCACCTCTATGGTGTTGATAGAAACCATCGCGATGATTGCTATCTGCCTTACGGTCGGTAAGTTTGTCGGCCATCTCATTCAAGGCACCAGCTTCGAATTGCCGACATTCGTTTGCGTGTTATTTGTTGGGGTTATCCTCAGCAATACGCTCTCACTGCTTGGCTTCTACCGGGTATTTGAACGCGCGGTTTCCGTGCTGGGGAACGTCTGTTTGTCGCTGTTCCTCGCCATGGCGCTGATGAGCCTCAAGCTGTGGGAACTGGCTTCGCTGGCGTTGCCGATGCTGGCAATTTTGACCGTACAAACCATCTTTATGGCGTTGTATGCGATTTTCGTGACTTATCGCTTGATGGGGAAGAACTACGATGCGGCGGTTCTGGCTGCGGGGCATTGTGGTTTTGGCCTTGGGGCAACGCCAACGGCGATTGCCAATATGCAGGCGATTACCGAGCGTTTCGGCCCGTCACATATGGCGTTCCTGGTAGTGCCGATGGTTGGCGCGTTCTTTATTGATATCGTCAACGCGCTGGTCATCAAGATGTATTTGATGCTGCCAATCTTTGGCTAAGCCATCAGGCGTTTGAATAGCGTTCCGTTTCAGGCATCCAGCGTTCAATGAGCGCGGTTGCCTGCTCGGGATAGCGTTCATGAATATGGCGCGCAAGGCGCTGTACTTCCGGGATCATCGCCTGGTCGCGCAATAGATCTGCTACTTTAAACTCGGCACTTCCCGTCTGGCGCGTGCCGAGTAATTCCCCCGGACCACGAATTTCTAAATCTTTCTGAGCAATCACGAAGCCATCGTTGCTATCACGCAGTACCTGTAAACGCAGCTGTGCGGTTTTCGACAGTGGCGACTTGTAAAGCAACACACAATGAGATGCAACCGCCCCACGACCCACACGGCCACGAAGCTGGTGGAGTTGCGCAAGACCCAGACGCTCAGGGTTTTCAATAATCATCAGGCTGGCATTCGGTACATCAACACCAACTTCAATAACTGTTGTCGCAACCAGCAGATGAATTGAGCCTTCTTTGAAAGCCTGCATCACAGCCTGCTTTTCCTGTGGCTTCATACGGCCATGAACCAGGCCGACATTCAGATTAGGCAGGGCGATTTTTAGCTCATCCCACGTGACTTCCGCGGCCTGGGCTTCGAGCAATTCTGATTCTTCAATCAACGTACAAACCCAGTACGCCTGACGGCCTTCATCACTGCAAGCTCCACGCACCCGGTCGATAATATCGTTGCGGCGGGTATCAGGGATCGCGACGGTGGTGACTGGCGTTCGGCCTGGTGGGAGTTCGTCAATGGTCGAAGTATCCAAATCGGCATAGGCCGTCATCGCTAAAGTGCGCGGAATGGGGGTTGCAGTCATGATTAACTGATGTGGATGGAAGCCTTGAATCTGGCCCTTTTCCCACAACGCCAGGCGTTGATGAACACCAAAGCGATGTTGTTCATCAATGATAACCAGTGCAAGTTGCGAGAACTGCACCTGTTCCTGGAAGATCGCATGTGTTCCCACTACCATCGACACCTGACCGCTGGCGATCGCGTCCTGTTGAGCGATACGCGCTTTGCCTTTTTGCTTACCAGCAAGCCAGCCCACTTCAATGCCCAGCGGCGCAAACCACTGGCGGAAGTTATTAGCGTGCTGCTCGGCGAGCAATTCGGTTGGAGCCATCAGGCCCACTTGTTTGCCATGCGCAATCGCACGCAGCGCGGCGAGTGCGGCAACCAACGTTTTACCAGACCCCACATCACCTTGTACCAGGCGCATCATCGGGACATCCAGCGCCAAATCGTGCTCGATTTCCGCTACGACTCGTTCCTGCGCGCCGGTTGGTTTAAACGGCAGGGCGGCTAGCAGGCGGTTTTTTAAATCGTCATGATCATGCAAAGGCAGCGCATGATAACGCTGAGCACCAGCACGAAGCGCGAGCATGCTCAGGTTATGTGCCAGTAATTCTTCGAGAATTAAGCGCTGTTGAGCCGGGTGTTTTCCCGTCTCCAGATCGGCGAGCTGCATTGATGGCGGCGGACGATGTAGAGTGCGCAGCGCTTCTGGCAAGCTCATCATTCCCTTACTCAAATCAGCCGGGAGCAATTCTGCAATGGCGCAGGTATCGAGCAATTCCAGAGCCTGATCGGTCAGCTTGCGCAATGTAGCCTGGCGAATACCTTCGGTTGTCGGGTAAACCGGCGTCAGCGTTTCCTGTAATTCTGGCGTACTGAGGTCGCCCTGAACGCGGTATTCAGGATGAATCATTTCTGCGCCGTGCGTGCCGCGTTTTGCTTCACCATAGGCAAGCACGCGTTTACCGGTCGCGAGGCTGTTTTTCATTGCCGCGTTGAAGTTGAAAAAACGCATCGTCAGGATGCCGGTACCGTCAGAAATCTGGCAGGTCATCATACGGCGGCGGCCAAAACTGATATTGCAGTTCAGCACTTCACCTTCCACCGTGGCGTAAACGCCTGGCAGCAGGTCATTGATAGGGTAGAGATGGGTACGGTCTTCGTAGCGAAGCGGCAGGTGGAGCAGAAGATCCTGAATGGTGTACAGGCCAATTTTGGCCAGTTTGCCGCTCTGGCTGGCGCCGACTCCGGCAAGCGTGCTTAACGGTATGGCATCCAGCAAACGGCCTTTCATCCAGCTACTCCGCAGATTGCATTGTGGCCCACCATGCGGCATCAGCTTCTATCTCACCTTGCTGATTCACATGTGGGTAGGGCAAACCTTTACGGCGGGAAACTCGCGCCAGTACAGGGTAGCCGCCTTCAAACAGCAGGCGCTGTTGTTCGGATTCCGGCAGGGTGCTGTTTTCGCGCTGGTACATCCCGGCATTCTGGCGCTGGCGCTGTGCCTCATAAAGAATAAGTGCGGAAGCTACGGACACATTGAGCGATTGCACCATCCCGATCATCGGAATAATGATGTCCTGGTCTGCCAGTGCTAGAGCTTCCTGGGTGATACCGGTTTTTTCCTGTCCCATCAAAATACAGGTCGGACGGGTGTAATCAATTTCGCGGAAATCGACGGCTTTATCAGAAAGGTTGGTGGCGAGGATTTGCATCCCGCTGCTTTTTAGATAGCCAACTGCTTCGCCAATGTCGCGGTGCGTTTTAACTTCAACCCAGGAATTACTTCCCGCAGCAGAAGAGGCCATGGTGCGCATTCGGTTACCCGGCCAGACTGCGTGGACTTCATGTACACCCACGGCATCTGCGGTGCGAATAATCGCCGAGACGTTATGAGGTTTATGGACTTGCTCCATGCAGACGGTCAGATCAGGTTGACGCCTGGCGAGCATCTCGCAAATACGCGCATAACGTTGAGGATTCATAACACTAGTTTCGGTTGCGGGTAACTTTGATCACATCCGGCATCACGCGGATTTTGCGCATAATATTAGCCAGATGAACACGATCGCGGGCAGACATACGGATAAACGCACTATAGACGCGACCATCTTTTTCTTCGGTATTCAGGCTGTGGATATTCGAGCCTGCTGTGTTGATAGCAGCCGTCAGATTTGCCAGCGCACCCTGATGGTTGAACATATCTACTTTGATTTCAGTGAGGAACTCTTGCTCAGTTTCCTTATCCCATTCCACCGCCATAAATTTCTCGGCTTCTTTCTGGTAGCCACGAATATTCCGGCAAGACTCATGGTGGATAACCAACCCTTTACCAGGGCTAACGTGAGCTACTATCGGGTCGCCAGGAATTGGGCGGCAACACTTAGCAAAAGTAATCAGCACGCCATCTGCACCTTTGATAGGCAGATGGCTATGCGGCAGAGCATTCGCCTGTAAAGACGCTTGTGATTCACCTTGCAGGTTTTTCGCGACAACTACACTCATAGCGTTACCCAAGCCAATTTCAGCCAGCAAATCATCAAGCGTGGCGAGTTTCATGCGCTCAAGCTCTCGTTGAATATTTTCTGGCGGAACTTCGGCAAGCTTGCGGCTACCACCTAACGCATGGTTAAGCAGGCGGCGCCCGAGGCTAACAGAGTCATCACGTTTAAGGTTTTTCAGCATCTGGCGAATTTTGGCGCGGGCTTTAGAGCTCACAACGAAATTCAACCATGCGGCATTCGGGCGAGCGCCCGGTGCGGTAATGATTTCGATTGTCTGGCCGCTACTGAGCGACTGAGACAGCGGATAGGGTTGTCTGTCGACACGAGCACCAACGCATGCGTGGCCGATATCGGTATGTACGGCATAGGCGAAATCGACAGGTGTCGCACCAGCCGGCAATTCGACAATGCGCCCTTCCGGGGTGAAAACGTAAATCTCATCCGGGAACAGATCGGATTTTACGCTCTCGATAAATTCAAATGAGCTACCGGCGCTTTGCTGGAGCTCCAGCAAGCTCTGCATCCAGCGTTGGGCACGGATTTGCGCGGTAGTACCACTCTCACCTTGCTCTTTATAAGCCCAGTGAGCAGCAACACCCATTTCTGCCATCTGGTCCATATCTTCAGTACGGATTTGCACTTCAACCGGCACACCGTGTGGGCCAATCATTGAAGTATGCAGTGACTGATATCCGTTCGCTTTTGGAATGGCGATATAGTCTTTAACCCGGCCCGGACGTGGCTTGTATAGGCTATGCATCTGCCCAAGAACGCGGTAACAGGTATCCATGTCGTGAACAATTACGCGGAAGGCGTAAATATCCATAATCGAGTGGAAACGCTGTTCTTTGAGCGTCATTTTGCAGTAGATGGAATAAAGGTGTTTTTCGCGACCGCTGACGCGGCAAGGAATGCCCGCTTCTTGTAAACGCCCGTCGATTTCAGAGAGAATTTTTTGAATCATCTCTTTACGGTTACCACGCGCCGCTTTAACCACTTCTTTAATGACGCGGTAACGGTTCGGGTAAAGCGCTTCAAAGCCCAGCTCTTCCAACTCGGTTTTCAGATGATGAATACCAAGACGGTGTGCCAGAGGGCTGTAAATTTCGAGGGTTTCGCGAGCAATGCGGCGACGCTTATCAGGGCGCAAAGCCCCGAGAGTGCGCATGTTATGCGTACGGTCGGCGAGTTTGATCAGAATGACGCGGATGTCTTGCACCATCGCCATGATCATTTTGCGGAAGTTTTCAGCCTGAGCTTCTTTCTTATCGCGGAATTTCAACTTGTCGAGCTTAGATACCCCTTCCACCAGTTCGGCAACGCTTTTGCCAAACAGTTGTTCCATATCCTGGTAGGTAGCAGGGGTGTCTTCGATCACATCATGCAGTAGTGCAGCCATTAACGTTTCATAGTCGAGTTTCATCTCGGCCAGAATGCAGGCTACAGCTACGGGATGGGTGATATAGGGTTCACCGCTTGAACGTGCTTGTCCCTCGTGAGCATCACGCGCAACAAGGTATGCTTGCCGAAGTCGCTTTATCTGCTCCTCGGGCAAGTATGGTTGAATCAGTTGATTCAGGCTTTCAAACAGATACAAGGGCTACCCGCAGGCTAATTAACGACGACCTTCAGCAATAGCGGTAACAGCCTGCAGTTCTGCGGCTTCCTGCTCTTGCTGTTCCTGGCGATCACGAACATCGAGAATCTGGTTAGTGATCAACCCTTCTTCGATTTCGCGCAGTGCGATTACAGTCGTTTTATCGTTTTCTTCAGGCACTAGTGGATCTTTACCACCAGTTTGCATCTGACGAGCGCGACGTGCGGCGACCAGAACCAGGTCAAAACGGTTACCAATTTTCTCAACAGCGTCCTGAACAGTTACGCGTGCCATAATTAAAATGCTCCACAGATGAAGAAATGACTGGGCATGATACTGAAACTGGGCTCAGTCTGCCAATAGTTTGCTGATTAAAGCGTCATGTCGCGCTTTTTGGCGACCCATTCGTAGACGCTCGGCACGAATGATAATTTTTAAATCTGACAGTGCAGTGTCAAAATCGTCGTTGACTATTAAATAGTCATATTCAGCGTAATGGCTCATTTCTGCAACAGCCTGCTCCATTCGCTTCGTAATAACTTCTTCACTGTCTTGCCCACGGCCACGTAAGCGGCGGTCTAACTCGTCTTTCGACGGTGGCAGAATAAAAATACTGCGAGCTTGCGGCATTTTCTCACGAATCTGCTTGGCACCTTGCCAATCGATATCCAGAAAAACATCTACACCTGTTGCCAAAACTTGCTCAATGGCATGGCGTGAAGTGCCGTAGTAATTACCAAACACTTCCGCGTGTTCAAGGAACGCGTCTTCAGCAATCATCTGCTTAAACTCTTCCTTTTCCACAAAGAAATAGTGCTCGCCATGTTTCTCTCCCGGACGAATACCACGAGTGGTATGGGAGATAGAAACTTGCGTGTCATACAGCGGTTGTGTCTTTAACAAAGCCTGGATGAGGCTGGATTTCCCCGCGCCACTTGGGGCGGAAACGATATAAAGCGTGCCTTGAGCCATGAGTTCTAACTTATTCGGTAAGCATAAAAAGAAGTGCGTATACGGGCCTATTATACACGCCGTCTACGTGTCACGGAGAATTTGTCGCACTCCCCAGCAATATTTCTGCCATTTTGCGCAAGGATTTCCAAAAAACATGCCGTATTACTGCAACACATTAAAAACCTCTGAAAGCCCCTCGCATCCTTTTTAAAACCCAATCGCACAGCTTGTTTTTGAGCGTTATATCTCTCTTTGCTTTTACGCGGAGGGTCATATGAGGTGGATAACAAAGTTTATCGGGTTGCTGGGGATGTTCAGCGCAATGGCGTCAGCATCATGTCCGGTCTGGTCCTCTGAGCAAGCCCAGCAGGAGATGGCGACATTGAAAGAAAAGCTTGGGGAATGGGATCAAGCCTATTATCAACAAGGTGTTAGTATCGTCAGTGATGCTACATACGATGGCCTACGTAACCAGTTCAATAATTGGCAGCGGTGCTTTAGCCCAACAGAAGAACCTCAACAGCCTGGATTATTCACGCACGGCAAAGCGCTTCATCCCGTTGCTCATACTGGCGTTAAAAAACTTCCCGACAGAGCAGCCGTTGCGTTGTGGGTAAAAGGCAAAACCGATCTCTGGGTACAGCCGAAAGTGGATGGTGTGGCAGTGACATTGGTTTATCGCCAGGGTCGCCTCGTTCAACTTCTGAGCCGGGGTGATGGTGAAAAAGGGCAGGATTGGACAGTAAAAGCCAAAATGATTCCTGACATCCCTCAAACCCTTATCGGCCCACTTGCCAATAGTGTGCTGCAGGGTGAGATCTTCTGGAAAAGAGATAATCACGTACAGAAAACAATGGGCAGCATTAACGCCCGAGGAAAAACTGCTGGCGCTATGATGCGCAAGGGTGACCCTGCTTTACTCAAAGAGTTGGGGATCTTTATATGGGCCTGGCCCGACGGGCCAACGCAAATGAACCAGAAAATGGAAGTACTTGCTCAGGCCGGTTTCCCGCTGACTAAAACCTGGTCAAAGTCCGTTAATTCTATGGATGAGATATCGAAGCTGCGCGAGTCATGGTTTACGACCCCATTACCCTTTGTGACAGATGGCGTGGTTGTCCGAGAAGGGGTTGAACCAACGGGAAAGTACTGGGCTCCGGGAAAGGCTGCATGGGTAGTTGCATGGAAATATCCACCATTACAGCAAGTTGCTGAAGTTAAAAGCGTTCAGTTTGCTGTGGGGCGTACGGGCAAAGTCTCCGTTGTACTTAATCTGCATCCCTTACAAATTGATGATAAACACGTTAAACGAGTAAATATCGGTTCAGTTAGAAAATGGCAGACGTTGGATATTGTCGCAGGCGATCAGATAATGGTGAGCCTTGCCGGGCAGGGAATTCCTCGTTTTGACGAGGTTGTGTGGCGAGTTAATCCGCGTAATAAACCGCAACCACCATCCGAACAAAAGAACACGACGCTGAGCTGCCTCTATTTTGAGAGCAGGTGCCGTGAGCAGTTTATTGCTCGTCTTACGTGGTTAAGCTCTCCAGAAATACTGAATATCAACGGGGTTAGTGTGCGTTCCTGGCAGCAGTTCCAACAAAATCTCAACCTGGAACATATCTTTTCCTGGTTGGCAGTCACTCAGAATGATTTGTCTCAGATTGGTAATGTGTCTGTGGCCAGAACGGCACATTTATGGCAGCAATTCTCGCAAGCCCGACAGCAACCATTCAGGCAGTGGCTGCTGGCATTTGGCTTGCCACTACCAAGAGCAGTACTCACCACAATGCCCGATTCACAATGGTCACATTTGGTTGCCAGGGATGAGCTTAGTTGGCAAAAGCTGCCGGGAGTCGGTTCCATAAGGGCAAAAAAGCTGGTGGAGTTTGTGAATCATCCCCAAATAGCTGCGCTAGCGGCTTTTCTGGCACAGCAAGGAATTCGGGGATTTATTGATCAGTGATCTGCATGTTTGTAGTGGAACACAGGCAATCCAAGGCGCAGACGTAATGCCAGCAAACGTGCCGTGAATCCGAAGATAAGTGTGGAAATGATCACCACGTCCTGGTTCGAAACATAGTGCTGCAAAACGATATAGAGCACTGCTGAGGCGAATGCTATGCCAGCATATAGTTCCTTTTGGAAAACCAGTGGGATACGTTTACAGAACATATCACGCAGGACACCACCAAATACGCCGGTCACTACGGCTGCAATAATGGCGATGATTGGGCCTTCACCCATATCCAATGCGATTTGTGCACCGATGATAGAGAAAACAACCAACCCAAGTGCGTCGAGAACCAGGAAAAGACGACGCAGATGAGGCATCACAGGAGCAAACACCGTGGTGAGTACAGCTGCAACGGCCACAATCACGACGTATTCAGGGTGTTTCACCCAGCCTAACGGGTAGTGCCCAAGCAGAATGTCACGCACAGACCCACCACCAAGTGCAGTAGCCGTCGCAATAATGATGACACCGAAAGTATCCATGCGTCGGCGGCCTGCTGCGAGTGCGCCGGTCATTGCCTCGGCGGTTATCCCGACCAAATAAAGAATGTGTAATAGCATTGATACCTCCAGTGGAAAGGCTGAGAGGGTAACGTTTTGTGAACAATGTCACGATTTAGTTTTTTTAAAGCGAAGCGGTTTTGATTACATTTACTAATGCATAAATGTTTCTTGTGGCAGAAAGGTAGGGGTTTTCTGTGCTTTATCTATGTGAAGTGGATTACTTAAATTGATGCTTAAGGTTGCCTGGATGGTAAAAGCCCGCATAGTGCGGGCTTAGAAAGGCAATGTGAACATCACTCGATGTTCTGGATCTGCTCACGCATCTGTTCAATCAGCACTTTCAATTCAATCGCTGAATTGGTGACATCTGAATTGATAGATTTTGATGCCAGAGTATTCGACTCGCGGTTGAATTCTTGCATCATAAAGTCGAGGCGACGGCCAACAGCTTCTTTTTTCTTAAGAATGTTGTATGTCTCTTTGACGTGCGCTTCCAGGCGATCCAGCTCTTCAGCAACGTCGACACGCTGAGCCATCAGCACAAGTTCTTGCTCCAGACGGTTATTCTCAAGCTGAACTTGTGCATCTTCCAGTTTTGCCACCAGGCGTTCACGCTGCCATTTTAAAACTTCAGGCATCTGTGCACGAACATTGACGACCTCAGCGCTCACGCCTTGCAGGCGTTGCTCAATCATCGCCTTCAGAGCTTCGCCTTCGGTTTCACGAGCAATAATGAAGTCATCCAGTGCGCCATCAAGGGCTGCAAGAATTTCAGCGGTGATGGCATCAAGATCTTGTTCCTGAGCCGACATCACGCCTGGCCAGCGCAGAATATCAACCGGATTGATTTCGCCTTCGTCACTCTGCATTTTCACCCAGTTAGCTGCTTCAACTAGCTGTTTAGCCAGTTTTTCATTGAGCAGCAAAGAGCTTTGAGAGCGAGCATCAGGTTCGAAACGCAGGTTACATTCGATTTTTCCACGGGTTAAGCGGGTGCGGATACGCTCGCGAGCCACTGGTTCGAGGCTGCGGAACTGTTCCGGCATACGAATATAAGTTTCGAGATAGCGTTGGTTTACCGAACGTAACTCCCAGGAGGCGCTGCCCCATTCGCCTTTTACTTCACGTCGGGCATAGGCGGTCATACTGCGGATCATATTTCGTAACCGTATTGCGTAATAGATGTGGGGATTATAGCCATGCCTGGACTTCCAGGATAGGAATAAGCGAGTGAAGTCCGTATAATGCGCAGCCACATTCGTTTTAGCCCGGAGATAACCCATGCGTCCATCAGGTCGTAGCGCCGAACAAGTGCGTCCAGTCACCCTGACTCGTAATTACACCAAACACGCAGAAGGCTCCGTGCTGGTCGAGTTCGGCGACACTAAAGTACTTTGCACCGCCACTGTTGAAGAAGGCGTTCCGCGTTTTCTGAAAGGCCAGGGCCAGGGCTGGATCACAGCAGAATACGGGATGCTGCCTCGTGCAACGCATACTCGTAACTTCCGTGAAGCAGCAAAAGGTAAGCAAGGCGGTCGTACTCTTGAAATTCAGCGTCTGATTGCTCGCTCGCTTCGCGCAGCAGTAGATTTGAAGGTTCTCGGTGAATACACCATTACGCTGGACTGTGATGTTCTGCAGGCTGACGGCGGTACTCGTACAGCTTCAATCACTGGTGCTTGTGTTGCTCTGGCTGATGCACTGAACAAGCTGGTGGCCGCAGGTAAATTAAAAACCAACCCGATGAAAGGGATGGTAGCTGCAGTATCAGTTGGTATCGTTAATGGTGCTGCTGTTTGCGATCTGGAATATGTTGAAGATTCTGCCGCAGAAACCGACATGAACGTCGTGATGATGGAAGATGGCCGAATGATTGAGGTTCAGGGCACCGCTGAAGGCGAGCCGTTCACCCATGAAGAGCTACTGGCGCTACTGGCGCTGGCGCGAGGGGGAATTGAATCTATCGTAACGGCGCAGAAGGCGGCGTTAGAAAATTGATTTTAGGCGACTCTGAGAGTCGCCTTTTTTTTGTCTTAATTACTGAGGAGCAAATCCATGAAACCGTATCAGCGCCAGTTTATTGAGTTTGCGCTTAACAAGCAGGTACTTAAGTTTGGCGAATTCACGCTGAAATCCGGGCGTACCAGCCCTTATTTCTTCAATGCCGGGCTGTTCAATACCGGGCGCGACCTGGCACTATTGGGCCGTTTTTACGCTGCCGCGTTAGTGGATTCCGGAATTGAGTTTGATTTGCTGTTTGGGCCGGCTTACAAAGGGATTCCAATCGCGACGACTACCGCCGTTGCGTTGGCCGAACATCATGAGCTTGATCTGCCATATTGCTTTAATCGCAAAGAAGCCAAAGACCATGGTGAAGGTGGCAATCTGGTTGGTAGCGCGCTGCAAGGGCGTGTAATGCTGGTGGATGATGTAATCACCGCAGGTACCGCAATCCGTGAGTCCATGGAAATTATTGCCGCTAATAATGCATCACTGGCTGGCGTGCTAATTTCTCTGGACCGCCAGGAACGTGGCCGTGGTGAGATATCAGCGATTCAGGAAGTTGAGCGTGATTACCAGTGCAAAGTGATTTCAATCATCACTCTGAAAGACTTGGTTGAATACCTTGAAGAAAAACCTGAGATGGCTGTGCATTTAGCGGCTGTGCAGGAATACCGTACTCAGTACGGTGTGTAAGAAAAAGGGCCTTTAAAAGGCCCTTTTCAATTACTGAAGCTGGGAGGCAACCAGTGGCCATCGGGTATCAAAATCATCGGTAGGCAGATAGCGGAATTCGCTACGTACAAAACGCGATAATGTCCCTTCGCAGAATGCCAGAAGCTGGCTTGCCAGCAGCGATTCATCGGTAACAAACCCTTCGCCTTCACGCATCTTCTTTTCTCGCATCACCTGACGCAATTGTACTTCAATACGTTCAAAGAGCTGGTTGATGCGGCCTTGCAGGCGGTCTTGTTCAAACATCAGCGCATGGCCGGTGAGAATACGTGTAAGTCCAGGGTTGCGTTCGCCAAACCCGAGAATCAGTAGAACAATCAAACGTAACCGAGAGTGTGTGTCTTTCTCATCTTTCAAAATGAGATTGATACGGGTAATTAGGCTGTCTTCAATAAACTCGATAAGACTATCGAACATTTTCGTTTTACTAGGAAAATGTCGATAAAGTGCAGCTTCGGAAACGCCAACAGCCGCCGCGAGCTTGGCAGTTGTGATTCGTTG
This sequence comes from Buttiauxella cochleicola, assembly GCF_021282405.1. Lineage (NCBI taxonomy): Bacteria > Pseudomonadati > Pseudomonadota > Gammaproteobacteria > Enterobacterales > Enterobacteriaceae > Buttiauxella > Buttiauxella cochleicola. The sequence continues at coordinate 36,638 of NZ_JAJSOU010000015.1, forward strand.
GCTTCCATCACTGGATTCAAGCATTTGGGCCAGAGACTGAAGTATTTCTTCGCGACGATTCCGTTTCGCGGTTTGTTTTTCTGCCATGTTCTAAAATACCCCTGAAATAACACACTTGTCAGGCAAGTAGCCACACAGCGCTCGCAAACTTAAAGTTTGCGGTTTTTTCACATTTTTTACGCTGTGGGGTTACGTTTATAAACGAAGTTACTGGCGACCAGAATGGCCGAAACCGCCTTCGCCTCGGTCACTAGAGTCGAAATCTTCTACCAAATTGAATTCAGCCTGAACGACAGGCACAAACACCATTTGTGCAATGCGTTCGCCGGGTTCGATGGTGAAGTGGTCTTGTCCACGGTTCCACACGGAAACCATTAACTGACCCTGGTAATCGGAGTCTATCAGCCCGACAAGGTTGCCTAACACTACGCCATGCTTATGACCAAGTCCTGAACGAGGCAGAATGACTGCCGCCAGAGATGGATCGGCGATATGGATAGCCAGCCCGGTTGGAATAAGCTTGGTGACACCAGGAGCAAGCTCTACGGCCTCATCCAGACAGGCACGTAGGTCAAGACCTGCGGAGCCGGAAGTTGCATAAGTCGGCAGTGGGAACTGTTGGCCAACGCGTGGGTCCAGAATCTTAACGTCGATTTTTTTCATCATAACGGGTAACTATCTCGTTCAGTAAAAGATGGCCAAGGAGTTCCTTACGCTCAAGAGGTAAGACTTTATCTCCATCCTGCCAGAAAAGGTGCAATGCATTGTTTTCGCTGTTAAATCCCTGACCTTCTTGTGAAACATCGTTCGCACAAATCAGATCGAGGTTTTTACTCACGCGTTTTTGCCTGGCGTATTCTTCCACATTATTTGTTTCGGCGGCAAACCCAACAACATAAGGACGATGAGTTAAAAGTGCTGCGACACCGGCGACAATATCCGGGTTTTTTATCATTTTTATTGTGATTTCATCGCCTTGCTTTTTGATTTTTTCTTCAGCAACGGCGGCGGCACGATAGTCTGCAACAGCCGCACAGCCAACAAAAATTTGCTGCCCCTGGACATGTTGTTGAACCGTGGCTTCCATTTCGAGGGCCGTGGTGACATCAATGCGTTTTACCCATGGTGGAGTTGGCAAAGAAACAGGGCCGGAAATTAATGTCACATTTGCACCACGTGCAGCAGCAGCAGCTGCAATTGCGTAGCCCATTTTCCCTGAGCTATCGTTGGTGATGTAACGCACCGGGTCCAGGCGTTCACGAGTTGGGCCTGCGGTAATCATGACATTAAGATGTTGCAGATCTTTGATGACAGTAAAATGTTGCGCTGCCATCTCAACAATCGCTAATGGGTCAAGCATACGGCCAGGACCTATATCGCCACAGGCCTGGCTGCCGCTATCGGGCCCCCAGATCAATAGGCCGCGCGTAGATAAAACCTCAAGATTGTGCTGAGTTGCTGTTGCCCGATACATTTGTTGGTTCATGGCTGGCAAAACGGCAACGTGTGCGGGTGTCGCAAGGCAAATTGTGCTCACCAGGTCATTTGCCATCCCTGCGGTAATGCGGGCAATTAAATCAGCTGTCGCCGGCGCAAGAATAACTAAATCAGCCCATTTGCCTAATTCGATATGCCCCATAGCCGCTTCTGCTGCGGGATCTAACAAGCTATCTGATACAGGATAACCTGACACGGCTTGTAAACTCAGTGGCGTAATAAAGGCTTTGGCGGCCTCAGTCATTACTACCCGCACCTCAGCGCCGCGTTCGCGCAGACGGCGTACCAGTTCTGGTGTTTTGTAAGCAGCGATACCGCCGCTCACACCCAGAACAATTTTTTTGCCAGCAAGCCCAATCATGATTTTTCCACCAGAAGTCACAGTCATCTGAATATTTTACCACACTCATTCGGTATCGACTTTTTGCAGTTTGCGAGACATCCCGCATGGAGAATATCTGCGTGTCGTGTCCATTGCTTGAGTTGTGCTAAATAGTGATAACGAAGGGCAAGGAGGTTCTGATGGATGAGTCATTGAGGCAAGACAAAGCGGATATGCCGCGGGAAAAGCTTTTGAAATTTGGGGCTAGCGCATTATCTGACGTGGAGTTACTGGCGCTTTTCTTACGCACTGGCTGCAGGAATATGAATGTCATGGCATTTGCGCAAAGCTTGCTACATCAGTTTGGCTCGTTAAGTCGGCTGCTGTCGGCTGATTATTCGCAATTCAAAGATGTGAAAGGTATTGGGAGCGCGAAATACACCCAGTTGAATGCCATTGCTGAGCTTGCGAGGCGTTATTACTATTCTCGTGGTGTTGAGGAATTAACGCTCAAGGGGCCTGATTCCGTAAGGGATTTCATCCAAAGCCAATTGACCACAGCAGAGCGTGAGATCTTTATGGTTATTTTTTTAGATAATCAGCATCGGGTGATTAAACATTGCCCTATGTTTTCGGGAACATTGAACCATGTTGAGGTTCATCCGAGAGAAATTGTGCGTGAAGCGATGAAATCCAATGCAGCGGCGCTAATACTCGCGCATAATCACCCGTCTGGTCGAGCAGAACCGAGTAAAGCTGATCGTGTTATTACTGAACGTATCGTAAAAGCTTGCCTGTTTATGGAAATTCGAGTGCTCGATCATCTTGTTATTGGCCGTGGAGAGTACGTTTCTTTTGCCGAACGTGGGTGGATTTAAGACGAATTGCGCGATCCTTGGGGATCTTTGTCTGTTCGGGACTTGAGCACATGCGTTAGGCAGCGTATACTACGCCACCTTTGAGAATCTCGGGTTTTGGCATTATGCGCCTGGCACTGTGGTTCACATTGAACCGCCAGGGACCAGGCTTGCGGCCTGACGAGGCGCCATAACCCTATACGAAGCTCGAGCTAATTTGATTTTTGGAGAATAGACATGTCCCGAGTCTGCCAAGTTACTGGCAAGCGTCCGGTGACCGGTAATAACCGTTCCCACGCAATGAACGCGACCAAACGCCGTTTCCTGCCGAACCTGCACTCTCACCGTTTTTGGGTTGAGAGCGAGAAGCGTTTTGTCACACTGCGTGTATCTGCTAAAGGTATGCGTGTAATTGATAAGAAGGGTATCGAAACGGTCTTGGCCGATATGCGTACCCGTGGCGAGAAGTACTAAGAGGAACTAAGTCATGGCTAAAGGTGTTCGCGAGAAGATCAAGCTGGTTTCTTCTGCTGGTACTGGTCACTTCTATACCACCACGAAGAACAAGCGTACTAAGCCGGAAAAATTGGAATTGAAAAAATTCGATCCAGTTGTCCGTCAACACGTACTGTACAAAGAAGCTAAAATTAAATAATTTTAGTATCTTTGATGAAAACCTCGCTTCGGCGGGGTTTTTTTGTTTTAGGACTTTGAGTGTGGAGGATTGATGCCTGAGTTACCTGAAGTAGAAACCAGCCGACGTGGTATAGAGCCGCATCTGGTTGGTGAAACCATCTTGCATGCTGTCGTGCGTAATGGTCGACTGCGTTGGCCTGTCTCCGATGAAATCCATGCTCTGAGTGATAAACCCGTTTTAAGTGTGCAGCGTCGCGCTAAGTACCTGCTGCTCGAACTTCCCGATGGCTGGATTATTATCCATCTTGGCATGTCGGGTAGCCTGCGCATTCTTCCTGAAGATTATCCCGCTGAAAAACATGACCATGTCGATTTGGTGATGAGCAATGGCAAAGTCCTGCGTTATACCGATCCGCGCCGTTTCGGTGCATGGCTGTGGGCGAAGGAGCTGGAAGGTAGCAATGTGCTGGCGCATCTTGGCCCAGAACCACTAAGCGGCGAATTTTCGGCTGATTATCTGCGTGAAAAATCCGCGAAAAAGAAAATCGCCATTAAGCCGTGGCTGATGGATAACAAGCTGGTGGTGGGAGTGGGTAACATTTACGCCAGTGAATCGCTGTTTGCTGCGGGGATCCATCCGGACAGAGCTGCGCAGTCATTGTCTCAAATAGAATGTGATTTACTGGTTAAAACGATAAAAGCGGTGCTGCTTCGTTCGATAGAACAAGGCGGGACGACGCTAAAAGATTTCCTTCAGTCTGATGGTAAACCGGGCTATTTCGCTCAGGAATTACAGGTTTACGGACGGGCAGGTGAACCATGCAGGGTTTGTGGTGCGCCAATTATTATCAGCAAGCATGGGCAGCGCAGTACTTTTTATTGCCGCCATTGCCAAAATTAATTATCCCCATCATCCTTCAAGCCGCAGGGGTGTTGGCTGCGCTCGCTAACCCCAGTCACTTACTAGAGTAAGCTCCTGGGGATTAGCTTCCTTGCCGCCTACCTGCAACTCGAATGCTATTGGGGCTGGTTCATTTTTTTCAGTAACGCTTTGCAAACTGCTTTCGGCAGGAAATGAGCGACATCACCATGATGGCGGGCGACTTCTTTTACCAGCGATGAAGAGACAAAAGACCACTCTTTCGACGGCATCAGGAATACGCTTTCAAGCTCTGGCATTAAATGACGGTTCATATGAGCCAGCTGCATCTCATATTCAAAATCTGCTGCTGTGCGTAGCCCGCGGACCAGGACATTCGCCTGCTGGGTCTTCGCAAAATTCGCCATCAGGTCGCTAAATCCGACAACTTCTACATTAGGAAAATGCGCCGTAACCCCTTGAGCGAGCTGAACTCTTTCTTCCAGTGTGAAGAGAGTTTTTTTATGCGGGCTGTTAGCGATAGCCAGAATTAAGGTATCGAACATCATCGCACCGCGAGTCACTATGTCCAGATGACCATTGGTAATGGGATCAAATGTGCCTGGGTAAATCGCTCGGGTGGTCATAGTGGTTTGTTTTCCGTGTAGCTTTGATTCAGTGCCCAGAGTTCAGCGTACTTGTTAAACGTATATTGTGCATTGACGACTGCAAGTAACCAGCCCTGCTTCCCATCGAGAAAACCAGCACGCAACAACAGAGTTTTACAAAATGCCCCAAGCGTGTGACCGAAAATACCCGCAATAGAGACGCGCTTGCCGCGTTGATGACGCTCTTGCGCCCACGCGGTCGCATAATTTAACTGTTTGCGTTGGAAGCTTGCGAAATCACGGCAGGTCAAATGGAGCAAATCCCCTTTAAGTGGGACAACTTTTGCTCCGGGTGCTTCGAGAGATTCATGAACCTGATTGTCATTATAGCTATAGCGCGAATGGGCATAGAGGCGAGTCACACGATCGGGATACCAGCCGCTGTGGCGCATAAAGCGTCCGAGGAACAGGTTGCGGCGTGCAATACTGTAAACAGTATCTGGCTGAGGGTTTTCTAGTACCGCTTCGAGGGCGCTGGCCAGTTCGGGTGTGACGCGCTCATCGGTATCGATCATCAAAATATAATCGTGGCTGGCATAGCTCTGTGCGAGCTGACGTTGTTTGCCAAAACCCTGCCAGTCTTCATTAATGAAAACTTTCGCACCTGCCTGAAGGGCTATCTCGACGGTAGAATCGGTACTTCCTGAATCCAGCAACACCACCTCATCTGCCCATGAGACTGAAGCCAGGCATTCTGGCAATACGTCTGCCGCATTTTTAGCGATCATCACGACGGACAAACGATTGGGCATTAATGGCTCCGTTGTGGCAGATACGGTTGCAGTAATTGTAGCAAGCGTTGCAGTGCGCCTTGATTCTGGTGAAGCACTTCAACTGCATGGCGACCGTAGTAAAGACGATAATCTTCATCAGTCAGCAAAGTGGTGATTTCATTGACCAGTGAGTTGGCATCGGTGACGGTAATCAGCCCATCAGCATTCTGCAATCTGGCGCATATATCTTTGAAATTGAAGGTGTGCGGGCCCATTAAGACCGGAATTGCATGAGCAGAAGGTTCCAGTGGGTTATGACCTCCACGCTCAACCAGGCTGCCGCCAACAAAGGCGAGATCGGCAATCCCGTACAGCATCATCAGTTCGCCCATCGTATCGCCAATCACCACTTGCGTGCTGTTGGACGGTTTTTCTCCGCTGCTGCGCATGATGTAACTGAAACCAGCTTTCTGAGCCATATCCCGTGCGTCTTTAAAACGTTCCGGGTGGCGTGGGACAAGAATGAGTAATAAATCAGGGAATTTGGCCAGCAACTGGCGGTGCGCATCAAGAATAATGCTCTCTTCTCCATCATGGGTGCTGGTAGCAATCCAGACTTTGCGATGTGGAGCCCATTGGCGGCGTAGCGTAATCGCGCGTGCGGCAAGCTCTGGAGTCACAGAGATATCAAATTTCAGGCTGCCGGTAACAGTCAGTTGCGAGCGTTTCAATCCTAGTTCGATGAAACGACCGCCATCTTCTTCATTTTGCGCAGCAATAAGCGTGATTTTGCTCATCAGGCGACGAGTGAAATTACCCAGCTTTTTATATCCATTTGCCGAACGGGCAGAGAGACGGGCATTGGCAATGACCAACGGGATTTTACGTTTATGTAATTCGTTGATCATGTTTGGCCATAGCTCGGTTTCCATCACGATGACCAATTTCGGACGCACGGTGTTGAAAAAGCGCTTCATGGCGCAGGGGAGATCGTAAGGCAAATAGACGTGATGTACGTTTTGCCCAAACGCCGACTGAGCACGTTCAGAGCCGGTAGGGGTCATCGTGGTGACGGTAATTGGAATCGTTGGGTAACGATGGCGTAGGGCTCGCACTAACGGAATTGCCGCCAGTGTCTCACCTACGGAAACTGAATGCAGAAGAATACCATCGGGCTCCACTTTTCCACGGCAATAACCGTAGCGTTCCGCCCAGCGTTTACGATACGCGGGAGCTTTACGGCTACGGAGTAATAGTCGCAGCCATACAATTGGCTGAATAAGATAGAACAGTGCGGTATACAACGATTCCAAGCGAATTTTCCGTATTTTCATTATCGGCGGGCAAATTCTAAGCATTCGGGAAGCTTAAAGCTATTGTTTTGGTAACTTCACGAAGGCATTGCTTAGTATTCGGAGCAGTTTGTGTCATGTTGCAAAAATGACGGGTAGTAAGCACTACCCGTAAAAGAAATGCTTCTCAACCAGGTACTCGTGTTGCTTTCTTTAGTTTTAGATAACGACGCCCCAAGCGCCAGCGCAGGCGGAAGCCGCGGGCATTTTTCCAGATAAGGCGCCAGATACCGCGATCAAAAAGCTCCTGGATGATCATCTTCTTTTTATGCGGATCTTTCATGCTGTTGAAAGTATGCAGTATTCCAAGGCCTTCTTTTGCAATTTGCCAATTGCAGGCTGGAATGTTTTTGACGGCTTCAGGATAGCGCTGGTTAATAGCATCCAGCATTTCCAGAATTTTCATGTAGTGGCGAGCGGAGCGGATGAGCGTGTCATCAGTATCGGGTTTGTGGGAAACCGAGGCTGAATGAATGTAGTAATCGTAGTATTGCTCGTCAGTATATTGAACACGTTCTGCGGCTAGTAACACTTCAGTTGTCCACGGAATGTCCTGATGGCGCAAACCAGGTTCAAACGTAAATCCATGTTCACGAATAAAATCATGGCGATAAAGATTCAGCCACGTGACATGCAGAAACTTGCGTGAATCGAGAGCGCGCTTTAGCCACTGTGGGCCGGTCAGTACATCAGTAGACTGAAGTTTGTCCTGCGGGAAAATTGGGCGTGAAGGTTTCTTATTATTTTCATAGACATAATTACCATTGCAGGTGACAACATCCAGGTTGTTTTTCAGCGCTAAATCAAGAAGATGACGATACATGCCAGGTTTAAAGTCGTCATCAATGTCCGGGAAGGAAAGGTATTGGCCTGTAGCCACTGCAAGTCCTGTATTACGTGCAATAGAAACGCCTTGGTTTTCCTGCTCCAGAACTTTCATGCCGGGGAATTTGCTGCGCCATGCTTCAATTATCGCCATCGAGCCATCGGTTGAACCATCGTTCACCATAATGACTTCCATGCTGCTGATATTCTGAGCTTCAAGGCAGGCAAAAAATTTGGCCAAGAAAAGTTCGCCGTTATAAACAGCAACGACAACGCTAAGAAGTGGACGTAGGTTTTGTGGCATAAAATTACCTGAAAATTTCGTTATCTTTCTTCTGCCGCCAGCGACAAGTACTGCTGGCAGATGGCACCAATGCTATAAGACTCAATCTTCGTGGAATCGATAATCGGTGGATTGTTATAAATATCCAGCATGGTATTCGCAAGTTCCTGAGCAGTCATACCCGAAAGGCCACGTGCCAGTCCCTCTGTGAGAATTTCTGCAGGCCCACCCGGGCAGCGAGTACTGACTGCTGGTGTCTGGCAAATCAGAGCTTCCACTAATACGTTACCAAACCCTTCGCAATCTGAGCTCAACAGCAGCATGCGTGCATTGGCAATCCACGGATAAGGATTGGGAACGAATGATTTGATAATGACGCGGTCGGCAACGCCCGCGGCAGAAGCCATTGCTTTAATTTCGGCAATGCGTTCTTCACTACCGCTACCCATCAAGACTAATGGAATCTGAATCTTACTAAGTGCATAGGCATTGATGAGTCGATCATGGCGCTTATGCTCATGGAAACGCCCAACATGAATGAGATAGTCCTGCCCCGCCATCTCACATGGCTCTTTCGCTCGTAAATGAATCCCGTCAATGTCGAATGGGTTATGTATCACGGAGCTGCGGGAAAGCGTGATGTCGAAACCCTGAGTAATATCTTGCAGCACCGCTTTAGAAACGGCGACGACGTTACTGTTCTGGTAAACACTTTGAATTTTTTTACGTTTTAACCAACGGGAGAAGCCATGGCGATGTTGGAGATACGAGAAGGAGAACATGCCATGCACGCAATACCAGAGCTTTTCACGCGGTATAGATTTTGTGTGGGCAACAATGCGATCGGTTTTATGCAGATGCGAAAAGATGAGGTCAAATTTCCCTTTTTTCTGCGCTTGTTCAACTGCGCTATCGAGCAGAGCTGCACGGCGAGAGAGTTCAGTTAGCTTGCGCCAGGGTTTTTTGCAGGTATCCAGAATGACTTGATAATCAACGCCTTCAGGGATGTCATAGTCACAGACACGGCGCAGAGAAAATACGGAAACCTGATGGCCCATGCCCACCAAACCTTGCGATAGGGTTAGAACGGTTTTTTCAGCACCGCCGCCAGGTAAACCATCAATAACCATTAGGATACGCATTATCTAATCCAGTATGTTTTGATACAGCGAAATAAGTTGCTGTGAAAGTTTTTCCGGTGTCGCATCCTTGACTCGTTCACGAGCAAACATCCCCATACTTTCATCAACAAAGCGCGATGGTATTGCCATTACCGCTTCTGACAATCGTGGGATATCGAGTGCATCACAAACGTATCCATTTTGTCCGGTTGTAATAAATTCAGCACCACCACAGGTGTGTGAAGTAATAACCGGTAAACCACATGCCATTGCTTCAAGTATCACATTAGGGAATGGATCATATAGCGTTGGCAGTAATAGTCCATCAACAGCTTGATAGAAAGGTAGTGTGTTTTTCTGCATCCCCGTAAACCGCACTCGGTTCTGGCATCCCAACGATTGTGCCAGTTCTTGGTACTGTTTATCGGCTTTATCCTGTCCGACAACGACAAGATAGCGATCTGTGCCCGCGATGGCTCTTATCGCACTGGCAAGCCCTTTGCGCTCAAATCCCGATCCTACAAAAACCAGCGCCACCGCATTTTGCGGGATGGTCATTTCATTACGTAACTTAGCTCTCAATTCTTCATTTGCTGAAACGAAGCGGGAGGAGTCAATGGCATTATAGATGACATGTATCTTGTTAGCAGGTATAGAGAAATCTTCGATGATTTCTTGCTTCACCATTTCCGCATTGCAGATTACGGCTTTTAGCTCAGGAGCCTGGTACATAGCCCTTTCAGCTTGCATGACATAGCGGTGGTATCTGTCCATAAACAACCACTTTCCACGCCATGCCGGTAAAATCCTGGCTCGCTGCATTAACCAGCGGCGATGAACGCCATCACCAGCCCGATAAATATCACACCCTGCGATGCGCTCATGACTCTGAACAATATCGAAATTTTCACGTTGCCAAAGTTTCCTGGCCGCATCAGCAAAGCCTTTTTCACGACTGATTCGCCCAAGCTTCATTGGGTCACATATATGAATATGCCAGTTATCCTGGCGTTCGCCTTCCCACTGCCGGGTGATAACGTTGAGTTCCATGTCATGGGCACTTAATGCTTCAAGTGCACGTGAAACGAAACGCTCGGCACCTCCATCCGGGCGATATTTTTGGCGGACGATTGCCAGACGGCAGCGCTTCATAACAACTGTTTCCTTGCGGCAGCAACAACGACATCAACCGGAATGGCATCGAGATAACGTTCTTTAGTATTGGTATCAATCTTGTCTGGATCGGGAAGCTCACCGAAGTTACCAGCCCAGATAACATCACCGACGACATCCCACGGGCTCCAGAACGTCAATTTTGACGGGCCAAATAATGCGATGCAGGGCGTTCTTAACGCAGCCGCCATATGCATAGGTACAGAATCAACGCCAATAAACAAACGAGCATGATCGATGAGCGCAGCTAATTGTCGCAGGGTTAATTCACCAGCCAGGGAATGAATGCGTTCTGGAGGGCAGAATGCGCGGATTTTCTCAATCATCGCTTTTTCATTCTTATCGGGACCGGAAGTCAAAATAAGAGTATGGCCGTCATTTTGTAGCGCTGTGATAGTTTGCGCCATTTTGCTCTCATCCCAGCATTTGAAGAACCAGCGGGATGTAGGCTGCACCACGATAAATGAACCTTCCACACCTTTGCTTTGCAACGTAGTTTGCACGGTTTGCCAGTCTTCAGGCTGGTAACTCATTGTCACACTGCGACATTCAGAGATACCAAGCGGAGCAAGGATGGATAAGTTTTGTTCAACGGTATGCAGAGTCTGATGGTGGGCTACCGATGCAAGCTGCGTATGGCAATTGCGCCAGAACCACCCGCGACGTTTATTGAAATCGAAACCGATGCGTGAAGGGGCGCCAGTGAAACGAGTCACAATGGCGCTACGCCACTGATCGGCAAGGTTGATAACCAGATTATATTTTTGCTCGCGCAGCGTTTTGAGTAACTGCCATTCTTTGCATAAATGCTGGCGAGTACCGAGTTTTCGCCACTTACGGTCAATGCCATAAATACGATGAATGAACGGATGAGCCGCTAGCATATCGCGTGTTTCTTCATATAGCAGGACATCAATTTCTGCCTGTGGCCATGCCTGATGTAATGAGTTGATCACTGGGGTGGTGAGCAGCATGTCACCATGATGGCGCAACTTTATCAGTAGAATGCGAGCAGGTGGCTCGCTTGCGAGAGAATTCAAGGCGTTATTCATTATCATCTTTAGGTGATCAACCAGAGGGTGATTCTAATAGACCTTGAGTATGGTTGCTACATTTGTGCTCAGAAGTCAGAAATTTGAACGTAAGCGGTTTGCCCTAATCAGACAGGCTGCGTAACATGATGTAAACCTCGTGTTAGCTCAGAGACGGAAATGACTAAACCAGCATTCATCATTACTATTGATACCGAAGGCGATAATCTGTGGCAAAACCACCGGCAAATCAAAACTGAGAATGCCCGTTTTTTACCTCGTTTCCAGGCATTGTGTGAGAAATATGGTTTTAAACCGGTTTGGCTGACAAATTACGAAATGGCTATCGACCCGGATTACATCGAATTTGCTAAGGATGTAATTGCTCGTGGCCAGGGTGAAGTTGGCATGCACTTGCATGCATGGAATAGCCCACCGGATTATGATTTAACCGGTGATGACTGGCGCTGGCAGCCTTATCTGATTGAGTATCCTGATGAGGTCCTACGCGAGAAGGTGGTTTCTATGACCACTCTATTGGAAGAAACTTTCGGCACAAAAATGATCAGCCATCGTGCAGGTCGTTGGGCATTTGATAGTCGTTACGCCAAACTTTTGGTGGAGCTGGGTTATAAGGTGGATTGTTCAGTGACCCCAAGGGTTAACTGGCGAAATGCTAAGGGTGCGCCAACAGGCAATGGTGGAACGAATTATCAACATTTCCCGACCCAGGCTTATTTCATGGATCTGGAAAATATTAGCCAGTCCGGTAACTCTACGCTGCTCGAAGTCCCAATGAGCATTCAATATAAGCACAGCCCGTTAATGAATAGCTTTAAACAAAGCTATGACCGGCTTCGTGGTAAATATCGTAGTCCTTCCGTTCATTGGTTGCGCCCATCGGGCGGTAACTCAGCACAAATGATAGCGGTTGCGGAAAAAACATTAGCTGAGGGCAACGACTACGTGGAGTTTATGCTCCATTCCTCGGAGTTTATGCCGGGTGGTAGCCCTACATTTAAAAATGTAGCTGATATTGAGCGGTTATATCAGGATTTAGAGACGTTATTTTCCTGGCTTGCTGAAAGAACTGTGGGGATGACGCTGGCTGAGTATTATGGGCTAAAAGAAAAACAAGTACAGTAAACTGCACTTGTTTTTTCATAATTATGGTGCTGTCGATTTTATTGGCGTACTTAGAATTACAGACAAGGGGAACCAGAATAGGAACCAAAATTCTTGAGGATTTCCAATAATAAACATTCCCTGAGACATATAATAAATCAGAGAAAATATAAAAATAGATCCTTCTATTTTATGATTGACTCTTATATGTTTGGGGACTTGAAGTAATCCATACCCAATAACCATCATTAGAATTGAAAAACCAATCAGACCACCTTTTAGTAATGATGCGAGATAAATTGTATGGGTTGTGGAAATGTTTTGGCCGATGCTATTTATAAACGTTAAATTTTGATCAAAGCCCCAACCCCAAACCAGTTTTTGTTTTGCAAGTTCTAGTGCATTTTGCCAAATGCCGAATCGAATAAAGCTCTGTTGGTATAAGCTTTCAAGTCGATCGATGAATATAGCTGAAAAATTTGTCAGAAATACAACTACTATAACTATGCTGATTATTCCAAGGCCATAAAATATATGCTGTTTAGTATAACGTGGATTTATGATAAATAAGAGTATAAACGCGGCAATAAAAGCGATTAGTGGCCCACGACTTTGAGTGAGTAAGAGCGATGTGAGTAGAATGGGTATTAACAAATAGAGCCAGTTTTTACCTGTTTCACGAATAAATATTAATCCGCAAAAAATACCTATTGCCATGTAGCCACCCAAATCAATAACATTATCCGGTGCCCAAGGGAAAGCAATATCAAGTCTATTGACTGCGAGTGTTGTCTTGTCAACCATAACTAAAGTAAAAATTGAAAGCAGAGTCATGCCGATATATACAGCACCCATAACATACTTTTTATAACCAAGTTTTTCCATCTGACGATAGAGACATATGAAGGTTAAGAGATAAAGTGCATGCTTCAATGTTGAGCTTATATTACCGGGGTTATTAGACCATAGATTAGAAAGGGAAAAATATATTAAGAATATTAGCGGGAAAATTAACCCTTTTAAATAGGGCTGATCATTGATGAAGGTTATTCTCGTTTTATGAGAGAAAATTAATGTCCCTATAAAGAGGATAAGTGAAACATGGAAAAAAAGGTTGACTTTTGAGATGTTACAAAAAATAGCACTGAAAAAAATAAATGCTATAAAAATGAATGCATATGATTTCTCTATGCGCGAGGTTTTATTTAAAAGCATCACGATAATCCAGTTTTGGGAAAATATAAGACGGAATTGCGCTATCTTGGGATAAGTTTATGACTTCAATATTTTTATTTCTCAATGCCTGGCTGGCAAGAGTGAAAGCTGGAATGATAATGTCATGCAGTTTCTCATTAAGAAAAGAGGGGAGCATATTATCAGTTGTTTCATAAAATCTAGGTTTAGAAAAATTGTTCATATCTAAACCTGCAATATATATTTTATTAAATCCTAAAAAAGCGAGTATTTGGAGAGACCAATATACAACTGTTCCGGCATCAAACACTCCGGTCCTAATATCATAATTAAATGCAATCCTATCTGAGTTTTTAAGAAATAAAATATCCTGATGAGATGTGAATGTTTTTTTTACATTATCCGATAATATTTTTTTCTCGTATATTTTGTAGCATTTATCCTCAATGACAACTAACTTACATTTAATGTTGTTCATTGAGAATCTATCAACAATTTTAATAATACCATGCATTGTAGTGAATAACGTTAAATCACTTTTAGCTATAATTTGCTCCAGAAACTCTGGTCTATTATCAATAAAAGTCATATCAACTATGATGTAAATATTAAAATCAACTTCTTTATGAAGATTCCAGGCACCATTAACCCCAATAGTTGGTAATTTAGGAATAGATGAAAAATCTATTTTTTTTATCGAAGGGCCTGTTGCAATTAGTAGAATCCTACCATTATAACTACCTCTGAGAGTTGATAAGTTTTGTAGTGGGATTTGACTGCTTTTATAGAATAATTCAGAGATTGCACCAAATTCATCTCGTTGGATTTTGATATAAGGCCATAGGTTTTCATTATGACGCATACTTCTCGGATGCGTATAGCGATATATTTGTTTCGTCAAGGTGCCCATCAGATTCTCATTTTATCCTATTATATATTGTTCTCATGATTAGTAATAAAGCTGTAAATATCAGATAAATCATCATCACTCAACGCAAACATCTCTTCTCTTGAGCGATCAAAATAGTAAGGGGCTTCAAAGATATATGATTTTTCATACTCTTTGTGACCAATCAACAGAACGTTACCTAATGGACGTTGCTCTTCAATGCAGCACGGGCCATAAATGAGAACAATAGGGACACCAACTGCATCTGCTATATAAACATTTCCAGAGTCTGATGCAATATAGAAATCCATTTTACTGATGGCAAAAGGGACGTCTTCCAAAGGTAATTCGCCAATCAGACTTACTATATCTTCTCGTACTCCGACTTCACGATGCAAGTCATCGAGCCATACTTGTTCGCTTTGAGGACCGAAAACATAGTAAATACAATTTAGGTCACCTAACGCATCAAATACTTTTTTCCATACTACGGCAGGAATAGTTTTTGATTTGTTTCCTGCAGATATACTCAGACCAATTTTGATAACATTTTGTTTATCAAGCGATATTGGGTAGGGCTCAGGCTTTCTTAATGGCCGGGTTGCATGCTTAGGAACATTACGCCAGCTCAGGTTACGATCAGCGAGCTTAAGGTAATCGTCGACAGTTAATTGGTCTTTGCTGTGTTCAACAGTACCAGTAGCTGTAAAGTAAAGCGGAGCTTGATACCAGCGACGCGTGTAAGTCGACAGGTACTGTTTGTTCTTCGCATTGCAGACGGATGCAAAGAAAAGATTCGTACTATTTGGATGTAACAAGTAAACATTTTCGTAGCGATTCATAAATTTGAAAGCCAGGCGAAACTTGCGCCATAGGCTCTTTTTATGTTCTTCAATTAAGAAAATGGTATCGATAGTTTCATCATGCTTAGCCAAAGGAAGAACGGTTTTGCTGATCAAAACATCACTATGCTTCAGATGGGCGAGCAAGGGCGTTACGTTGACGAAATCGCCTATTTTTGCCGTTTGAATGAGTAAGTTCCGGCCTGTTTTTTTATAAAACAGTTTTCCGATCAATTTGAACGGAAGAAAGAGGATAAAGAGGATTAGATAGCTCATTAATCGTTATTCTGTCTTTAAGTGGCTAATTTTCTGGAGTGCGGTAAATGTGTCTACAGCGGTGATGTTAGCCATACTTTTTCCTGCGCCCCTGATTTCATGTTGATTTTCACCGTAGCCACCAATTAAACCCGGATCGGTTGGGCCATACAATGTGATATTTGGCTGACCTAATGCGGCGGTCAGATGACTTAATCCGGTATCGACGGAGACAACAGCTCTGGCTCCGGCAAGTTGTTTGGCTACCTGTTCAAGGGACAGACGTGGCAACACTTCAACATTATCAAATCCTTCAGCTAAACGAATTGCCCGTTCGTGCTCGTGATTTGCGCCCCACGGGAGTTTAATACGTAAGCCAGTATTGTGCATTAATTGAATAAGATCTCGCCAGTGTGATTCCGGCCAGTGTTTTTCATCGCGTGTGGTGGCATGAAGGAAAATCATATATTCCCCCATATCTGACGGCGCGGTAGCCAGAAAATGCCGGGCTATTGCATAGTCGCCTTGTTTTTCAGGCTTCTGATAACCAATACTTTTGGCAAATAACTCACGTGTACGTTCCACAGCATGTTGCTGTTTCGCGATTGAATGCCGGTGATTGTAGAAGAGGCTGGCTAACGGTTCACGGGCGCTATTCCAGTCCATACCATGTTTTGTCCCGCGGGCTTTACGAGTCACCAGAGCTGCGCTCTTTATTAGTCCCTGAGCATCAACGATGAGATCGTAATTCTCAACACGTAGCGCTTGATAGAATGCCGCACGCTCGGCTTTCACTGCAGTTGAAAACCAGCTTTTACGCCAGCGACGAATCGCCACTGGAAGAACTTTATCCACAGCCGGATGCCAGGTGGGGATTTGTGCAAAGCCTTCTTCTACTACCCAATCGAAGCGGATACCCGGAATGGCGTTCATTGCGTCAGTCAGCGCAGGCAAAGTATGCAGCACATCGCCCATTGACGATGTTTTGACGATTAATACCCGCATTACGCTTCGTTCTCCGCTAGCAGCAAGGCTGCAAGCTCTTCCATGACTCGCTCAGGAGAAATATCAATCAAACTTTGATGGTAGCCTTCTGCGGCGTCACCTTTACGCACTTTGTGATAGCCGCTAATCAGGCGAATGACTCGCGCTTTATGCGATAACGGTGGGGTAAAGTCTGGGCTGCTTGGGCCATACAACGCAACAAGTGGGCGATTGAGCGCTGCGGCAACGTGCATTAAACCGGAATCATTGGTGACCACAGCTTGGCAAGCGGCAATCAAAATGACGGCTTGCTCGAGTTCAGTATCTCCCGCCAGATTACGGCAATAAGCCTGCTGCTGCGTGGTTAATGCGGCAACAATATCATTCCCGGCTTCTTTATCTTTTGCCGAACCAAACAACACAACTTGATAGCCATCATCAATGAGTTTGCCTGCAAGGGTTGCGTAGTGATAATGCGGCCAGCGTTTCGCCGGACCAAATTCAGCACCAGGGCAGAAACCAATAATCGGGCGTTTGGCATCGAGGCTAAATGCAGCAGTCGTCTGGAGCTTTTCGCTTTCGTTAACTTGCAACTTAGGCCATAGCAACGGCTGTGGGAGATCTTTAGCCGATTGCATTACCCCTTTCTCATAGGCTAACGCAACGTAACGCTCGACCATTAATGGCCAGGCTTGCTTATCCAGCACGCGAGCGTCGTTGAGCAATCCGTAGCGCATTTCACCTCGCCAGCCAGTACGTTGCGGGATATTGGCAAAGAAAGGAACCAGTGCAGATTTGAATGAGTTTGGCAGCACATAGGCTTGATCGTAACGTTTAGCACGCAGGGCGTGTCCAAGACGGCGACGTTCGCCAATCTCCAGAGCGCCATGCCCAAGTGGCATCGCCAACGCTTCGTTAACTTCTGGCATACGTGACAGTAATGGACGGCACCATGCCGGTGCCATCACATCAATGATTGCCTGGGGATAGCGCGCCTTGAGCGTGCGATAGAGACTTTGCGACATCATCATGTCGCCCACCCATGACGGGCCAATCACCAGTATTTTCATGCGTCAGGCTACCTGCTTATGCGTCACGGTTCAGCCAGGCCATATATTCTGTTACGCCTTCGGCAACAGTTTTGAATGGCTTGTCGTAACCTGCGGCACGCAGATTGGTTAAGTCGGCCTGAGTAAATGCCTGATAGCGGCCCTTGAGTTTTTCCGGGAAAGGAATGTACTCAATGCTGCCTTTTTTATGGAATGCCAGGGCTGCGTCAGCAACGGCCTGGAAGGATTCCGCACGACCGGTACCGCAGTTATAAATACCGGATACGCCGTTCTGCCAGAACCACAGGTTAACCGTTGCAACATCACCCACGTAAATGAAGTCACGCTTAAAGCTATCGCTGCCTTCAAACAGTTTTGGATTTTCGCCGTTGTTCAACTGAGTGTTCAGATGGAATGCAACGCTTGCCATACTGCCTTTATGGCCTTCGCGCGGCCCGTAGACGTTGAAGTAACGGAAGCCAGTAATCTGGGAGTTAGCTTCAGGCAGAATTTGGCGCACGTACTCGTCGAACAGGAATTTGGAGTAACCGTAAACATTCAGCGGCTGCTCGAATTCACGAGACTCAATAAAATCGCTGTTGCGGCCGCCATAGGTTGCAGCTGATGAGGCATACAGGAATGGAATTTCGCGTTCGAGGCAGTAATGCAGAACTTCTTTTGAGTACTGATAGTTATTATCCATCATGTACTTGCCATCCCACTCGGTGGTGGAAGAACAAGCACCTTCATGGAAAATTGCTTCGATATCGCCGAATTCTTCACCTGCCATAATCTGGATTAAGAAGTCTTCTTTATCCATGTAGTCGGCAATATTCAAATCAACGAGGTTGGCGAACTTGGTGCCATCCTTCAGGTTGTCGACCACCAGGATATCAGTATGGCCGATATCATTCAGTGACTTAATGATGTTGCTGCCAATAAGGCCAGCACCGCCGGTGACAATAATCATAAGCGAAAACCTTAAAAAAAGAGGGCCGTAAGGCACAATACCTCACGCGCTAATGGCTCTTATCATACCATTACATTCATGGACCCGCCTAATATGAGGAAGTTTCTACGCCTCGTGATTTATGCTGCAAATTTCAATTTCATTGAAGCGTAATCTCGTGTCCTGGTATAGGTTTGGGTAATATGTGCCGAAATTAGCCATGCCTGGAGAATCGCAATGCGCGGAGATTTTTACCAACAGTTAACAACCCAACTTGAAACCGCACGAGCGGAAGGGTTGTTTAAAGAAGAACGTATCATTACTTCTGCTCAACAAGCCGATATTACCGTTGCTGATGGCAGCCATGTCATTAACTTCTGCGCCAATAACTATCTGGGGCTCGCTAATCACCCGCAACTGATCGATGCCGCAAAGCAGGGCATGGATACACATGGTTTTGGGATGGCATCTGTGCGTTTCATTTGTGGGACACAAGACAGCCATAAAGAGCTGGAAGGTAAACTTGCGGGCTTCCTCGGAATGGAAGATGCGATTCTTTACTCTTCCTGCTTCGATGCCAACGGCGGCCTGTTTGAAACGCTGCTCGGCCAAGAAGATGCGATTATTTCTGATGCCCTGAACCACGCGTCTATTATTGATGGCGTGCGTCTGTGCAAAGCGCAGCGTTATCGCTATGCAAACAACGATATGCAAGAGCTTGAGGCTCGCCTGAAAGAAGCGCGTGCGGCAGGGGCTCGTCATATCATGATTGCCACCGACGGTGTGTTCTCTATGGATGGCGTGATTGCGAACCTGAATGGCGTTTGCGATCTGGCTGATAAGTATGACGCGCTGGTGATGGTTGATGATTCTCACGCGGTTGGTTTTGTCGGTGAAAATGGTCGTGGCACGCATGAATATTGCGATGTGATGGATCGTGTAGACATCATTACCGGCACGTTGGGCAAAGCGCTCGGCGGCGCATCCGGCGGCTATACCGCGGGTCGTAAAGAAGTGATTGAGTGGCTGCGCCAGCGCTCTCGCCCATACCTTTTCTCTAACTCTTTGGCACCGGCTATCGTTTCAGCATCCATCAAAGTTCTGGAAATGCTGGAAACCGGCGCTGAAATTCGTGCTCGTCTGTGGGCAAACGCGAGTTTGTTCCGCGAGAAAATGTCCGCAGCAGGTTTTACCCTGGCGGGTGCGGATCACGCCATCATCCCGGTGATGTTAGGTGAAGCGGTTGTGGCGCAGAACTTTGCGCGTGAACTGCAAAAAGAAGGCATTTATGTCACTGGGTTCTTCTTCCCGGTAGTACCAAAAGGTCAGGCGCGCATCCGTACTCAGATGTCAGCGGCCCACACGACTGAACAAATTGAACGTGCGGTTGACGCATTTACGCGTATCGGTAAACAGTTGGGCGTTATCGCCTGAGGGAGCGGTCATGAAAGCATTAGCGAAACTGAAAGCAGAAGAAGGCATCTGGATGACGGATGCACCCACGCCTGAAATGGGTCATAACGATCTGCTGATCAAAATCCGTAAAACCGCAATCTGCGGCACCGATGTGCATATTTATAACTGGGACGAATGGTCGCAGAAAACTATTCCGGTTCCGATGGTTGTCGGTCACGAATATGTGGGTGAAGTGGTTGGCATCGGGCAGGAAGTTAAAGGCTTTAAAATTGGCGACCGCGTCTCCGGTGAGGGCCATATCACTTGTGGTCACTGCCGTAACTGCCGTGCCGGCCGTACTCACTTGTGCCGTAACACAACAGGTGTTGGTGTAAACCGTCCGGGTTGTTTCGCAGAATACCTGGTGCTGCCTGCTTTCAATGCTTTCAAAATCCCTGACAACATCTCAGACGATTTAGCCTCTATCTTTGACCCGTTCGGCAACGCTGTTCACACAGCGCTGTCCTTCGATCTGGTTGGGGAAGATGTGCTGGTTTCAGGCGCTGGCCCAATCGGTATTATGGCGGCGGCTGTCGCTAAACACGTTGGTGCGCGTAATGTCGTGATCACCGATGTGAACGAATATCGCCTTGAGCTGGCGCGTGAAATGGGCGTGACCCGCGCGGTGAACGTCAGCAAAGAAAACCTGAACGACGTAATGAAAGAGTTGGGCATGACTGAAGGTTTTGATGTGGGTCTGGAAATGTCAGGTGCTCCACCGGCATTCCGTACCATGCTCGATACCATGAATCACGGTGGCCGTATTGCGATGCTGGGTATTCCTCCGTCAGATATGTCTATCGACTGGACGAAAGTCATCTTCAAGGGCTTGTTCATCAAAGGTATTTACGGGCGCGAAATGTTCGAAACCTGGTACAAAATGGCGGCGCTGATTCAGTCTGGCCTGGATCTGTCACCAATCATCACTCACCGTTTTGGTATCGATGATTTCCAGAAAGGTTTTGATGCCATGCGTTCCGGGCAGTCTGGTAAAGTCATTCTTAGCTGGGATTAATTCTTGCTGAGTTGATTAAAAAGGGCCGGGAAACCGGCCTTTTTAACATCTTTACTCGCTTGCCGTCTGCTTTTCAGCATCCGTCAGATAACGTACTTTGCGCGTGTAATCCTGCCCTTTAAACAGCAATTCACTATCCGGCGAAACCAGATATTTTTGCCATTCAGAAAGTGGGAAACCGCCATGCGCACCCACAACTTGTTTTGGAATCACCGATGGTGTGCCGCCAATTTTCTTGGATACCGGCCAGTTCATCCAGTCACCTAAATTCACGGTTTTGATATCGAGCATATCCAGCAAAGCGGCTAGTGGCAGCTGATCGGTTGGTGGCTGGCTATCGTCCATCAACTCCCAGGTGTCCTGGAATAGCGTGAGCCATAACGGGCAAATTCGACGCCAGGTTTTACGCGTTGCCGCCAGGAATGCCCCGTTAACGTGATCCACAATATACGGGCGCACGGTGTCTTTATAATATGCCGGGACTTTATCAACCGGTGCTTTGTCCAGTTTGGCGATCATTTTGCCCTGACGGAAACTGGAGTAAATGTGGTGCTCTTCAATTTTAAAGCGCGGCATTTGCAGCAAGTTGAGATCGGAATCGATCATCAAAATACCGTCTGTGCGTGCCTGCAACGGCGCATTCAGTTTGATTAAACGGCTGAGATAAATTTGCTTGTAACGGTACCCTTCCTCGCGCTGTGGGAGCTCAAGAGTCGCGATACGGGTTTTCGGTGGAAGCTCACCAAATTCGTGCGCCGGGCGATCGGAAACAATCACAATTTCCTCCACATCCGGGGCGAAACGTGCCGCGAATTGTGCAGAAAGTAAGCCTTCTTCGATGTAATCCGCACCTGCGCAAGGAATGACAATCGATGTCACTGGCACTGCCACACTTCCGGCCGCAGGTTCCTGATAAGGGATATTATGTCGCGCCGTAATATGGCGATATTTTGGGTTCAGAAATTTAAACATATTCATTCCGGGTTGGTTTTACTGCGCCAAGTACGGCTTCGACACCGGCAACATAGTGTTCGATCGCATAGTTATCAATCACGCGTTGGTAGGCGGCTTGTGTGAGGGCATCACGTAATGCGCTATCTTGCCATACTTGCTGAAGATGCGAAGCGAGCATAACGGTATCGCCATAAGGATAAAGCAGACCGGTACGTCCGGAGTCGATTAACTCTGCCGTCCCCGTCACATTTGAACCGATCACCACGGTTTTAAGCAGCATGGATTCGAGCACCACACGCGGTAACCCTTCGCTTTTCGATGCCAGAATAAAGACATCAAATGCGGCCAGATAATCCAGGGGGTTGTTACGAAAGCCGGTAAAGATAACCCGATCGGCAAATCCGTAATCAGCGGCCTGGCGCTGTAGTTTTTCGCGATCGGCCCCTTCGCCTACCAGAACAAATTTCCATTTTGCGTCGGGATGTTGCTGCTGAAAATGGTGCAAAGCTTCCAACGTATGGTGGCAGGATTTTCTTGGGATAAGTGACCCGATACTACCAAACAAAAATGTATCGTCGCCAATGCCCAACGAGCGGCGTACCGCCTCGCCAGAAGGTAAGGGCTGGTGAATATCAATGGCGTTAGGAACAGTCGTGCAGAGAGATCTTTTCACGCCGTGGTTAAGCAGCACGCTTTCCACGCCATGAGAGACGGCGATTATAGCGTCGCCTGTGCGGTTGACGATTTTTGTAATCGCCTGACTCATTACCGGTTCGATACGGCAGTGCTGTACTACAGCAACATTGAGCGGCTCGGCGGCCAGATATCCTTCCAGGTTAGAGCCAGGCTGGTTATTCATATAGAGAATTTCGTAGCCATCTTTCTGCAACCGCTCACGCAATGCCATCGCGTTAGGTTTGATGCGCCATTGCTCATCAATATATGCGGTGACTTTTTTGCGCCCTGACTTGCTGAAAAACAAAAATGAGCGAGCAACTTCCTTGCAGATTTTTGCCCAGCCAGGTTGCTTGCGTTGTGGAATAAAAATGACAGGAATCTGAATGCTCTTCAGCACTTTCTCAATGGTTTCACCTTCACCGCGCGCATAGTTGTAGTAAAAGCAGCACGTGATATCAAACCGTTGGCGGTCAATACGTTTGAGCAGTTCCAACATACTGTTGGTACCGCCGCCCCACTCTTTACCGTTATCCAGCAAGAGAATTTTATGCCGCTGTTGCGTCATCGTAGACCGACTCCTGTAGCTTTATTCAACGCGGCATTATAAGGGCTATCAACCGTGATAACTATCCCGCGACATTTCCAACTGTGGATGTGCTTTTTCCCCAGCCCTGCCACTGATGCTGCATATATTGCATTAATTGGCTCTGGCTGATGCTTTCACTCAACACAGTAAAGAACGTAGTGGCATAGACAGGTTGCAAAGGTTGTTTCGGTTTGCACAAACTAATGCCTTTAAATGGATTACGCGGTTGCTCCGTCGGTTTGCCGGGCACTACAGGGCGAGTATTGTTTGGTTTCGAGGTATCAACCTGCGGTTCGTTCAACAAGCTGCTCGGGCGGACCAACGTAATATCTGAAGGCAAGTTGTACACCATCTGTTGCAATACGCGCACGGTTGTTGGATGCGGGTGGCCGATGGCTATCGCAGAGCCATTTCGGCGTGCTAACTCTACTGCACGATTAAACTGGAAACGGATATCGGCTTCATTTTGCGTATCGTCGAGGAAGACTTTGCGTTTGATAACCTTGACGTTAGTTCCCGCTGCCGCCCGCATTGACTGGCTATTGCCAATCGTCATGCTGTCGAGGAAATAGAGATTATATTGCCCCAGCGCCTGCATCACTTTTTGCATGCCAAACAGGCTGGATGTCATCGCGCTACCCATGTGGTTATTCAACCCCACAGCATATGGAACATCATTAACCGCTTCGCGAATAATGCGTTCGATTTCACCGCTGCTCATATCCGGGCGCAAAGTATCTTTTTCCAGCGGCTGTTTGCTGAGCGGAGCCATCGGTAAATGGATTAGCACTTCATGCCCGGCATTATGTGCTTTGGTCGCCATTTCGCGGGCGTGAGGAGCGTTGGGTAAAACAGCCACGGAAATATTAGAGGGGAGTGCGATAACCTGATTTTCTTGCGCGGGGCGATAACCGAAGTCATCTATAACGATTGCCAGCTTTCCGGCGTAAACAGGGGTTGTCAGCATGAGTGTGCTGACGAGAGAGAAAAACACACGACGGAATTGAAGCAAAACTTATCTTCCCAACCACGGTTGTGGATTGACTGCCTGGCCCTGGCGGCGAATTTCGAAATAAAGTGACGGGCGGCCCTGACCACCACTGTTACCCACCAGAGCAATAGCCTGGCCGGCGCGAACTTGTGTTCCAACATTAACCAACGCGCTTTGGTTGTAACCGTACAAACTCATATCGCCTTTGCCGTGTTCAACCACGACAACGAGGCCGTAACCCTGCAACCAGTCGGCAAGAATTACGCGTCCATCGGCAATGGCTTTAACTTCAGTGCCTTCACCGGCGGCGATAACAATCCCTTTCCAACGTAGTTCACCCTGGAGCTGTTCGCCATAACGATGAAGGATTGAACCGCGGACCGGCCAGAAAGCTTGCCCACGAGCGGCACCCAAACCACCTGTACGTGAAATCAGCGAGCGTTCACTTTCGGTCGGTTTGTAAGTACTGCCTTTGCTGCTCGCTTCTTTTTGGCGATCGCGAACCTGTTCAGCTTCGCGAGCTTCTTTTTCTGCTCGAGCCTTAGCTGCGGCTTCTGCACGGGCAATTTGCCCCTGCAAGCGGGATTGGTTCTGGCGCATTTCGCTCAGCTTTTGCTGATCTTGCTGCAAAGAAGATTCGAGAGTGGATAGCGTCTTTTTGCGCTCGTTACGGGCACTTTCCAGCCTGGTTTGCTGGGCTTGCTGTTCGTAGAGCAATGTCTGTTGTTCGGTTTGCTTCGACTCAAGACTCGCTTTTTGCTCGTCAACTTCCGCTTTGGTTTGCTTAAGGTTCTCGATAGTTTCCTGACGCGCTGCGTTCAGGTAACCAAAATAGGCCTGCAAGCGTTGCCCGCGCTGGCTTTCTTCACCGCTTAAAATCAGCTGAATGCCGGTGTGTTGACCCTGACGGAAAGAAGCGTCGAGTTGTGCGGCCAGATTGCGTTCCTGCGAGGCCTGCTGCTTTTGCAGTTTCGCGAGGGAAGCATTCATGGTGTCGATTTGGCGGTTGAGTTCGGCAAGCGTGTTTTGCGTATCGCGCAGCTTGCGGCTGGCTTCGGCGATAGCTTTTTCTTGTGCCTGGAGTTGAGCGAGTAATGTAGAGCGTTGTTGCTGTTGCTGGCGTACCGCACGTTCTTGAGTAGCAATATCCTGCTGGATAGATTTTAACTCGGCGCGATCGTCGGCGTGGCTGATCATGGGGCATAACAATACGCCAGCGCTTAACACGCTGGCGTACATCATAGGCCTGACTGAAAACAGCTTCGTTTTCACGGCCCATGTTATTGAAAAAATCGCCTTTCCCCTCATGGGGAGGGATTATTCCACGATGAACAGCGGCTTGCCAGTCATCTCTTGCGGGATTTCCATACCCATCAGGCTCAACATAGTTGGTGCGATATCAGAAAGCTTGCCGCCTTCTACCGCTTTCACACTACGGTCACCCACATAAATCAATGGAACAGGCAGGCTGGTGTGCGCGGTGTGCGCCTGGCCAGTTGCCGGGTCAGCCATCTGCTCTGCGTTACCGTGGTCAGCGGTGATCAGCAATTGCCCACCGACGTTTTCAACCGCAGTAACAACCTGCGCGATACAGTTATCCAGCGCTTCAATGGCTGCAATCGCCGCTTCGTAAACACCGGTGTGACCCACCATATCGCCATTTGGATAGTTACAAATGATGGTGTCGTACTTGCCGCTGTTAATCGCTGCCAGCAGTTTTTCGGTCAGTTCTGCGGAACTCATTTCCGGTTGCATGTCATAAGTCGCAACTTTCGGAGAGTTAATCAGAATGCGGTCTTCGCCAGCGAATGGCTCTTCAACGCCACCGTTATAGAAGAAGGTAACGTGAGCATATTTTTCAGTTTCGGAGATGCGCAACTGAGTTTTATCGTGCTTCGCCATCCACTCGCCAAAGGTATTGGTCAGTGAAGCTGGTGGATAAGCGCAAGCGGCTTTGATGTCTGCTGCATATTCGGTCAGCATCACGAAATCGCCGAAGTTAACCACTTTCTTACGAGCGAAACCGTCGAAGTCAGCGTTAACGAAAGTGCGGGTAATTTGACGTGCACGGTCGGCGCGGAAGTTCATGAAGATCAGCGCGTCGCCGTCGTTCATTGCAGCGTCAGCTTCGCCTTCTGCACGAATCACAGTCGGTTTAACGAATTCATCGTTCTCATCGCGAGCGTAAGCTGCTTCCAGACCCGCAACAGCGGTTTCTGCCTGGTATTCGCCTTGAGCCAGAGTCAGCAGGTCGTAAGCCAGTTCAACGCGATCCCAACGGTTGTCGCGGTCCATAGCGTAGTAACGGCCAATCAGGGACGCAACGCGGCCTTTGCCCAGCGCGGCAAACTTGTCGGCAAACTTCTTCAGAGAGGATTCAGCGCTGCGTGGCGGGGTATCGCGACCATCCAGGAATGCGTGCAGGTAGATTGCTTCAGCACCTCGTTCTGCTGCCAGTTCAATCATCGCCAGAATATGTTCTTCGTGGCTGTGAACGCCACCGGCTGATGCCAGGCCCATGATGTGAACCGCTTTGCCAGCGGCAACGGCTTTGTCTACAGCTGCAGTCAGCGTTGGGTTGGCAAAGAAAGTACGTTCTTTAATTTCAACATCCAGACGAGTCAAGTCCTGGTAAACAATGCGGCCTGCGCCGAGGTTTACGTGGCCAACTTCGGAGTTACCCATTTGGCCTTCTGGCAGACCGACTTCCAGGCCAGATGCGTTGATCAAAGTATGCGGACGCTGGGCCCACAGGCTATCCATAACCGGGGTTTTAGCATTCAGAATAGCGTTATCCTGCTGCTCTTCGCGGTGACCATAACCATCCAGAATCACCAGAACCATAGGTTTTTTAGTAACTGACATTGCGACAACCTCTAAGTCAAAGACAAAATTTGCGTAATTTTACTACAGGCTGCGGGGTAAATAGCCGCAGAAGATCAAAGAAAGAGGCTGGATTGTGATCGGTTTTACGTCGTTGCGGTAATTTTTTTCGTAACAGTCCGCAGAATCTACATTACCTGGCGCAGACTGGCTGTATTTGGCACAACGCAAATGTATACTCCTCACCTGGTTTTTTCATATTACTTAGTCGGGAGTTACACCCCCCCATGCAAGAAATTATGCAATTCGTTAGTCGCCATCCCATACTTAGTCTGGCGTGGGTTGGCTTACTGGCCGCCGTACTTTTCATGACCTTTAAAGGTTTAACCTCTAAAGTTAAGGTCATCACCCGTGGTGAAGCAACACGCCTTATCAACAAAGAAGATGCCGTTGTTGTCGACGTGCGTTCGCGTGATGATTACCGTAAAGGTCATATCGCTAACTCATTGAATGTACTGACCACTGATATTAAAAGTGGCAACTTCGGTGAGCTGGAAAAACATAAAGCGCAGCCTGTGATCGTCGTTTGTGGTAATGGTATTTCCTCTCAGGAATCAGCGGCGTTATTGACGAAAGCTGGTTTTGAAAAGGTGACTTTGCTGAAAGAAGGTATTGCTGGCTGGAGCGGGGAAAACCTGCCATTAGTTCGCGGTAAATAATGCTACGCACACTGAGGTAAAACCATGGCGAATATTGAAATCTACACTAAAGCAACCTGTCCATTTTGCCACCGTGCAAAAGACCTGCTGCAAAGCAAAGGGGTCAAGTTTCAGGAATTAGCGATTGATGGCGATGCTGTTAAGCGTGAAGAGATGATTAAACGCAGTGGGCGCACCACAGTGCCGCAGATTTTTATTGATGCACAGCACATTGGTGGTTGCGATGACTTGTATGCACTCGACGCTCGTGGTGGACTCGATCCCCTGCTGCGCTAGTGCAGTTCCTTTGTCGCTTACTGCTGTTTAAAGGACGTATTAATTTTTTAAGGGTTTAACAATGTCAGAACAAAACAACACAGAAATGGCTTTCCAGATTCAGCGTGTCTACACCAAGGACATCTCTTTCGAAGCACCAAATGCACCACACGTATTCCAGAAAGACTGGCAGCCTGAAGTGAAGCTGGATCTCGATACTGCTTCAAGCCAACTGGCAGACGACGTTTATGAAGTTGTGTTGCGTGTAACCGTGACCGCAACACTGGGTGAAGACACTGCGTTCCTGTGTGAAGTTCAGCAGGCTGGTATCTTCTCCATCGGTGGGATCGAAGGTCCGCAGATGGCCCATTGCCTGGGTGCGTACTGCCCGAACATTCTGTTCCCTTATGCACGTGAAGCAATCACTAGCCTGGTTTCTCGTGGCACCTTCCCGCAGCTGAACCTTGCACCGGTTAACTTCGATGCGCTGTTCATGAGCTATCTGCAGCAGCAATCTGGCGAAGGCGAAGGTGCTGAAAACCATCAGGATGCCTGATGAACAGCCTTAATGCTTCAATGACTGTGATCGGTGCCGGCTCGTACGGCACCGCTCTTGCCATCACACTGGCGCGTAATGGTCACCACGTTGTTCTGTGGGGCCATGACCCTAAACACCTTGCTGTATTGCAGGCCGACCGCTGTAATGCCGCGTTTCTTCCTGACGTACCTTTCCCTGACACTCTTCACCTTGAAAGCGACTTAGCGAAAGCTTTGGCGGCCAGCCGTAATATTCTGGTAGTGGTGCCGAGCCATGTATTTGGCGAAGTGCTGCGTCAAATTAAACCGCTGATGCGTGCTGATGCTCGTATAGTCTGGGCGACTAAAGGTCTGGAAGCGGAAACCGGTCGTCTGTTGCAAGACGTGGCGCGTGAAGCGTTAGGGGATGATATTCCTCTGGCGGTGATCTCCGGCCCTACGTTTGCCAAAGAGCTGGCCGCTGGTTTACCAACGGCAATTGCGCTGGCAGCAACCGACGAAACCTTCGCTCAGGATCTCCAGCAATTGCTGCACTGCGGCAAAAGCTTCCGTGTTTACAGCAACCCGGATTTCATCGGCGTGCAGTTGGGCGGTGCGGTGAAGAACGTGATTGCGATTGGCGCGGGCATGTCTGACGGTATTGGCTTCGGTGCGAATGCTCGTACGGCGCTAATCACTCGCGGTCTTGCGGAAATGACACGTCTTGGTAGTGCTTTAGGTGCCGACCCGGAAACATTTATGGGAATGGCTGGTTTGGGCGATTTGGTCCTGACGTGTACCGATAACCAGTCACGTAACCGTCGCTTTGGCATGGCGCTGGGGCAGGGTGCGGATGTGGATTCGGCACAGCAGAAAATCGGCCAGGTAGTTGAAGGTTATCGCAACACCAAAGAAGTGCGGGAGTTGGCGGCGCGTTTTGGCGTTGAAATGCCAATAACCGAGGAAATTTATCAGGTATTGTATTGCGGAAAAAACGCTCGCGAGGCAGCATTGACGTTGCTGGGTCGAACGCGCAAGGATGAACGGAACTCAGGCTAAAAAAATAGCTACGACTTGATGGAACAACACAACCGCAATAACTGAAGCGTTCCGGTACTTTGTGCCGGGCGCTGTTTTTCTGTCTGGAGAGAGCAATGTCGTCTGAAGAACTGGATCTGGTGTGGAGCAACATTAAAGCCGAAGCGCGAGCGCTTGCCGATTGTGAACCGATGTTGGCCAGTTTTTACCACGCAACTCTCCTCAAGCACGAAAACCTGGGCAGTGCGCTGAGCTACATGCTCGCCAACAAGCTCGCCTCCCCGATTATGCCAGCCATTGCGATTCGTGAAGTTGTCGAAGAAGCCTATGCGGCAGAACCTCAGATGATTGCCTCCGCTGCCTGTGACATTCAGGCCGTGCGCACCCGTGACCCGGCAGTCGATAAATATTCTACCCCGCTGTTATACCTGAAAGGTTTTCATGCTTTGCAGTCCTACCGTATCGGCCATTGGCTGTGGAAGGAGGGGCGCAGGGCTTTGGCGATATTCCTGCAAAATCAGGTTTCGGTTTCATTTCAGGTAGATATTCACCCAGCGGCGAAAATTGGCTGTGGGATCATGCTCGATCACGCCACCGGCATTGTGATCGGTGAAACGGCCATCGTCGAAAACGACGTGTCTATTTTGCAGTCGGTAACGCTGGGCGGTACCGGCAAAACCAGCGGTGATCGACACCCGAAAATTCGTGAAGGCGTGATGATTGGTGCCGGGGCAAAAATCCTCGGCAACATTGAAATTGGGCGCGGGGCGAAAATTGGTGCGGGTTCTGTGGTGTTACAACCAGTGCCGCCTCATACTACGGCGGCTGGCGTTCCTGCGCGAATTGTTGGCAAGCCTGAAAGTGATATGCCTGCCATCGATATGGATCAGCATTTCAACGGAGCCAACAACGGCTTCGAGTACGGCGACGGAATCTAACTTCTCAGAACGGCGCCGGGATACCCAAGCTGGCGCCACGCTTCATACACCACCACCGATACTGCGTTCGACAAATTCATGCTGCGGCTATCCGGCATCATCGGAATACGGATTTTTTGCTCAGCAGGCAAAGCATCAAGAATCGTTGCTGGCAGGCCGCGCGTTTCCGGGCCAAACACCAAATAATCCCCATCCTGATAGCTTACTGCGCTGTGCGCAGGCGTACCCTTTGTGGTTAATGCAAAAATTCGTTGTGGGTTTTCCGCCGCTAAAAATGCGTCATAGTTGTGATGGCGATTAACGGCTGCAAACTCATGATAATCCAGCCCTGCGCGGCGTAGACGCTTATCGTCCCAGCCAAAGCCTGTCGGCTCGATGATATGCAACCGGAAGCCGGTATTGGCGCATAGACGAATAATATTCCCGGTATTGG
Organism: Buttiauxella cochleicola; assembly: GCF_021282405.1. Classification (NCBI taxonomy): domain Bacteria; kingdom Pseudomonadati; phylum Pseudomonadota; class Gammaproteobacteria; order Enterobacterales; family Enterobacteriaceae; genus Buttiauxella; species Buttiauxella cochleicola. Next base: position 67,663 of record NZ_JAJSOU010000015.1, read on the forward strand.
GTGGGATTTCTGGTTCAAACAAAACGATATTTAGCATACTGCCCCCATAAGACCTGGCGCGCAGAATATCAATTTATGGCAGGAAGGAAAACAGGCCCCGAAGGACCTGTTCTTTATGGCTAAAAATTAACGATGATACAGCGGCAGCCAAAGCACTAACCGCAATCCGCCCAACGGGCTGTCATCGGCTTTCACCCAACCACGATGTTGCTGAACGGCAGTTTCTACAATCGCAAGCCCCAACCCAGTTCCACCAGATTCGCGATCGCGCGCTTCGTCTGTGCGATAGAACGGACGGAATATTTGTTCACGATCTTCCGGGCTGACGCCTGGGCCATCATCATCCACCGTGACAGTAATCCCTTTATTATCAACGGAGAAGTTGACTGCAATTTTCGTGTGCGAATAACGTAATGCGTTGCGGACGATATTTTCTAACGCGCTTTCCAGTGCGTTAGGGTTACCGTACATCAACCACGGGCCTGGCGGATAAGTCACTTCCAGCGATTTGCCCATCTGTTCGGCTTCAAAGGCGGCGTTATCCAGCACTTCGGACCAAATTTGATTGGCTTTCATCGTCTCGCTCGCCAGCGCGTTTTTCTGCTGGTTGCGGGACATCACTAACAAGTCGTTGATCATGCCATCAAGACGCTGAGCTTCCGTTTCGATGCGCTCCAGCTCCTTGCTTTCACCCGTTTTGCGGCGCAACAAAGCTGTGCCTAATTGCAAACGGGTTAACGGGGTACGCAGTTCGTGAGAGATATCAGACAACAACCTTTGTTGGCTTGTCATCATCCTTTCCAGTGCGGTAATCATCTGGTTAAAACTGGCTCCGGCGGCGAGAAACTCTTGCGGCCCGGATTCAAGTTCAGGATGCTGACGCAAATTCCCCTGAGCCACTTCATCCGCCGCGTTTTTCAACTTACGTGCCGGTTTTGCCAGGCTCCACGCCAGCCATAACAGCAGCGGTGAACTGACCAGCATCGTGACAATGAGTAACAGTAAAGGTCTATCAAACAGCAGGTTAATAAAATCAGACTGGGAATTACTTGCAGGGCGAATCAGGTAGAGCTGGTAGTTATCCTCACCATCACGTACAGCGAATGGCCCCACCAATTCTACGCGGCCGTATTTTTTCTTTTGCGGATGATCGGCGTTATCAGACTGGCCGATAAAGTTACGAATGATCTGCATTTCATTGCGCTGGGCGCCAATAACTCGCCCTTCGCTGGTCACGAGTAACAAACGCTGGCCCGGCGGTGCCCATTTATCAATGGCCCGGAACAAGCGACGCCACCACATCAAGTCGTTTGGTGGGTCGTTTTCAAGTTCCGCTTCGACATGCTGTTCAATCATGATGCCTTGACGTTGCTCATTCTCCATCAATTCGGTCATTTGACGCGAATCCAGCTTCGGCAGCATCAGCACTAGCATCAGCACTAAGGCCAGCGTCAACCAGAAGATGGCAAAAATACGCGCGGTAAGGCTACTTATCATGAAGCAGACACCATCAGGTAGCCGCGGCCACGTAATGTTTTAAACCACGGATGACCATCTTTGCGATCCGGCAATTTACGACGCAAATTGGAAATATGCATGTCGATTGCACGGTCGAAAGGTGTCAGGCGTTTACCCAGAACTTCCTGGCTTAAATGTTCGCGCGAAACCACCTGGCCCAGATGCTGTGCCAGCAAATAGAGCAGGGTGAATTCAGTACCGGTCAAATCCAGCGCTTGTCCATCAAAGCTGGCTTCCTGGCGGCCTGGGTTAAGGCTTAAACCGTCAACTTCGACAGTCGGTGAGCCACTGTCACTGTTTTGTTGCTGCTCACTCCAGTGTGAACGACGCAAAATAGCGCGTATACGAGCCACCAGCTCACGATCGTTGAATGGTTTAGGCAGATAGTCATCGGCACCCAGCTCGAGGCCGAGAACGCGATCCAGCTCACTTCCTCGCGCTGTTAGCATAATGACTGGGGTCTGGTGTGACTGGCGCAACTCTTTCAAAGTATCAATGCCATTTTTCTTTGGCATCATCACGTCGAGCAATAAAAGGTCAATGGTGTCATCAAGAAGTTCCAACGCTTGTTCGCCGTCGTGGGCAACAATTACGTTAAAACCTTCCATGTCGAGCAGTTCCTTTAACAGGGAAGTAAGCTCTCGGTCATCATCAACTAGCAGAATTTTATTCATTGTTAAATTACCTCCGAGGCAGAAATTACGTCATCAAGGCGCGCTAATCTATGACTTTACGTTGTTTTACACCCCCTGACGCTAGTTTGCAGCGGGAATCGTAGACTGAATCTCGTTGAATCGCAGCACAGATGATTTCAGGAGCAAGTGATGCGCAATGTTACCGCTGCCGTCATGGCCTCTACATTGACTCTGATAACCCTGGCGAGCCAAGCCAAAGAGTTACCGGCCAGCGATAACTGGTACCAGGGCGGTGAAGGTTTAGTAAAGCGTAATCACCTCCAGAGCCATATGTTCGATGGGATAAACCTTACCGAACAACAGCGCCAACAAATGCGCGATCTTATGCAACGGGCACGGCATGATAGCCCACCCGTGAATGTAAGCGAAATGGAGACCATGCATAATCTGGTCACCGCAGACAATTTTGATGAAACGGCAGTGCGTGTCCAGGCTGAAAAAATGGCACAAGAACAAGTGACTCGCCAGGTTGAAATGGCGAAAGTACGCAACCAAATGTACCGCTTGTTAAGCCCTGAGCAACAGGCCGTTTTAAATGACAAACACCAACAGCGCATGGATCAATTCCGTGAACTGGCGGACCTGCAACAGATGTCTTCGATGCAGGCACTGAGTAGTAGCAGTAAGCATAGTAACCAGTAACAAACCCTGTTTTCCTTGCCATAGACACCATCCCTGTCTTCCCCGCCTTAACAGGCGGGTTTTTTTTGCCTGAAGGTTCAGATGAATCCGCTATACTAGCCAGCAATCATTTGCTGGAGCCCCTATGAATCAACAATATGGGAAACTGGTCAGCCGTGCAGCAATCGCCGCAACGGTAATGGCATCATTGTTACTTTTGATCAAGATTTTCGCCTGGTGGTATACCGGTTCGGTCAGTATTCTGGCGGCATTGGTGGATTCGCTGGTGGACATTGCTGCGTCGCTGACTAACCTTCTTGTCGTACGTTACTCACTGCAACCGGCGGATGAAGAGCATACCTTTGGCCATGGCAAAGCGGAATCGCTGGCAGCACTCGCGCAAAGTATGTTTATTTCAGGTTCTGCACTATTCCTTTTTTTGACGGGGATCCAACATTTAGCTGAACCGTCACAGATGAAACAACCTTTAGTTGGCGTCGTAGTCACGGTCATTGCATTATTCAGCACGTTAATACTTGTGACCTTCCAGCGCTGGGTTGTGAGAAAGACGCAAAGTCAGGCCGTTCGGGCAGATATGCTTCATTATCAGTCTGATGTTATGATGAACGGAGCAATTCTCGTTGCATTGGCGTTGTCCTGGTATGGCTGGCACCGTGCGGATTCGATCTTTGCTTTAGGTATTGGCGTCTATATTTTATATAACGCGATTCGAATGGGGCATGAAGCCGTACAATCTCTTTTGGACCGTGCTTTACCGGATGATGAACGTCAGGCAATTATTGATATCATCAATGCATGGCCAGGGGTCAAAGGGGCGCATGACTTACGTACGCGGCAGTCAGGGCCGACCCGCTTTATTCAAGTCCATATTGAAATGGAAGACAATCTACCACTGGTTCAGGCGCATGTTATCGCCGAACAAGTGGAGCAAGCGATATTGCGTCGCTTCCCTGGGTCAGATGTGATTATTCACCAGGACCCCTGCTCGGTTGTTCCGACGCAGCAACAAGGGCATTTTGAGCTTTAATTTTTCGTTGTAAGGTCAGGCTGAACCGACGTTTTGTGGTTAAGATACCGGCATATGGCCTGACCTGAATCAATTCAGCAAGAAGCGGTTGTTATACTATTTGTAGCAGAGTCGACGCCTCGGCATGCCGCAGGCCGTTTCCGGCAACAGGATTAATTTGCATTCAAAAGTTCAGAGGTAGTCATGATCAAAAAAATTGGTGTGTTGACGAGTGGCGGTGATGCGCCGGGTATGAACGCCGCGATTCGTGGTGTTGTTCGTGCAGCATTGTCGGAAGGTCTGGAAGTCGTAGGTGTTTATGACGGCTATCTGGGTCTGTATGAAGACCGCATGGTGAATCTGGACCGTTATAGCGTGTCCGATATGATTAACCGCGGTGGTACCTTCCTGGGTTCCGCTCGTTTCCCGGAGTTTCGTGATGAGAAAATCCGTGAAGTGGCTATCGAGAATTTGAAAAAACGCGGTATCGATGCACTGGTTGTTATCGGTGGTGATGGCTCCTATATGGGTGCAATGCGCCTGACCGAAATGGGCTTCCCATGCATTGGTCTGCCAGGCACCATTGATAACGACATTAAAGGTACCGATTACACTATCGGTTTCTTCACCGCGCTGGAAACAGTTGTAGAAGCAATCGACCGTCTGCGTGACACCTCTTCTTCACACCAGCGTATTTCTATCGTGGAAGTGATGGGCCGTTACTGTGGCGACCTGACCTTAGCTGCGTCAATTGCGGGTGGTTGTGAGTTTGTTGTCCTGCCAGAAGTTGAGTTCAATCGCGAAGACCTGGTTGAAGAAATCAAAGCGGGCATCGCGAAAGGTAAAAAACACGCTATCGTGGCGATTACCGAGCACATCTGCGATATCGACGAGCTGGCTCAATATATCGAGACAGAAACCAAACGCGAAACTCGCGCCACCGTTCTGGGCCACATTCAGCGCGGCGGTTCACCGGTTGCTTACGACCGTATTCTGGCTTCCCGCATGGGCGCTTACTCCATCGAACTGCTGCTGCAAGGCCACGGCGGCCGTTGCGTAGGCATTCAGAATGAGAAACTGGTTCACCACGACATCATCGACGCTATCGAAAGTATGAAGCGTCCGTTCAAAGGTGACTGGTTGGATTGCGCGAAGAAACTCTACTAATTCACTAACAGTGAAAATTGAAGCCGGGGAAACCCGGCTTTTTATCGTTTGTTATATGCTCGATAGTTATAGCCAATCTTTTTTTATTCTTTAATGAATGGTTAAAAATCTGGCACGCTGCTTTCATCAAATCTGATTAAAGAGAGCGAACGATGAATAAGTGGGGAGTTGGACTTACATTGCTGTTGGCGTCAACCAGCGTACTGGCAAAAGATATTCAGTTACTTAACGTTTCATACGATCCCACTCGCGAACTTTATGACGAGTACAACAAGGCATTCAGTGCACACTGGAAACAACAAACCGGCGATAACGTCGTTATCCGCCAGTCTCATGGTGGTTCCGGTAAACAAGCCACATCGGTAATCAATGGTATTGAAGCCGATGTCGTAACCTTGGCGCTGGCATATGATGTTGATGCAATTGCTGAGCGTGGCCGTATCGATAAAAACTGGATCAAGCGCCTGCCGGATAACTCCGCGCCTTACACTTCAACCATCGTTTTCCTGGTGCGCAAAGGTAACCCGAAACAAATTCATGACTGGAACGATCTGATTAAACAGGGCGTTTCAGTTATTACCCCGAACCCGAAAAGCTCCGGTGGTGCACGTTGGAACTATCTTGCTGCATGGGGATATGCCCTGCATCACAACAACAACGACCAGGCCAAAGCTCAGGATTTCGTGAAGGCACTGTATAAGAACGTTGAAGTGCTGGATTCTGGCGCGCGTGGTTCAACCAATACCTTCGTTGAGCGTAATATTGGTGATGTGTTGATTGCCTGGGAAAACGAAGCATTGCTGGCGACCAATGAGTTGGGTAAAGACAAGTTTGAAATTGTCACTCCGAGTGAGTCTATTCTTGCCGAGCCCACCGTATCAGTAGTCGATAAAGTGGTGGCGAAGAAAGGAACGCAGGAAGTTGCTGCAGCTTACCTGAAGTATCTCTACTCATCAGAAGGCCAGGAAATTGCCGCGAAAAATTACTATCGCCCACGCAATCCTGAAGTCGCGAAGAAGTATGAGAATGCCTTCCCGAAACTTAAATTGTTCACTATTGATGAAGAGTTTGGTGGCTGGACCAAAGCGCAGAAAGAACACTTCTCAAACGGTGGAACCTTCGATCAGATTAGTCAGCGTTAAGTTTAAAGACGGCCCCGTTTGGGGCCGTTTTGCTTTTGAGTTCCCGCCGTTTGCGTTACGCTGAGCAACTCTCTCCAGCCCCTGAGGTTTCAATGCTGCGGTGTCGACGCACGGTAGTTGTCACTATATTCCTGTTGATTGTTGCCGCTATCGCCTGGTTTAGTCTGCGGCAATATCTGCATCACCCTGATGCGCTCTGGCGTATCGTCAGCCAGCAATGCGTTCCCAATCAGCAAAAAAACCAAAACCCTGAACCCTGCGCCAAAGTGGAATTAACTTCTGGATACGTGTTGCTGAAAGATATTCATGGCCCGCTTCAATATTTGCTGATGCCTACCGCGAAAATGAAAGGGATGGAAAGCCCTGAACTATTGCAGGCGCAAACCCCCAATTTCTTCTGGCTGGCGTGGCAGCAGCGCGAAATGATGAGTGTTCGCCGGGGGTCGCATGTGCCTGATGATGTAATTTCGCTCACGATTAATTCCACAAGCGGGCGAACTCAAAACCAGCTTCATATTCATATTTCTTGTCTGCGGGCAGATGTGCGTGGGCAGTTGAATCAGTATGCAAATACGCTGAGCAACCAATGGCAGGCGTTTCCGGAATCACTGGCGGGAAACCAGTACATCGCCAGAAAAGTGAGTGCGGCGGAGTTTTCGCAACGTGGCCCGTTCATCATGCTGGCAAACCAGGTTCCCCAGACTCGCGAACATATGGGGCGTTACAGTCTGGCGATGGCGAAACTGGCTGACGGGGATTGGGTCGTTTTGGCGACAGAGCGGAACTTACTGCGTTTGAACCTCGCATCTGCGGAGCAAATACAAGATCACGATTGCGGATTGCTGAAAAAATAAAGGCCCTGCCGGAGCAGAGCCTTAATATTTCTAAGCGAGAATACTTACGCTTGTTTCGCTTTTGCAGCAGCTTTAACGATAACGGCGAAAGCGTCAGCTTTCAGAGATGCGCCGCCAACCAGGGCACCATCGATGTCCGGCTGAGCAAACAGCTCTGCAGCATTTTTGTCGTTTACGGAACCGCCGTACTGGATGATCACTTGTTCAGCAACTTTCGCATCAGCTTTAGCAATGTGGTCACGAATGAATTTGTGAACTGCCTGAGCCTGCGCTGGAGTTGCAGATTTGCCAGTACCGATTGCCCATACTGGTTCGTAAGCGATTACAACGCCTTCGAATGCCGCAGCACCCTGAGTTTTCAGAACTGCGTCAATTTGACGTGCGCAAACTTCTTCAGTTTTGCCCGCTTCGTTTTCTGCTTCAGTTTCACCGATGCACAGTACTGGGATCAGGCCAACTTCTTTCAGGATAGCGAATTTTTTAGCGATCAGTTCGTCAGACTCTGCGTGGTAAGTACGACGCTCTGAGTGACCGATGATGATGTATTTAGCACCAACATCTTTCAGCATTTCTGCGGAAACTTCGCCAGTGAATGCACCAGACAGGTTCAGGTCAACGTTCTGAGCACCAAGAATGATGTGGCTGCCAGAAGCGGCGTGTTTAGCCAGATCCAGGTACATTGTTGGAGGAGCGATAGCAACGCCACAGCCAGCAACGCCAGCCAGTTCTTTGCGTAAGCCAGCAATCAGCTCGTGTACCATGTGCTTGCTGCCGTTCAGTTTCCAGTTACCCATCACCAAAGGATGTCGCATCTTAATTCTCCACAAGGTCAAACTAATAAAAGAATCGCTGCCGTTCAGGCAGCATGGTCTGTGAAACAGTATAGAGACTCAACAAGCGAAAGGCTTTGCTTTTTGTCATTTATTCGCCGTTGTTCAGTGTCTCAGATAGCGTCAGCTTAATCGGTTCAACTGCGAAGGTAAGCCCCTTTTCACCGTTATCCGCAACAACATAGCGAATAGCGCCATCAGTTTGCGCGTAATAACGTTTGTTCTTTCCATCGCTGAGTAATTTGGTGAGTTTTGCCACGCTTTGCGGTTTTGAAAGCGACGGGGTAAAAGTGCGAATCAGCGCTGACATGTATTCAGAAGCTTTCGCTCGCGCCGCTTTTTGCTCCGGGCCCTGAATCGGCAACCACGTTATCTGCATCGACTTTATTTTCAACGTACCGCGCTCAAGTGCCGTAGATGCGTAGAGATTTTCGTTTATTTTGCTGGCAGCACGCATCAGGTTTACTTCATCGGCGCTGGAGTCGATAGCGCGGAATTCATTGATCGGCAAAGACGGGTTTTCTGCGGTGAATTTTTCCCGAAACTGCGTAATGTTCATATCAAATGTTGGTGCACCCGCCAGTAAATATGGAGCGGCTTGCAGTGGTGAGGCGGAATCTGAAGGCGGGTCGGCCCAAACCACCGCAGCGGGTAGCATCAGTAAAGCCAGAGCTGCAAACAGATGTCTCATTGACAAATTCTCCTGTGAATTCTGCTTCCCGATTAAATCGGCATTCCGTTGGCTTGTCAAAACCCGGCATAGCCAGGGTACACTACGGCGCTAAACAATAAAATGGACCTTACCATGACCATACAGCAATGGCTGTTCTCTTTTAACGGACGTATTGGACGCCGTGACTTCTGGATTTGGATTGGCGTTTGGTTAGTCGCGCTGATCATTCTCTTCACCCTCGCGGGTGCTGAAATTATGCCTTATTCCACCGCCGGTTTCTTCTTATCGGGTTCTTTGATTCCGACTGCCGCTGTGATTGTGAAACGTCTGCACGATCGCAATAAGAAAGGCTGGTGGGCGCTACTGTTTATTCCGGCATGGCTGTTGCTTGCCGGAAATTGGGAAACATTCGGCACATTAGCGCAGTGGGGACTTGGGCGTTTTATCCCAACCTTGATTCTGGTGATGGTCATTATGGACCTGGGTGCATTTGTTGGCACCCAGGGTGAGAATCGCTTTGGTAAAGATACAAGCGAAGTGAAGTACCGCTAACACTACCAGTAGTGTTCAGCTGTCATATGGCCCGGTCGGCGGCGCAAATGTTTGGTCATCTGCCGGGTATCTTTCAGCAGCTGCTGCGTATCACGTACCATCTGCGGGTTGCCGCACAACATCACATGGCTAGTTTCGGTATTCATCGGCAGACCTACAGCCGCTTCCAGTTCACCGCTCTCGATAAGTGCAGGCACGCGTCCGGTCAATGAACCCGGAATTGATTCCCGGCTCACCACGGTCTGAATCCGCAATTTCCCTTCGTATTGCTGCTGAAGTTTTTGCATCAATGGCAAATAACTCAAATCCTGCGCATAACGCACGGCATGCAGCAAAACGATATTCTCGAAACGATCCAGGTCTTTGCCTTCCTGCAAAATCGAAAGATAGGGGCCTAATGCGGTACCTGTCGCCAACATCCATAAAGTCTGACAGTCCGGGACTTCATCCAGGACAAAGAACCCCGCGGCTTCGCTCACCAGCATAATTTCGTCACCGGGTTGCAGAGCATGCAGGCGTGGGCTGAGTTTGCCCTCAGGCACCGTGACTAGATAAAACTCAAGATTAGGGTCGCTCGGCGCGTTGACGTAGGAATAGGCGCGCTGCACGCGTTCGCCATCAATTTCCATCCCAAGCTTGGTGAATTGCCCGGCGGTGAAAGGGGCGACAGGCGCATGCACAGTGAGACTAAATAGAGCGTCCGTCCAGTTTTCAATCTGGATGACTTTACCTTTGACCCATTCCGCCATGATGTTCATTCCCCTCTGTGTCTATTGCCCTATCTTCACCAGAAAACTGTGAGATTTCCAGCCGGTTAAAGCTGGAAAGCTCATTCAGACAAACGGCAGTCTTACAGAATATGTGTTTGTACGTCTGGATCTTTGCGGTCGAGATAGTGAATAGATTTGATGCGGCGAATGGTGCGCGATTTACCACGAATCAGCAGTGTTTCAGTGGTCGCCATATTCCCTTTACGGGTAATGCCGTCCAGCAAATCACCTTTGGTGATACCGGTCGCGGAGAAAATCACGTTGTCGTTACGCGCCATATCGTCGAGTTTCAATACCACACCCGCTTCAATGCCCATCGCTTTGCAGCGCTCAAGCTCTTTCTCACCCATTACACGGTTTTCTTCGCTATCGCCTTTGACGTGGTGACGGGCCAACAGGCGGCCTTGCATGTCGCCATCCAACGCGCGAATAACTGCTGCGGAAATCACGCCCTCAGGTGCGCCGCCGATACCGTACATCACATCGACTTCGCTATCTGGCATGCAGGTCAGAATGGATGCCGCAACATCACCATCAGGGATGGCGAAAACACGCACGCCAAGTTTTTGCAGTTCAGCAATGGTGGCGTCGTGGCGCGGTTTGGCGAGAATGGTCACAGTGAGTTCACTCAGTGGTTTGTTGAGTGCAACAGCAATGTTATAGAGGTTTTCAGCCAACGGCAGATTGAGGTCGATAATGCCTTTAGCACCAGGGCCAACAATCAGTTTTTCCATGTACATGTCAGGTGCGTTCAGGAAACTGCCTTTATCGCCAACTGCTAAAACGGCCAGCGCGTTGGCCTGGCCCATTGCCGTCATGCGAGTGCCTTCAATCGGGTCAACGGCGATATCTACAGCGTCGCCCTGTCCGGTCCCGACTTTTTCGCCAATGTAGAGCATCGGTGCTTCGTCGATTTCCCCTTCACCAATCACAATCTGGCCGTCAATATTGACCTGATTAAGCATGATACGCATGGCGTGAACGGCTGCGCCATCCGCCGTATTTTTATCGCCACGGCCCAACCATTTATAACCAGCCAGTGCTGCAGCTTCGGTTACGCGGGAAAATTCAATCGCAAGTTCTCGTCTCATCACACACTCATTTAAGAAGCAGAATTGCGACCGAGTTTAGCACAGGCGGGGAGGGGGGATCCCCTCTCGGCATGGAGAGGGGAAGGGGGAGGCAATTAACTTTCGTCGTGGTCTTCCCACGCAAGTGCACGCTTAACGGCTTTTTTCCAGCCAGCGTAACGGACGTTACGTTCGGTTGTTTCGATACCCGGACGGAACTCTTTCTCGATAACTGCTTTCTCGCTTACTTCATCCAGATTCTGCCAGAAACCAACGGCCAGGCCTGCAAGATAAGCAGCACCTAACGCTGTGACTTCACGCACTTCCGGGCGCTCAACGCGGGTGCCTAAAATATCCGCCTGGAATTGCATCAGGAAGTTATTTGCGACAGCTCCGCCGTCTACGCGCAGAGCGTGCAGGCGAATATCAGCGTCAGCCTGCATCGCTTCCAGCACATCACGCGTTTGGTAAGCGATGGATTCAAGTGTTGCGCGGATAATATGGTTTGCATTGACGCCACGAGTCAGACCGAAGATTGCGCCACGGGCATACGGGTCCCAGTAAGGAGCGCCCAGACCGGTAAACGCAGGGACGACATATACTCCGTTGGTGTCTTTCACTTTCGTTGCGAAGTACTCGGAATCAGTCGCGTCGCTAATCAGTTTCATCTCATCGCGTAGCCACTGGATAGAGGCGCCGCCCATGAATACCGCACCTTCCAGCGCATAGTTCACTTCACCGCGTGGGCCGCAAGCAATAGTGGTCAGCAAGCCATGAGTAGATTTAACCGCCTGAGTACCGGTGTTCATCAACATAAAGCAGCCGGTGCCGTAGGTGTTTTTCGCCATCCCTTCTTTTACACACAGCTGGCCGAAGAGTGCCGCCTGCTGGTCACCGGCGATCCCAGCGATAGGAATACGCGTACCGCCTTTACCACCGATGTTAGTCTGACCGTAAACTTCGGAGGATTTACGCACTTCTGGCAGCATCTCACGTGGGATATCCAGCGCTTCGAGCATGCGGTCATCCCAGGTGAGATCGTGGATGTTAAACAACATGGTACGGGAGGCGTTGGTGTAGTCAGTAACGTGCACGCGCCCTTGTGTCATTTTCCAGATAAGCCAGGTATCGACAGTACCGAACAGCAGTTCACCACGGCGAGCACGCTCACGTGAACCTTCAACATGGTCAAGAATCCACTTCACTTTGGTGCCGGAGAAGTACGGGTCAACAACCAGGCCTGTGTTGGATTTGATGTACTCTTCCAGGCCGTCACGTTTAAGTTTCTCGCAGATTTCAGCGGTACGACGGCACTGCCACACGATGGCGTTATAAATTGGTTTGCCGGTCTCTTTTTCCCAGACAATCGCGGTTTCACGCTGGTTAGTGATACCAATTGCGGCGATTTGGTCTGAGTTAATATCGGCTTTAGCCAGCACTTCTACAAGTGTGGAGCTTTGTGTTGCCCAGATCTCCATTGGGTCATGTTCAACCCATCCTGCTTTTGGATAGATTTGCTGAAACTCGCGCTGTGCAACGCTAACAACGTTGGCATCATGATCCAGGACGACGGCGCGGGAGCTGGTTGTACCCTGATCGAGTGCGACAATATATTTTTTTTCGTGGGTCATAATTTTGTCCTGAAGTCAGTCTTACAAAGAAGCATTTTGTTGTGTGGATGCGCTAGATTTTTCTTCATCTTCAACACAAACATCACAAGGTAAATGGTGGCCAATCAGTTTACGGTAACCAAAGGCACCTAACGCCGCGCCTACAATCGGGCCAAATACTGGCACCAGGAAGTAAGGAATATCGCGGCCACCGGTGAAGGCGACGTCGCCCCAGCCAGCTAACCAGGCGAAAAGTTTCGGGCCAAAGTCACGTGCTGGATTCATCGCAAATCCGGTCAACGGCCCCATTGAAGCACCGATTACCGCAATCAGTAAGCCAATCAGCAATGGTGCTAATGGGCCACGCGGGATGCCATTGCCATCGTCAGTCAGCGCCAGAATAACGCCCATCAGAATGGCTGTGATCACCATCTCTACGGCAAACGCCTGCACCAGATTGATGTGTGGGTTAGGGTAGGTTGAGAAGATACCTGCCAAATCCAGGCTTTCCACACTGCCGCGTACCATGTGGTGCGTCTGCTCGTAATCCAGGAATAAATTGTAATACAGGCCATAGACCAAAGCTGCGGCACAGAACGCACCTGCAACTTGCGAAAGAATAAACGGCACCACTTTACGTTTATCGAAGCAGGCGAACAGGCAAAGTGCGATAGTCACCGCCGGGTTAAGATGTGCACCGGAAACTCCTGCAGTCAGGTAGATAGCCATCGCTACTCCCAAACCCCAGATGATACTGATTTCCCACTGCCCGAAGCTTGCGCCCGCGACTTTTAAGGCGGCGACACATCCGACACCAAAGAAAATCAACAACGCGGTACCCATGAACTCGGCGATGCACTGACCTTTCAAGGTTGATGGAGCTGTCTGACTCATAGTAGGGTCCTGAAGGCAAAATTAATGATTATTGTTTGTTCGGGCTTCCCTGCCGCGCAGGTGCCATGTAGGCATAGTGTTAATTTATCGTTAACGAACATAAACGAGAAATATCGAACTTTAAATTTGTGTTGTTCGTCATAAAAATGAGCGATTTCGCGCTGAAGTGTGCGCATTATCACCCAGAAAAGACAACGCAAACGCTCATGGAAGTAATCAATGGGTTAACAAATAGTGATTTTAGCGCTCATGGTCATTCGGCATATGCTGAAAAACGTTATGTTATGCAAAGAGCGCTTGAACTCGCTGGACACGGCTACTCACGCTACTTACAATCGAGACACGCTGCGTGGAGCGCATATATTCATAAGGTGTCATCGGGGAACATCCGGGACGGGGATTTAGAAATCCATCAACGCCTTGCAATTCAGAAGAGGTTCAGAAATGTCATTTGAAGTGTTTGAGAAACTGGAAGCAAAAGTACAGCAGGCGATTGATACCATTACCCTGCTGCAAATGGAAATTGAAGAGCTGAAAGAGACCAACAATAATTTGTCTCAGCAAGTTCAGCAGTCTCAGAGCAACCATGAAGAACTAGTGCGCGAAAACAATTCTCTGAAAGAACAGCAGCACGTTTGGCAGGATCGTCTGCATGCCCTGCTGGGTAAGATGGAAGAAGTGTAATACCCGTCCTACTCAAGCTGCAGGGGCGTTGGCTGCTTTCGTTCACCCCAGTTACTTACTTTAGTAAGCTCCTGGGAATTCACTCAATTGCCGCGTTACTCGGCAGAGCCTCGCCCCGGTGGGGCCAGCGCAAGCGCTGTTCAAAAGGCTGAAGCCTTTTGTCCTGCAACTTGAATTATTTAGGGTATCGATTTATTCGACCAGAAAAAGAACGGGCGCCTTAGGGCGCCCGTTTTGTTATTCGATTGGGTTATTCAATATCGAGGGGATCTTCGGAAAGGATGATGCCGGTGTTATCTGCATAAAGATGGTCACCGGAGAAGAAGGTCACGCCACCAAAGTTAACGCGCACATCACTTTCGCCAATGCCAACTCCTGCTGAACCTACCGGAATGGCGGCAATTGCCTGAATACCAATATCCAGTTCTTCCAGGTCATCGACCTGGCGTACAGCACCGTATACGACGATGCCTTCCCACTCATTTTGAGTCGCCAGACGGGCAAGTTCTGCATCAATCAAAGCACGGCGAACAGAGCCGCCACCATCGATTACCAGCACTCGGCCACGGCCATTTTGTTCGAGCAGATCATACAACAATCCGTTGTCCTCGAAACATTTCACCGTGATGATTTGCCCGCCAAAGGACGACCGCCCACCGAAGTTGGAAAACAGCGGTTCAACGACGTTGACATCTTCCTGATAGATGTCGCAAAGCTCGGAAGTATCATATTTCATAGGATTAAGGTTCTGTTGCTGCATGAGTTGTCAGTATATCGCTTAATCCCAACTGTTGGCAAAATCATCAATTGTTAATTGATATTTGTCAGCTAAAACGACACCGTACTGAGCACAACTCCTACCGCAAACAACAAGTTAGTCAGCAATGCAGCTTTAACAGTTCGTTCGAGCATTGGGCGCATGGCGACCGGTTCCATCTCACGCAGTACGAAACGAGCCTGCTTAATCAGTAGTGGTGCTGCAAGCACAAACAGCCATCCCCAGAGGCTTTGCAGCCACACCAGGTTAAATACCGCCAGGCACGCCAGCGCCCCCATTAACAGGCAAGCATGATAGCGACGGGCAAGCACTGGGCCCAGGCGCACAGCCAGCGTGTTTTTACCGTTCTCACGGTCGCTGTCGATATCGCGCAAGTTATTGATGTTCAGCACAGCTGTTGCCAGTAATCCGCAAGCTGTCGCGGGTAAAAACACTAACGGTGCTAGAGCGTGAGCCTGCAGATACCAGGTACCAGCCACACTTAACCAACCAAAGAAGACCAGTACTGAAATGTCCCCAAGCCCCATGTAACCATACGGACGAGTTCCGACGGTGTAAGTAATAGCCGCGATGATAGCCAGCAAACCGAGCACCAGGAAACCGAGAAAATCTGCCAGCGTACGGCAAGCAACCGCGACCAGCGCCAGGCCAGAAACGCAGATTAATACCACTGTGATAATCAGCGCCTTTTTCATCTGCGCCTGGGTAATCACGCCTTTTTGCATGCCGCGCAATGGCCCGATTCTGTCTTCTTTGTCGCTGCCTTTTACCGCATCACCGTAGTCATTCGCCAGGTTTGAGAGGATTTGTAGTAACCCGGCAGTCAGCAGTGCCAGCAATGCAATAGCGGGGTTGAACACGCCTTGCCAGAAAGCCAGCGCGGATCCACAGACGATAGAGGCAAATGCCAGTGGTAATGTGCGTGGGCGCAAGCTTTCAAGCCAGGCTTGAGTCGTGCTTACAGAGTGCGATTCGCTCATAGTTCTCTCTGTTAGATATAAAAAAATGGAGGGCATAAGCCCTCCATTTCAAATGAAGAAAATACGTTGAGCGGGATTATAGGATAAAACGGCTCAAGTCTTCATCTGCTACCAACTCATCCAGATGTTTGCTGACATATTCGCCGTCAATCAGGATGGATTGGCCGTTCATTTCGCTGGCATCGTAAGAGATATCTTCAACCAGGCGTTCTAACACAGTGTGCAGACGACGCGCCCCGATGTTTTCGGTGGACTCGTTCACTTGCCATGCGGCCTGAGCAATGCGGCGAATACCGTCTTCGGTAAAGTCGATATTCACGCCTTCGGTGCCTAGCAGCGCTTTGTACTGCACGGTGATAGACGCGTTTGGCTCAGTCAGAATGCGCTCGAAATCTTCAACAGTCAGTGCCTGAAGTTCCACACGAATTGGCAGACGACCCTGCAATTCTGGGATCAGGTCTGACGGACTTGCGACCTGGAATGCGCCAGATGCGATAAACAGGATGTGGTCAGTTTTGACCATACCGTGTTTAGTCGAAACGGTGCAGCCTTCAACCAGCGGCAGTAAGTCACGCTGAACGCCTTCACGGGAAACGTCCGGGCCGGAACTGTTGCCACCACGCTTACAGATTTTGTCGATCTCATCAATAAACACGATGCCGTGTTGCTCGACAGCATCAATGGCGTCTTGCTTCAGCTCTTCCGGGTTCACAAGCTTCGCGGCTTCTTCTTCAATCAGAAGTTTCATCGCCTCTTTGATTTTCAGCTTGCGTGGTTTTTGCTTCTGGCCGCCCAGGTTCTGGAACATAGACTGCAACTGGCTGGTCATTTCTTCCATGCCAGGAGGAGCCATGATCTCAACGCCCATCGGTGCCGCAGCCAGATCGATTTCAATTTCTTTATCGTCTAACTGGCCTTCACGCAATTTTTTACGGAAAGACTGACGCGCTGTAGATGGCTCAGGTGCCGTTTCGTTTTGACCCCAGTTGTTCTTAGCAGGAGGGATCAGCACATCAAGAATGCGCTCTTCGGCCATTTCTTCGGCACGGTAGCGGTTTTTCTCGATGGATTGCAGGCGAACCATTTTCATCGCAGAATCGGTCAAATCGCGGATGATAGAATCAACTTCTTTACCAACATAACCCACTTCGGTGAATTTGGTGGCTTCGACTTTGATGAACGGTGCGTTGGCCAGTTTTGCCAGACGACGGGCGATTTCGGTTTTACCCACGCCAGTTGGGCCGATCATCAGAATGTTTTTTGGCGTAACTTCATGACGCAGCTCTTCATCAAGCTGCATACGGCGCCAGCGGTTACGCAGCGCAATCGCCACGGAACGCTTGGCATTGTCCTGGCCAATGATGTGTTTGTTCAGTTCGCTGACAATTTCGCGTGGAGTCATTTCAGACATGGGGATTCCTTACGCCTTAGACGCTAATTCTTCAATAGTGTGGAAATGGTTGGTGTAGATGCAGATATCACCGGCAATCCCCAGCGATTTCTCTACGATGTCACGAGCACCCAGTTCGGTATTTTCAAGAAGGGCACGTGCCGCTGCCTGGGCATACGGGCCACCGGAACCAATTGCAATCAGGTCATCTTCTGGCTGAATAACGTCACCATTACCGGTGATGATAAGAGATGAATTTTCATCGGCGACGGCAAGCAGCGCTTCGAGTTTGCGCAGCATACGATCGGTACGCCAGTCTTTTGCCAGTTCAACCGCAGCTTTCACCAGGTGGCCCTGGTGCATTTCTAGCTTGCGCTCAAACAGTTCGAAAAGGGTAAAGGCATCCGCAGTACCGCCAGCAAAACCAGCAATCACTTTATCGTTATACAAACGACGTACTTTTTTGACGTTGCCTTTCATTACGGTGTTGCCGAGCGTGGCCTGACCATCACCACCGATTACGACATGGCCGTTACGGCGCACACTTACTATTGTTGTCACGAGCAGACCCCTTATTGCATCAGCTATACCCTTCATTCTTCAAATTGCAGGGGTGTTGGCTGTACTCACAAACCCCAGTCACTTACTCAAGTAAGCTCCTGGGAATTTGCTCCCTTGCCGCCTACCTGCAATCTGAATTATTTCGGGTACAAATATGTGCCCCAAACCTATTTGGGGCTGAATGCAATTATAGATGGGGGGGATTTTGGGGGTTTCAACCCCCAGCGCCAAGACGGATACAGTTAGAGTGGCCTGCCATCTTCAGCTGATTGATCGTACCGTCAGCTTTCTCTTTGCCCTTGATTGGGCCAATGACGACTCGGTTCCAGCCATTGTTGGTCGTGATGCGTGAATCAAAACCTTCGAAAGCAAGCTGTGCACGGACAGTTTCTGCCTGTTCGGCACCCTTGAAGGAGCCACACTGTACCATCCAGCGTTTCTCATCCTTTGGCTTATCCTGAGGTGCCGGAGCCTGTTTGACTACTTCTTCACGGGTAATCGGCGCTGCTTTCGGCTGCGTCTCAGGCTGTGCTGCACGCTGCTGAGTATTATGCGGCGGCGTTTGCAACAAATCCTGATAAGGCTGCGCGTTTGATGTCGTTGTACGCGGTTGCTGCTGCACGGTACGTGGCTGTGTTACAGGCTGCGACTGCTGCTGAACGGCACGCGGTTGTGGGGCAACTTGTTGAGCGGTGAACTGCTGCTGTTGCGTTTGCTGCTGAATAATTTTTTGGCGCTGTAAGGTGCTCTGACGCTGTTCTGGCGTTTGCTCATTCCACGGTACTTCGTTCAACTGAGTAGGTTGCTGGCGCATATCGGCCTGCATCTGTTCCAGTAACTGGCGCTGTTCGCTGGTGAGCTGATCTTTATTCTGCACTTCACCACCGGCAGAAGGTTCGGTTGGGGCACGCACACCCGTCTGGCGATTTTCCAGTTCTTTGATATAACGCCAGCGCTCTTCCGGTTTAGGTGGCAGACCATTTCCTGTGACTTTGTGGCCAGGCAGGGTTTCGCTTTCATCTTTTTTATGATGAGTAATGAAGTAGAGAGCACCAATAAAGGTCACCAGAACGGCGGCCGCAATTGCGACCATTGTCGGCGAGACAGATGGTAGGCTGCGTTGCTTGCTGCGGGTGTTACTTTTCTTACGCCGCGTACCTGCCGATTGCCCGCGGCGTACATAATCTCGTTGTGCCACTATTGATTCGCTATATTTTATTCGTTTATCAGCCCGCCATGTTACTTAATGGATATCCCTTTGACCAGAATCCAGTGTCCTAAAGCGGGTCATTTTCTACTGCCAGGTGCGCTGGTGGAGCCTCGTTCAATGAGTTCACAGTCCAGCAAACGCGAACCACTACTCACGGTGTGCCCGTTAAGTTGATCCAATAACAACAGCATAGCTTCCCTCCCGATATCAAAACGGGGTTGCGCTACGGTGGTGAGCGGTGGGTCACAGAACTGTGAAAGTGCGATGTCATCAAAGCCCATAATCGATAAGTCTTCCGGCACTCGTAAGCCATTTCGCTTGGCCTGAGACAGTGCGCCCAGCGCCATCACATCGCTATGGCAGAACACCGCAGTCGGCGGATTGGGTAGTGCCATCAGCTGCGACAATGCAGCGGCACCGGCTTCATAAGTGAAGTTACCACGCGCAATGTAGTGCGGATCGATTACTGCCCCCGTACGACGTAATGCCTGGACATACCCCTGCAAGCGATAGTGACAAAGCGGCATCTCTTCCGGGCCAGCAATACAGGCAATTTTTTGATGGCCGAGCTGCTGTAAATAATAAACGGCGTTAAACGCTGCAGTCAGGTTATCGATATGAACCGTAGGCAATTCCAGCTCAGGAGCAAATTCGTTTGCCATTACCATCGGCGGCAAATTGCGTTGTTCTTCAATACTGGCATCAAAGGGAAGGCGTGAGCCTAGCAACAACATGCCATCAATCTGCTTGGTGATAATCAGATTAATGAAGGTTTTTTCCTGCTGATTTTGGTGGGCGCAATCGCCAATCAGCACCAGGTAGCCCTGGTCCGCAGCCGTCACTTCGATACCGCGGATGATTTCGCTAAAGAAGGGGTCGCAGATATCCGGGACAATAACCAGAATGGTGCGTGATTCATTACGCTTTAAATTTCGCCCCAGGGAGTGGGGTAAATAACCTACGGCTATTGCCGCTTGTTCCACACGATTACGAGTACTTTGCGATACTTTGTCCGGGTTCATTAATGCCCTGGACACCGTTGCAGTTGAGACTTTCGCTTGAACGGCAACATCTTTCATGGTTGCATTGGCAACCTGATTCTTCGGCTTCAACTTCTTCTCCTCGCGTGCACTGTACAGGTGCTGACAACGTCCGTGGTGTCTGACCATGTCCACATTCTTAGCAGAAATTGATGTTCGTTGGTTACAGTTATTTCATTAAAAGTGTGATGGTTGTTGAAATTTTCGATCCGCTTCGCATAACCACAGGACTTTGTGCTAGCCGTCAATTGGATCAACATCCAGCGTCCACTTCACTTTGCGTGATTCCGGTAAAGTATTGACCAGCTTCAACGAATGACTGACCAGTCGTTGCAGGCGTGCGCGCGAAGGGTGTTGCAGCAGAATTTGCCAACGGAAACGCCCACCGCGTTTAGGCTGTAAGCATGGCACCGGACCCATAACCCAGAGCTGATCATCTCGTAACGGGCTGGACTCAAGCAGGTTTCGTAACTGCTGCAAGAAGAGCGGCGCCTGATGGTTATTTTGGTCTTCTGCACGGAACATGATGTGGCTGGTAAACGGTGGTAAGAACACCGTCTGGCGCTCTTTCAGTGCCTGGCTTGCGAAGTCGTCATAACCTTTGGTGAGCAGCGTTTGTAATAAAGGATGGTCAGGATGGTGAGTTTGCAGCATAACTTCGCCTTGTTTACCGGCGCGCCCTGCGCGGCCAGACACCTGGACATAAAGCTGTGCAAAACGCTCCGCTGCACGGAAATCGGCAGAAAATAGTGCGCCATCAACATCCAGCAAAGCCACCAGAGTCACATCCGGGAAGTGATGCCCTTTTGCGAGCATCTGCGTACCAATCAGAATCCGAGCACCGCCGCGATGGACTTCCGCCAGTTGCTGCTCAAGCGCGCCTTTACGGCTGGTGGTGTCGCGGTCAATACGCGAAATCGGCACACCCGGAAATTCAGGCTCAAGGCTGTGCTCAAGCTGCTCTGTTCCCATACCAACCGGAACCAGGTTGGTGGAACCACAATGCGGACATTGCTGGGGAATCGCTCTTTGGCTGTCGCAATGGTGGCAACGTAAATGACGCTGGCCCTGATGATAGGTGTAGTAGTGGTCGCAGCGCGGGCACTCCGCTATCCAGCCGCATTCATGGCACAGCAGAGCGGGAGCAAACCCGCGGCGGTTAAGAAACAGGATCACCTGGTTGTCAGCTTTAAGATGCTGGCCAATTTTTTTGATAAGCGCAGGCGCCAGGCCGGATTTCAGTGGCTGGCCTTTTAAGTCCACCACTTGCTGTGTTGCCGGGCGCGCATTACCGGCGCGTTTTGTCAGGCGTAGCTGGCGATATTTCCCCAGTTGAACATTGTGCAATGTTTCAAGGGCGGGGGTTGCTGAGCCGAGGATGATGGGAATATCTTCCGCATGTGCGCGGTACACGGCTAAATCACGAGCGTGATAACGCCAGCCTTCATGCTGCTTGTAAGAGCTGTCGTGCTCTTCATCTATAACAATGACGCCAAGTCGGCAAAACGGTGTGAACAGAGACGAGCGGGTGCCAATCACAATCGCGGCTTCGCCGCTGCGGGCTTTTAACCACACAGCAAGACGTTCACTGTCATTAAGTCCGGAGTGCAGCACTTCGACCGGCGCGTTAAAACGCTCACGGAAACGGGCGATGGTTTGCGGCGTCAGGCCAATTTCAGGTACCAGAACCAGCGCTTGTTTGCCTTGTGCCAGCACGTTTTCCAACACGCTAAGATAAACTTCCGTTTTGCCCGAGCCGGTAATCCC
This sequence comes from Buttiauxella cochleicola, assembly GCF_021282405.1. Classification (NCBI taxonomy): domain Bacteria; kingdom Pseudomonadati; phylum Pseudomonadota; class Gammaproteobacteria; order Enterobacterales; family Enterobacteriaceae; genus Buttiauxella; species Buttiauxella cochleicola. Next base: position 89,496 of record NZ_JAJSOU010000015.1, read on the forward strand.
CGCCAGCAGCCAGACGGCGAAATTGTCGACAGAACTATGAATGGCCCCAATGGCGGTGGCCTGCTCGGTGTTCAGGCGTAAACGCTCGCCTTCAACGGAATAGCTATCGCGCCAGTCCGTCGTCGCAGGGGCGGCACTTTTCAGGTCACATAAACCTTTGGCCCGCAGCGCTTGTAACCCAGGCTCGCTGATTTCCATTTCGCTCACCTGGTGACGCCAGATGATATTTTGCCGTACCGCTGCCAGCGCTTGTTGTTGTTTAGGGGCGCGTTTCAGGCTGTTGAGATCAACCGCTTTGCCTTCTTCGGTGGCAAACCAGTACCACAACGGCGCGTGGTGCGCGGGTTTTCCTTCGCGCAGCAAACCAGGCAGCGCATGGAAAAGCACATCGCCGATGGGATGATGATAATACTCGGCCGCCCACAGCAGAACGCGCCATAGCGAATCTGGAAACAACGAAGCGCCATCCAGAACGTCTGCCACCGGTTTTAGATCTTTTAGCGGCAATTCGCTGTGCTCGCTAACCGAGACAACGATCCCGACAGCCTGGCGTTTACCAAACGGCACCGTGACGCGACAGCCTAATGCCACCTGCATTCCAGCGGGAATGAGATAGTCAAAAGTACGGGCAAGGGGAACCGGTAAAGCAACGTGGGCGACAGGCATTAATATTTCCGAACTGATAAAAATGACGAGATAGTGTACACTGTGTGTTCCAGAAAATGCGGATCAGTTTGCATACGCTGGCGGGGTTCTGTATGATTCGCCGCCTTTGATGCGCAGTTTTTGGTATCAAAAAACCTAATCTATCAACTTCGCGTGGTGTCTGGCGTTAGGGCTGGAAGAGCGACGCGGCCTTATACTGAGGTTTTCCATGAAAAAGAATATTCACCCGAACTACGCAGAAGTTACTGCAAACTGCTCTTGCGGTAATTCTATCAAGATTCGCTCTACCGTGGGTCATGATCTGAACCTGGACGTTTGTGGCGAATGCCACCCGTTCTACACTGGCAAGCAGCGTGATGTTGCTACCGGTGGCCGCGTTGACCGCTTCAACAAGCGTTTCAGCGTTCCAGGCGCGAAGAAGTAATTCGCTGCACGGTAGTAAGAGAAAGGCGCCTAACGGCGCCTTTTTTGTTATTCCCGTCATCATTCAAGCCGTAGGGGTGTTGGCTGCACTCACTCACCCCAGTCACTTATTTCAGTAAGCTCCCGGGGATTTGCTCCCTTGCCGCCTACCTACGACTCGAATGCTATAGGGAATAAGGATAATTCCTGTAATTAGTATTCCCACGTCTCTGGATCGATCCCCAGCTCGCGCATAATCACTTTCGCCGCTTCAGGAATTTCATCACTACGCTCTTTGCGCAGATCTGCATCATTTGGCAGTGGCTGGCCGGTAAACGCATGTAGGAATGCTTCACACAGGAGCTCACTGTTTGTTGCGTGACGCAGGTTATTCACCTGGCGACGGGTACGCTCATCGGTGAGGATTTTTAACACCTTCAGAGGAATGGACACCGTAATTTTTTTTACTTGCTCACTCTTCTTCCCGTGCTCAGCGTAAGGGCTGATATATTCGCCGCTCCATTCAGCCATGAGATACTTAATCCTCTTAATCAATGTATTTAGGCCTCCACCGGTAATATGCGCGGCAGAAGCGATTATCTGGTCGTAGTGTAAGCGTTTATTGATTCGCGGTCTGCGACGCTATCACCCTAAAGCGTATAATTTTAACGGCTATTGCGTGTTTGCTCAATCTATACGCAAAGAAGTTTAGATGTCCAGATGTATTGACGTCTAACTCGGCAGTGTTTACTCTGGTACCTGACCTTTATTCGACCAGCAAGGATTCGAGAGCCATGACGCGCAAACAGGCAACTATCGCAGTACGTAGCGGTTTGAACGATGACGAGCAATACGGCTGCGTTGTACCGCCAATCCATCTCTCCAGTACTTATAATTTCACCGGGTTTAACGAACCGCGCGCGCATGACTATTCGCGTCGTGGCAATCCTACGCGTGATGTTGTTCAGCGCGCACTGGCAGAGCTGGAAGGCGGAGCGGGCGCAGTGCTGACGAATACCGGTATGTCGGCAATCCATCTGGTAACCACCGTTTACCTTAAGCCTGGAGACCTGTTAGTGGCTCCGCATGACTGTTACGGCGGTAGCTACCGTTTGTTTGATAGCCTGGCAAAGCGCGGCGCATATCGCGTTTTGTTTGTCGATCAAGGAGATGAAGCGGCTTTAACTGCGGCACTTAACGAAAAACCAAAACTCGTGCTGGTCGAAAGCCCAAGTAATCCCTTGTTACGAGTGGTAGATATTGCGAAAATCTGCGCCGCCGCGCGTGAAGTAGGGGCAATTAGTGTGGTGGATAACACCTTCTTGAGCCCGGCTTTGCAAAACCCGCTGGCATTGGGTGCGGATTTAGTTCTGCACTCATGTACTAAATACCTGAATGGTCACTCAGATGTTGTTGCGGGTGTCGTGATTGCGAAAGATGCCGAAACTGTCACTGAGCTTGCCTGGTGGGCAAATAACATTGGCGTGACTGGCGGTGCTTTTGATAGTTATTTGCTATTGCGCGGTTTGCGCACGCTTTCACCACGTATGGAAGTGGCACAACGCAATGCACAGGCGATTGTTGATTTCCTGCAAACTCAGCCGCTGGTGAAAAAGCTGTATCATCCTTCGCTGCCTGAAAACCAGGGCCATGAAATTGCTGCTCGTCAGCAAAAAGGTTTTGGCGCGATGCTAAGTTTTGAATTTAATGGCGACGAGCAAACGCTGCGTCGTTTCCTGAGTAGCCTGACTCTCTTCACACTGGCAGAATCGCTGGGTGGAGTAGAAAGTTTGATTTCACACGCGGCGACGATGACCCACGCGGGCATGGCGCCAGAAGCGCGTGCTGCAGCGGGGATCTCTGAAACCTTGTTGCGTATTTCGACTGGCATTGAAGATAGCGAAGATTTAATTGCTGACCTGGAAAATGCGTTCCGGGTTGCAGCCGAGGGGTAAGCATGAGTGTTTCAGCACCAGCAGGGGCGTCGGGTCGTCAGCTGCATAAATTTGGTGGCAGTAGTCTGGCAGATGTGAAGTGCTATCTGCGCGTTGCGGGGATCATGGCCGAGTATTCAAAACCTGGCGACATGATGGTTGTTTCCGCTGCGGGTAGCACAACTAACCAGTTGATTAACTGGTTAAAATTAAGCCAAAGCGATCGCCTTTCTGCCCATCAGGTTCAGCAAGCACTGCGCCGTTATCAGAGCGAGTTGATTAGTGGCCTGGTTACGCCTGATGTTGCTGATGCTTTAATCGGTCAATTTATTCACGATCTTGAGCGTCTGGCGGGTTTGCTGGATGGCAAAATGACCGACGCAGTATATTCCGAAGTTGTAGGCCATGGTGAAATTTGGTCTGCGCGCCTGATGTCTGCGGTGCTGAATCAGTTAGGTCACCCGGCTGCATGGTTGGATGCACGCGAATTTATGCGTGCAGAACGTGCAGCCCAGCCACAAGTTAATGAAGGTTTATCCTGGCCGCTGCTGCAAGAGCTGATGGCGCAGCACCCGAACAAACGCCTCGTTGTTACCGGTTTTATCTGCCGTAACGACGCGGGCGAAACGGTTCTGCTGGGCCGCAACGGTTCTGACTATTCCGCAACACAAATTGGTGCACTGGCTGGGGTTTCCCGCGTGACGATCTGGAGTGACGTTGCCGGGGTTTACAGCGCTGACCCACGTAAAGTGAAAGATGCTTGCTTGCTGCCGCTGCTGCGTCTGGATGAAGCCAGCGAACTGGCCCGTCTTGCCGCCCCAGTGCTGCACGCTCGTACTTTGCAGCCTGTTTCCGGTAGCGATATCGATCTGCAACTGCGTTGTAGCTATTCACCAGAACAAGGGTCAACTCGTATCGAACGTGTGTTGGCTTCTGGTACTGGTGCACGAATCGTTACCAGCCACGATGATGTTTGCCTGATCGAACTTCAGGTTGCTCCACAGCAAGATTTCAAGCTGGCTCACAAAGAGCTGGATACCCTGTTAAACCGCGCCCAGATCCGCCCGTTGTCGATTGGCGTTCATCCTGACCGTAACCTGCTTCAGCTTTGCTACACCTCAGAAGTTGCTGGCAGCGCACTACAAACTCTTCAGGAAGCCGCTCTTCCGGGCGAATTACGTCTGCGTGAAGGCTTAGCGCTGGTGGCAATGGTTGGTGCGGGCGTTTGCCGAAACCCACTACACAGCCATCGTTTCTGGCAGCAACTGAAAGATCAGCCTGTTGAGTTTATCTGGCAGTCCGAAGATGGTATCAGCCTGGTTGCGGTACTGCGTGTTGGTCCGACAGAAAACCTGATTAAGGGTCTGCATAAGTCACTGTTCCGTGCTGAAAAACGTATTGGTCTGGTTCTGTTCGGCAAAGGGAACATTGGTTCACGCTGGCTGGAGCTGTTTGCCCGCGAGCAAGAAACTATCTCTGCACGAACCGGTTTTGAATTCGTGCTTTCAGGTGTTGTAGATAGCAGCCGCAGCTTGTTGAATTATGAAGGTCTGGATGCCAGCCGTGCTCTCGCTTTCTTTAACGACGAAGCCGTCGAGCAAGATGAAGAATCACTATTCCAATGGATGCGCGCGCATCCTTATGATGATTTGGTGGTTCTGGATGTGACTGCGAGTGAACAACTGGCCGATCAATACCTCGATTTTGCCAGCCACGGTTTCCACGTTATCAGCGCCAATAAACTTGCGGGCGCCAGTAATGGCCAGAAGTACCGTGAAATTCGTAATGCTTTTACCAAAACAGGTCGCCACTGGCTGTATAACGCCACCGTGGGCGCTGGCTTGCCGGTAAACCATACCGTTCGTGATCTACGCGAGAGCGGCGACTCCATTCTGGCTATCAGCGGTATTTTCTCCGGTACGCTTTCATGGCTGTTCCTGCAATTCGATGGCACCGTGCCATTTACCGAGCTGGTGGACCAGGCCTGGCAGCAAGGGCTAACGGAACCCGATCCACGCGTCGATCTCTCCGGGAAAGACGTGATGCGCAAACTGGTGATCCTTGCTCGCGAAGCGGGTTACGACATCGAGCCGGACCAGGTTCGTGTTGAGTCGCTGGTTACTAACGGTAGTGAAACGGGCTCAATTGATCATTTCTTTGAAAATGGTGATGAGTTGAATGACCAAATGCTTCAGCGTTTTGAAGCGGCTCAGGAAATGGGTCTGGTTCTGCGTTATGTCGCGCGTTTCGATGCGAATGGTAAAGCGCGTGTCGGTGTGGAAGCTGTGCGCACCGAGCATCCACTGGCTTCGCTGCTACCGTGCGACAACGTGTTCGCTATCGAAAGCCGTTGGTATCGCGATAACCCGCTGGTTATCCGTGGGCCAGGTGCTGGTCGTGACGTAACAGCTGGCGCTATCCAGTCGGATCTCAATCGCCTGGCGCAATTGCTATAACTCGCTGAAACACAAAAATATCGAGGCCAGCTATTGCTGGCCTTTTTTTATTCTTTTTAATCGAACATGAGGAAAATTCAATTTTGGTGAGAATTCCTCATTTATTGTGTTGAATTTTCAGTTGACGGAATCATGCTTTTCCTTCATCTTGCTATCTGGACGTCTAAACGTCTGGATAGCAACAAAACACAACATCACATAATAAAATGCGATTAATGAGGTAAGGGTATGAGCTTTTTTCACGCCAACCAGCGGGAAGCACTAAATCAGAGTCTGGCCGAAGTCGCCGGGCAAATTAACGTTTCCTTTGAGTTTTTCCCGCCGCGCACCAGTGAAATGGAACAGACCCTGTGGAGCTCAATTGATCGACTGAGTAGCCTGAAACCTAAATTTGTCTCCGTAACTTACGGCGCAAACTCCGGTGAGCGTGACCGTACCCATAGCATCATCAAAGGTATTAAAGACCGTACAGGTCTGGAAGCTGCGCCGCATCTGACTTGTATTGATGCCACTCCCGATGAGTTACGTACTATTGCGCAGGATTACTGGAATAGCGGTATCCGTCATATCGTCGCTCTGCGCGGTGACTTACCTCCAGGTGGTGGCAAGCCAGATATGTATGCTTCTGATCTGGTCACACTGCTTAAAGATGTCGGTGACTTTGATATTTCCGTTGCTGCTTACCCGGAAGTTCACCCGGAAGCGAAAAGTGCACAGGCTGATTTGATTAACCTGAAGCGCAAGATTGATGCTGGTGCAAACCGCGCAATCACACAGTTCTTCTTCGATGTGGAAAGTTACCTGCGCTTCCGTGACCGTTGCGCCGCTGCGGGTATCGATGTCGAAATCGTGCCAGGCATTTTGCCAGTGAGTAACTACAAACAGGCGCATAAGTTCGCGACCATGACCAACGTGCGTGTTCCGCACTGGATGGCACAAATGTTTGAAGGGCTGGATAACGACGCAGAAACTCGCAAAATGGTCGGTGCCAATATTGCGATGGATATGGTGAAAATCCTCAGCCGCGAAGGCGTGAAAGACTTCCATTTCTATACGCTTAATCGTGCTGAAATGAGCTACGCAATTTGCCACACGCTGGGTGTTCGCCCGTTAGTTTAATGCAATCAATGGCCCGCAAGGGCCGTTACATCCCTTCCTGGTTCCACTCCTCCTCCAAATACCCCTTTCATTTCTAATGTTAAGTTTTGAAAGTTTATGTTGCTGTCGACGTTTCTTCGGAAGACTTTTGCTATGTTGCTCATTAGCCAGCAGGAAATAACTATCAAATCTGTAGTTTTTTTCATCTATAACTTATCTGCAGAGCTGTATATCCTGGTATTAAAATAGTGAAGGGAGCAGGAAGATGAGCACAAACGAAAACGATCATAATACGTTGTCCGCAGGGAAGTGCCCGTTTCATCAGGGCAGTCATGATGTGAGTGCAGGAGCCGGAACAAGCACGCGGGACTGGTGGCCGAAACAACTCCGTGTTGATCTCCTCAATCAGCATTCAAACCGCTCTAACCCCCTCGGCGAAGATTTTGATTACCGCAAAGAATTCAGCAAACTCGATTATTCCGCGCTGAAAGGCGACCTAAAAGCATTACTAACTGATTCCCAGCCATGGTGGCCTGCCGATTGGGGCAGCTACGCCGGGCTATTTATTCGTATGGCCTGGCATGGTGCCGGCACTTACCGTTCCCTGGACGGACGTGGTGGCGCAGGTCGTGGTCAGCAACGCTTTGCTCCACTTAACTCCTGGCCAGATAACGTAAGCCTTGATAAAGCTCGCCGCCTGCTATGGCCTATCAAACAGAAATACGGCCAGAAAATATCCTGGGCTGACCTGTTTATACTGGCGGGGAACGTAGCGCTGGAAAACTCCGGCTTCCGCACCTTTGGTTTTGGTGCCGGACGTGAAGATGTTTGGGAGCCAGATCTGGATGTGAACTGGGGTAATGAAAAAGCCTGGTTGGAACATCGCGACCCGGAGGCACTTGCTAAACGTCCATTGGCCGCGACCGAGATGGGGCTGATTTATGTTAACCCTGAAGGGCCAAACGCCAGCGGTGAACCACTCTCTGCCGCTGCTGCCATTCGTGCTACTTTCGGCAATATGGGGATGAACGACGAAGAGACTGTAGCGCTTATCGCTGGCGGTCATACGTTGGGCAAAACCCATGGTGCGGCGGAGGCAACCCATGTGGGTGTTGATCCAGAAGCTGCACCGATTGAAGCCCAAGGCTTAGGCTGGACGAGCAGCTACGGCAGTGGTGCAGGTGCTGATGCAATTACATCTGGCCTGGAAGTTGTCTGGTCACAAACGCCAACCCAGTGGAGTAATTACTTCTTCGAGAACTTGTTCAAATTTGAATGGGTACAGACACGCAGCCCTGCTGGTGCAATTCAGTTTGAAGCGGTCGATGCACCTGAAATTATTCCCGATCCGTTTGATCCATCGAAAAAACGTAAACCGACAATGTTGGTCACCGACCTGACGCTGCGTTTCGATCCGGAATTCGAGAAAATTTCCCGTCGCTTCCTCAATGATCCACAAGCTTTCAATGAAGCTTTTGCTCGCGCATGGTTCAAATTGACCCACCGCGATATGGGGCCAATTGCGCGTTACATCGGCCCGGAAGTGCCAAAAGAAGAACTGATTTGGCAGGACCCGTTGCCGAAAGCGACATTCAGCCCAACGCCTGCTGATATTGATCACCTGAAAGCAGAAATTGCCCATTCTGGCCTTTCTGTCAGTGAATTGATTTCTGTAGCCTGGGCGTCGGCGTCGACTTTCCGTGGCGGCGATAAACGTGGCGGAGCCAATGGTGCGCGCCTGGCACTGGCACCTCAGCGCAACTGGGATGTGAATGCTTTAGCGGTTCGTGCATTGCCTGCGCTGGAAGCCATTCAGAAAGCGTCTAGTAAAGCGTCGCTGGCCGATATCATCGTGCTGGCGGGTGTTGTGGGTGTTGAACAGGCGGCGGAAGCGGCTGGTATCAGCGTTCGCGTGCCGTTTATTCCTGGGCGTGTTGATGCCAGCCAGGATCAGACCGATATCGAGATGTTCAACCTGATGGAGCCTGCAGCCGATGGGTTCCGTAACTACCGTGCTCGTGTGGATGCGGCGACAACAGAATCCCTGCTGATTGATAAAGCACAGCAACTAACGCTGACCGCACCGGAACTCACCGTGTTGGTTGGTGGTATGCGTGTACTGGGTGCGAATTTTGATGGCGGCAAGCATGGTGTATTCACCGAGCGTTTAGGTGTGCTCAGTAACGATTTCTTTGTCAATCTGCTGGATATGGGCACGGAATGGAAGGCGACTGATGACTCTTCAGAACTGTTTGAAGGCCGCTGCCGTCAAACTGGCGAAGTGAAGCAGACAGCGACACGCGCGGATCTGGTCTTCGGTTCCAACTCTGTGCTGCGTGCACTGGCGGAAGTTTATGCCTGCGGTGATGCTAAAGAGAAGTTTGTGAAAGACTTCGTGGCGGCATGGGTGAAAGTGATGAATCTGGATCGCTTCGATCTGAAGTAAGCTTGCTTTAATCGTGAAAATCCCCGCAAAAAAGCGGGGATTTTTTTATCGGTATTATTCCCACTCTTGCAAGAAACGTTGCCCGTACTGGTCGGCGACCAGCAGTGCTGCGTAAATCTGATCGGAAGTGACACCGCCTGGCATGTTGTGAATAGTTTCACCTTCCGCACAAGACACCTTTGCCACGATGCGCATTTTTTCCTGAACATCCTGTTTGATATCCAGTTGCGCCAGCGTTATCGGTAAGCCAACGGAGTGGCAAAGTGCTGCGACCGTTTCAATCTCTTCTACCGGCGCGTTTTCCAGCATCAGTTGTGTCAGTGTACCAAATGCGACTTTTTCACCGTGATAGTAATGGTGTGCATCTGGGATTGCCGTCAGACCGTTATGCACCGCATGGGCTGCGGCCAGGCCACCACTTTCAAAGCCGACGCCACTCAGATATGTGTTGGCTTCAATCACGCGTTCAAGGGCAGGGGTCACGACATGCAGTTCGGCGGCCAACATCGCTTTTTCACCTTCTTCAATCAGCGTGTTGTAGCAAAGCTCAGCCAGCGCAAGTGCTGCCTGAGTACACTTACCACCCGCCATGGTGGTGGCACCGCTGCGAGAGCAGGCGCGAGCCTCAAACCAGGTGGCCAGCGCATCGCCGATGCCTGCGGCTAACAGGCGTGCCGGTGCATTCGCCACGATTTGAGTATCTACAATCACCATATTCGGGTTGTTCGGTAGCATCAGGTAGCGGTCAAACTCACCTTCATCGGTATAAATCACGGACAATGCGCTGCAAGGTGCATCAGTAGAAGCAATCGTAGGCGCTACGGCAACCGGCACGCCCATAAAGTGGGCCAGTGCTTTGGCGGTATCCAGCGTTTTACCGCCGCCGATACCGAGCACGGCGCTGCATCGTGCTTTCTCAGCTACGCTACGTAGACGGTCGATCTCATTTTGCGAGCATTCGCCGCCAAAAGGTGCGATTTCGAATCCCAGTCCGGCATCTTTGAAGCTTTTTTCTAGTGTGGACTCGGCAAACCCTAAGACAAATTTGTCTCCGACTACTAACCAGCGCTCAGCCAGTGGTTTGAGATAGTTGCCGAGGCGGGAAATAACCTCAGCGCCCTGAATATACTTACCCGGTGACTGTATTATGCGATCCATTCACTGCCTCCTTTTGTGTCCGTTACAGGCTCAGGCGACCAAACGCTTTCTGCCAGTCTTCTTCAAACTTCACCACAGCCGATTCTACTGCTGGCGCAGCCAAAAATTGCTGGGCGACATCAAGGGGAAGCGTGATGGATTCGCATCCTGCCAGTAAACAATCCAGTGCCTGACGCGGAGTTTTAAAACTGGCTGCCAGAACTTTGCTGTCAGGAGCGTGAAGCTCAAGCAAAGCTTGCAGCTCCTGAACCATGCGAATGCCATCCCCGCCTTGCGCATCAACGCGGTTAACATATGGAGCAACGTACTCAGCTCCGGCGAGAGCAGCTAACAATCCCTGAGCAGCGCTATAAACAGCTGTTCCCAGCGTAGGAATGCCCAAAGCAGTTAGCTGCTTAATCGCCGCCAGACCCTCAAAAGTAACGGGAATTTTTACCACCAGACCTGGAACGCACTCTCTGAGTTTCTGCGCCTCTGCAACCATTCCATCCGCGCTGCGGCTCATCACCTGTGCAAACAGACGGCCTTCTTTACCCACTGCATTTTGCAGGCGCGGCAGTATGTCCCATATAGATTCGCCATTGGCGGCAATAATACTCGGATTGGTTGTCACTCCCTGTAATGGGAAGATTCGCGCCAGACGTTCTACTTCCGCAACGTTTGCTGTATCGAGATAAAGCTCCATCAATTTTTCCTCTTGGGTGAGTTACAGTTCCAGTTCACGGGCTAGCAGAACCGCGATGGCTTCGCCATTTGTGGCATTTACCAAGGAGTCACGGAATTCTGCATGCATGATTCGGCGCGCAAGGCGGGAGAAAATTCGCATATGCTGGTCGCCTGCCGCATGCTTATTTAGCGTCAACATAATGATAAATTGTGCCTCATCGTCTCCCCACTGAACGGGGGCAGGGAGCCGGGCGACGCTAATCGTCGATTGCTCGATATGTTCTGATTTACTGTGCGGAATAGCGAAGCTAAAGCCCAAACCTGTCGAAAAAACGGCTTCCCGCGCCCATAAATCGGCCTCAAGTTTGCGTGGGTAACGACAGCGCCCAGCGATAAGTAGGTTATCGGTCATTCCCTTAATGACCTCTTCTTTGCTGCCCCAGTTGTTATCAAGGGAGATGCACTGAGTTGTGATCAACGGTGCATCCTGCTGAGTCATACGGAATTGCGCCAACAGGTGTTCGACCTCCAGAGAAGTACGGCAAGCCATAGCCTGATTGAGCAGCTGGCGGCAGGCGCGGCTGTCGAGTTGAGCCAGACGTGCTTTTGTTGCCGGTATAGAAGGGGCGCTCATGCTGATTTCATCAAGCCCCAGACCTACAAGCAGCGGGAGAACTGAGCCTTTTGCTCCCAGCTCGCCACATAGCCCAATCCATTTCCCCTGGCGATGCACTGCCTGCACGGCGTAATCCAGAGCTCGTAAGAAAGCAGGGTTCAGGCTGTTGTAATGACGGGTGACCTTCGCATTGTCCCGGTCAACGGCCAGTAGATATTGCGTCAGGTCGTTGCTGCCAATACTAAAGAAATCAATTTCTTCGCAGCATTGGTCGATAATGAACATTACCGATGGCACTTCAAGCATGATGCCTAAGGGGATTTTTTCATCAAATGGGATATGTTCGCTACGTAGTGACTGCTTCACTTCCGCGAGTTGATCTTTAATCCACAAGATCTCTTCCATTGAGGAGATCATCGGGATCATGATTTTTAACGATCCATGTGCAGATGCCCGCAAAATTGAGCGTAACTGAATGTGGAAAAGTGACAGGTATTCCTGATAAATACGTACGGCGCGATAGCCGAGGAATGGATTGTTTTCTGCAGGAATATTCAGGTAATCCACCGGCTTGTCGCCGCCGATATCTATTGTGCGCACAATAATGCTGCGCCCGTTTGCACCTTCCAACGCCTGACAATAAATGTTGTAAAGCTCATCTTCGGAAGGGGCATGAGCGCGGTCCATGTAGAGCATTTCAGTCCGAAACAGGCCCACAGCCTCTGCTCCGTTATTAAATGCCGGAGCTGATTCAACGCAATGAGCAATGTTTGCTGCCACTTCCAGACGAAGACCATCAGCAGTACGTCCTGGTTGGTTGAGCCAGACTTTTTGCTGATCGCGCAGGACTTGCTGCACATAAGCCTCTTGCTGGTAATAGCGTTTTACCGCTTCGCTAAGATTTACCACGACCAAACCAAGATCACCGTCAATCTGCACTGTTTGTTGCAACCACGGCGTGAGTGCGTCGATATCAACGCCCACCAAAGTTGGAATATTAAATGATCGAGCAAGAATGACAGTGTGAGAGGTGGTTCCGCCACTACGTAACAGGAGACCTTTGAGTAGGGTTTTATCCAGCTCAAGAAACTGGCTTGGCGTAATTTCATCAGCTAAACAGATAGCGGCTTGCTGAAGCTTGCCAGGTGCTGGGAAGCGCTGTTCCCCATAGATATGTTGTAGTAGTTGAAAACAGACATCCCGAACATCAAGCACACGCTCTTCCAGATAAGCACTGCCTGACTGGGAAAATTGATTACAAAAGTGTTCTGCTGTTTTTACCACAGCAGTGGCACTGCTGGCACCATTATGGACATGTTCCAGAAGCAGTGTGCGCAATGAAGCATCGCTTGCCAAAGAACGGTGAGCCTCAAGAATGGCGCTCGCTGTGCCGTCATTTCCTAGTAACTGGAGGTTGATGGTTTTCAGTAATTTTTCGAGCCCGCTCTCAAGTTTCTCCTGCTCTTCATCTATATTTCCTGCCGCAGGTAATTCCCCCAGTTTGTTTAAATCGAGGGAAGCGAGTTGTATCAGTGTGCCACTGGCACTTCCGCCACAAACCGGATTTGCATGAAACAGCGTGGGATTCAGGCGTGCAAGGGATTCAGGAATCGGGGCAGCTTCACTATTGTGCGTTTCTGGTAGAGGAGCATCACAGTGAGGGAATTCGTCCTGCATGAAAACGGAAAGCCTGTTGAAGGCTCCTTCTTCATCACTGCCTGCGATCAGTAACTGGCAGTCGTCTCCTTTTAACGTCCCCGTACCAATAAGTGCCAATGCACTCTTGGCATTTCCACGGCGCTCTGTGCGCAAGTTAATCCATTCAACAGTCGAAGAAAACTGATTGCACAGTGTTTCAACATGACTGGCTGGGCGGGCATGTACCCCGTTGGGTAAGTCACAACGAAAATTGATAACCAGTGCCATAGACGTTCTCCTGAGCTAACTCTAAACAATGGCTACAGGATAAGAGCCCTGCATCGGGAGTCGCCACGGGACAAAACTGTCAAAAGCTGGACAAATGTATTGTCTGGTTTTATTTGCGAGATATCTCACAAAACCAGCCTTAGTTAATAGTGAGGCCATTAACTCTAACTTTTGAGACGGATCTCATTTTTCCTTAAGCATTACAAAAATCCAGTAAATGGCATTTTTGTCCACTGTCTGCCAACGACGGGATTGCCTATTGTGTCCCCAATATTTAGGACATGAGCCGCTTAGGCCAGGAGTGCTTTATGAAAGAGTTGGTCCAGATCCTCAAAAATACGCGGCAGCATCTAATGACAGGCGTGTCGCATATGATTCCATTCGTGGTTGCAGGCGGTATTTTGCTGGCTGTTTCCGTCATGCTGTATGGCAAAGGCGCGGTACCAGATGCGCTCAACGATCCCAACCTGAAAAAACTATTCGATATTGGCGTGGCTGGTTTAACGCTGATGGTGCCTTTCCTTGCGGCTTACATCGGTTATTCCATTGCAGAACGCGCGGCGCTGGCGCCTTGTGCGATTGGTGCCTGGGTCGGTAACAGTTTCGGCGCTGGTTTCTTCGGGGCGATTATTGCGGGGATCATCGGTGGCATTGTTGTCTTCTATCTCAAGAGAATCCCCGTACCAAAAATACTGCGCTCGGTGATGCCTATCTTTGTCATTCCTATTATCGGCACTTTTATTACTGCGGGCATCATGATGTGGGGTCTGGGCGAGCCTGTCGGTACATTAACCAGCAATCTAACCCATTGGTTACAAGGGATGCAGCAAGGCAGCATCGTTGTTCTGGCGGTGATTATGGGGCTGATGTTGGCGTTTGATATGGGCGGCCCGGTTAACAAAGTTGCTTATGCTTTTATGCTGATTTGCGTAGCGCAGGGTGTGTATAGCGTAGTGGCCATTGCTGCTGTCGGTATTGCTGTTCCACCTCTGGGTCTTGGCCTGGCAACGCTAATGAATCGTAAAAACTTCACCGGAGAAGAGCGTGAAGCGGGTAAAGCGGCGGTGGTTATGGGCTGTGTTGGTGTGACTGAAGGGGCTATTCCATTCGCTGCTGCTGACCCATTACGCGTTATTCCTTCCATCATGCTGGGTTCTGTATGCGGAACGGTTACCGCTGCGTTGATGGGAGCACAATGCTACGCAGGTTGGGGTGGATTAATCGTGCTACCGGTTGTTGACGGCAAGCTTGGTTTTATCGTGGCGTTATTGGTAGGAGCGGTCGTCACGGCAGTTAGCGTGAACCTGTTGAAAACCTTTGCCCGTAAAAAACAGACTGATATGCCAGCGAAAGCGGAAGATGATTTGGATCTGGATTTTGAAATTAACTGATTGAGCCGAAAAGGAATTAACCATGACTAAGATTATTGCTGTTACCGCTTGCCCGTCAGGTGTTGCACATACTTATATGGCTGCCGAAGCACTGGAAAGTGCAGCCAAAGCAAAAGGCTGGGAAGTGAAAGTTGAAACTCAGGGTTCTATTGGTCTTGAAAATGAACTGAGTGCCGCAGATGTTGCCAGTGCTGATATGGTGATTTTGACCAAAGATATTGGCATCAAAATGGAAGAGCGCTTTGCCGGTAAAACCATTGTGCGTGTCAACATTAGCGATGCGGTGAAACGTGCTGATGCCATCATGAGCAAAATTGAAGCCCATCTGGCGCAAACAGCCTGAGCCTTTGAATGACCAGTAAGGAACACATCATGACTCATCGTATCGAACGCCTGAAATTAGCACTGTTTGCCCAGCCGCGAGAAATTTCGCTGGAACGCGCCATGTTGTATACCGCTAGCCACCGTACAACAGAAGGTGAACATGTGTTGTTACGTCGCGCTAAGGCAACAGCGTACATTCTGGATAATGTGCAGATAGCGATTCGTGATGATGAGTTGATCGCGGGTAATCGAACCGTGAAACCGCGTGCCGGAATTATGTCACCGGAGATGGACCCTTACTGGCTGCTTAAAGAGTTGGAGCAGTTTTCGACTCGCCCACAAGACCGTTTTGAGATCAGTGAGCAGGATAAAGAGCTTTACCGCGAACAGCTGTATCCTTACTGGGAAAAACGCTCAATGAAAGATTTCATCAATAGTCAGATGACGGATGAAGTCAAAGCGGCAGTAAAAACGCAAATTTTTAGCGTCAACCAGACCGATAAAGGGCAGGGGCATATCATTATTGATTACCCGCGGCTGCTGCAAAATGGGTTGGGTAAGTTGGTGGTGGAATTGCGAGAGCATTGCCAGCAAGCACCAAGAAATCACTTCTATCAAGCGGCATTGATTTTACTGGAAGCTTCACAGCGACATATCTTGCGCTATGCCGAGCTGGCTGAGACGTTGGCTGCAGAATGCACAGACACCTGTCGTCGCGATGAGTTACAGAAAATCGCCGAGATTTCCCGCCATAACGCAGCTTCCAGACCAGAAGATTTCTGGCAGGCATGTCAGCTGTTTTGGTACATGAATATCATTTTGCAGTACGAATCCAACGCCAGTTCGCTATCGCTTGGCCGATTTGATCAGTACATGCTGCCATTTTATCAGGCGTCGCTTAATCGCGGCGAAAGTCCAGCATTCCTGCGCGAACTGTTGGAATCGCTGTGGGTGAAATGTAATGACATCGTCCTGCTGCGTTCCACCAGTAGCGCCCGTTATTTCGCCGGCTTCCCAACGGGATACACCATTTTGCTTGGTGGTCTGACAGAAAATGGGCGCAGCGCGGTAAATGTACTCTCCTTCTTGTGTCTGGATGCCTACCAGAGCATTCAACTGCCGCAGCCGAATCTTGGGGTGCGCGTGAATGAACTGATTGACCGCCCCTTCTTGCTAAAAACAGCTGAAACTGTGCGGCTGGGAACTGGGATTCCACAAATTTTTAATGACGAAGTTGTGGTGCCTGCTTTCCTTAATCGGGGAGTGTCGCTTGAGGATGCTCGTGATTACGCCGTTGTTGGATGTGTGGAGCTATCAATTCCTGGGAGAACCTACGGTTTGCATGATATTGCCATGTTCAATCTTTTGAAGGTCATGGAAATTGTGCTGCTGGAGAACGAAGGGAACAGCGAACTGGATTATCAGAATTTGTTGCAGCAAATCCGTGACAAAATCCGCCACTACATCAAGCTGATGGTTGAGGGCAGTAACATTTGTGATATCGGCCACCGCGATTGGGCGCCTGTTCCGCTGCTTTCATCGTTTATCGATGATTGTCTTTCCCATGGTAAAGACATTACTGAGGGTGGTGCCCGTTATAACTTCTCTGGTGTTCAAGGGATAGGTATCGCTAATCTGAGTGATTCGCTACATGCCCTAAATGGCATGGTATTTGAACAGAAACGCTTAAGTTTTGATGAGCTTCTGGCGGTATTGAAAGAGAACTTTGCTACTCCAGAAGGGGAAAAAATACGCGCACGGTTGATGAACCGCTTCGAGAAGTACGGCAACGATATTGATGAAGTAGACAACATTAGTGCTGATCTGCTGCGTTTCTACTGTAAAGAGGTCGAGAAGTATCGTAATCCACGCGGTGGATATTTTACTCCAGGCTCTTACACCGTTTCAGCCCATGTGCCATTGGGGGCAGTCGTCGGTGCCACTCCTGACGGGCGTTATGCGGGTGAGCAATTGGCTGATGGTGGTTTATCTCCAATGCTGGGCCAGGACTGTCAGGGGCCAACGGCGGTGCTGAAATCGGTCAGTAAATTGGATAATTATTTACTCTCCAACGGTACGTTGTTGAACGTCAAATTCACTCCCAGCACGCTGGAAGGTGATGCTGGGCTTCATAAACTGGCAGATTTCATTGGCGCGTTCACGAAGCTTAAATTGCAGCATATTCAATTCAACGTCGTGAATGCCGAAACCCTTCGTGAGGCTCAACTACGCCCGCAGGATTTCGCTGGATTGGTAGTTCGGGTTGCGGGATACAGCGCCTTCTTTGTTGAGCTGTCGAAGGAGATTCAGGATGACATTATCCGCCGAACAGCGCATCAACTGTGAGGTTATTGAAGACGATGCAATAAAAGCACGGATCTTCAATATTCAGCGCTACTCTCTAAATGATGGTCATGGAATCCGTACAGTAGTTTTCTTTAAAGGTTGCCCACATTACTGTCCATGGTGCGCTAACCCGGAGTCTATTTCCGGGAAAATTGAAACCGTAAGACGATTGTCAAAGTGTCTGCATTGCTCAGCCTGTCTGAATGATGCAGATAAATGCCCTTCTGGCGCCATGGAAAGAATCGGTCGCGATTACTCTCTGGCTCAGTTGGAAAAAGAGGTGCTTAAAGACGACGTTTTCTTCCGTTCTTCAGGTGGTGGAGTAACGCTTTCTGGCGGGGAAGTTTTGATGCAGGCGGCTTTTGCTACGCGATTTTTAAAACGTCTAAAATTGTTAGGTATTCATACCGCGATTGAGACGGCCGGTGATGCCGCTCCTGAGAAACTTCTCGCTCTGGCAAAGCAGTGTGATGAAGTGTTGTTCGATGTGAAGATTATGGACAGTGAAAAGGCAAAATCAGTGCTGAACATCAACCAGCCCAGGGTTCTGAAGAACCTAAAGATGCTGGTGGAGTCTGGAATTCATGTAATTCCACGGGTCCCGCTGATACCCGGCTACACTCTTGAAAGAGGTAATATGGTGGAGATCCTGCAGTTCCTGGCTCCATTAAAACTTACCGATCTTCATTTACTTCCATTCCATCAGTACGGTGAGCCGAAATATCAGTTACTGGGTCGGTCATGGAATATGGAGGGTATTGCGCCACCTGGCGTATCAGATATCGCCCCGTTGCAACAGATGGCAGAAAATGCCGGTTTCCGTGTGACAATGGGTGGCTAGCCTTAGTGGAGGAGCGTGAGGATGACTCGACATCTGGTTGCAGTAACGGCATGTGTTAGCGGTGTCGCTCACACCTATATGGCTGCCGAACGGCTCGAAAAACTCTGCCAGCAAGAAAAATGGTCAGTAAAAATAGAGACTCAGGGAGCGCTGGGAATTGAAAACGAACTGACCCAAATGGATATTGAGCAAGCCGATGTTGTATTGCTAATTACTGATATTGAACTGGCGGGAGCAACACGCTTCAATCATTGCCGTTGCGTACAAACCGGTATTAATGCATTCCTTCGGGAGCCGCAAAAAACGATGTCCGCAGTGCGACGAATCTTTGGTACTCCGCAACACACGCACATCATTCTGAGTTGATGGATTTTTCGGTCAACTGGCTATGATATTGGCGTCGATATTCAGACGGTGACCTGTCCGTATTCTTTCTAAACAGGCGGCAAAAATAGTTACTGTCGATGAATCCGCAGGCGTGAGCCACTTCCTTAACTTTCAGATCGTAACGTTTAAGCAGCGTTTTGGCATGTTCCAGGCGGGTGTAATTTAGGTATTCGTTAAAACCAACGGCCCCGGTTTTCTGGAAAAGGTGCGAGAGATAATTCGGTGAAATATAGAATGCCTGTGCTACGGATTCACGGGTTAGGGGTTCCGGGTATTTGGTATCTATGTATTCACGTATCGCTTCAAATAAGGCCTGGCTGCGTGATGATGTCTGGATTTGGCTGCCGAGCAGGTCTGTGCAGTGGCTGAGGATGCTGCTGATAATAAAGCGTGTGGTTTGTTGGTCGTACGCTTGCATCATCAATTCATTAAGTGCCTGTAGCAAAAATGAGCCAATCCGCGGGCCGCGGCGTGCAACATTTTGCTTGCCGAGCATGTGAAATTTCTCGCCATCCCAGTGCATCACGCTGAAACCCAATTGCTGTTTGCCGAATAAAATATTCAACGTGGTGACCGGTGTTTTCCACTGCGGGCTGTTCCAGCATTTCGCGGGGATATAGAGCACATCATGTTCTTTCATGCAGACCGTTTGCCCTGCATGGCAAGTATCTACCACTATGCCATCGAGGATTATCTCTATACGTGGAAAATCAACCTGATACGCCAGCGATGGCGGCGGGGTCTGGTTATCGGCCAGCCAAACCTGTTGAATGCCCGGCGTGTTGTTTAGTAGCCGGGAAATGATTTGATTAATATCGTAGTTCATAACAGTTCACACCAGGCTAAACAGGGATGTTCATCGTGCCATAACGCCGGATAAGTGCGTATGCGTAAAAACAAAAAACCTCGCCGCAGCGAGGTTTGAATGAGGAATGAAGTCGTTAGCCTGTGTTACGCATACCTGCTGCAACACCTGCAATCGTCACCATCAATGCTTGTTCTACCTGCGCATTGGGCTCTTCACCTTTATCTTCCAACTGACGTGAACGATGCAGCAATTCGGCCTGCAAGACGTTCAGTGGGTCGGTATAGATGTTACGCAACTGGATGGACTCGGCAATCCATGGCAGGTCAGCCATCAGGTGTGAATCGTTGGCGATATCCAGTACCACTTTGATATCGGCTTCCAGTTGGTCACGCAACTGTGTGCCCAGGCCCCACAGTTCAGGTTTCACCAGGCGCTGATCGTAGTATTCCGCAAGCCACAGGTCAGCTTTTGCAAACACCATTTCCAGCATGCCGAGGCGTGTGGAGAAGAATGGCCAGTCGCGGCACATCGTTTCCAGCACATCTTGTTTGCCATCTTCGACCACTTTTTGTAGCGCAGCACCGGCACCGAGCCAGGCTGGCAACATCAGGCGGTTCTGCGTCCAGGCGAAGATCCACGGAATGGCACGCAGGGATTCAACGCCACCGTTAGGTTTACGCTTCGCAGGGCGTGAGCCCAGCGGCAGTTTACCCAGTTCCAACTCTGGTGTTGCCGAACGGAAGTAGGGCACGAAGTCTTCATTTTCGCGGATATATCCACGGTACATATCACAGGAGGTCACTGACAGATCCTCCATGATATGTTTCCACTCTTTTTTCGGCTCTGGCGGCGGCAACAGGTTGGCTTCCAGAATCGCGCTGGTGTAGAGCGACAGGCTGCTGATGGTGATTTCCGGCAGACCGTATTTAAAGCGAATCATCTCGCCTTGCTCAGTCACACGCAGGCCACCTTTCAGGCTGCCCGGCGGTTGAGAAAGCAGAGCTGCGTGCGCAGGTGCACCGCCACGGCCGATAGAACCACCACGTCCGTGGAACAGCGTCAGGGTAATTCCGGCTTTCTCGCAGGTTTTGATCAGTGCGTCCTGAGCCTGGTATTGCGCCCAGGAAGCTGCCATCACGCCTGCATCTTTTGCGGAATCAGAATAGCCAATCATGACCATCTGTTTGCCCTGAATAAAGCCGCGATACCAGTCGATGTTCAGCAACTGAGTCATGACGTCATCGGCGTTGTTGAGGTCGTCGAGGGTTTCAAATAGTGGTGCAACCGGCAGAGCGAAAGTACAGCCAGCTTCTTTGAGTAGCAGATGAACGGCCAGCACGTCAGAAGGCGTTTTCGCCATGGAGATAACATACGCGGCGATAGAACCACGAGGTGCTTCGGCAACCACTTTGCAGGTTTCCAGCACTTCGCGGGTGTCATCGCTCGGCTCCCACTGGCGTGGCAGCAGAGGGCGTTTTGAATTCAGTTCGCGGATAAGGAACGCTTGTTTGTCGGCTTCAGACCAGCTTTCGTAATCGCCAATGCCCAGGTAACGCGTCATTTCGCCGAGTGCTTCGGTATGACGAGTACTTTCCTGGCGCACATCAATGCGCACTAATGGTACGCCGAAGCTTTTCACACGGCGCAGGGTATCAAGCAACTGACCGTTGGCGATAATGCCCATTCCGCACGCTTGCAGCGACTGGTAACACGCATAAAGCGGGTCCCAAAGCTGTTCGTTTTGAGTCAGTAAACCTTCTGGTTTTGGCAGGCGCTGGCCTTTCAGACGAGCTTCCAGCCAGGCTTGTGTCGCCAGCAATTGCTGACGAATGCCTTTCATAATGCAGCGATACGGTTCTTGTGCAGCGTCTGGGCCTGCCAGTTCACTCAGCTCTGGCGTACATTCCACCATCGACAGTTCGGAAATCAGTACCTGAATATCGCGCAGGAACAGGTCGGTTGCTTTCCAGCGGCTTAGCAGCAGAACGTGACGGGTAATATCAGCAGTTACGTTCGGGTTGCCGTCGCGGTCGCCGCCCATCCATGAAGTGAAACGTACCGGAACAAAATCGACCGGCAGTTTGTAATTCAGATTGTCTTCAAGTTGCTCGTTCAGCTCACGCAGGTAGTTTGGAACCCCTTCCCACAGGCTGTTTTCTACTACCGCAAAGCCCCATTTTGCTTCATCTACAGGGGAAGGACGGTGCTTACGGATTTCATCGGTGTGCCACGCCTGAGCGACCAGTTGGCGCAGACGGCGCATAATCTGGTTACGCTCGTAATCGGCGATGTCGCTGTGGTCGAGTTGCTTGAGGCAGCTGTTTACTTCAACCAGTTTGTGAATCAGGGTGCGACGGGTGATTTCGGTTGGGTGTGCGGTCAGCACTAATTCCAGTGACAAAGACTCAACAGCATCACGAATGGCGGATTCACTAAGGTCCGGCTGGTTTTTTAATTTTTGGAGAGTCTTAGCGATAACTTCGGGATTGCTGGCGGCTTCGCCATTGGCTGAAATGCTGTGATATTGCTCGGCGGTGTTGGCCAGATTCAAGAATTGGCTGAATGCACGGGCTACAGGGAGTAGTTCATCGTTAGACAGGTTCTGCAATGTGGTTAGCAGCTCCTGACGATTAGCTTCATTGCCAGCCCGGGAGGACTTCGACAATTTGCGGATTGTTTCTACGCGGTCAAGAATGTTTTCACCTAACGCATCCTTGATGGTATCCCCGAGCAACTTGCCGAGCATACTGACATTACTTCGCAAAGCGGAATACTGTTCGTTCATATGACCCCAGACACCCTATCCAATCTAATATGTAATTTAATTTCACCCGTGAAGGTTCAACACCGTCTTTATAAAGCCACGTAAGTCTGATTTCGTCAATTGCTACGAAATCGTTTCAGCAAACGAATAAATTGCGCTAATTCATGAAATTTAATTACTAACTTCGTAGATAAGCGTTTCTTATGAGGATCCGCTAAAAAGTAGCTTAAAAAGGGGGCAAAACCCCCATACACGCTATTTTTCAATGCCAGCAAAAATGATGCACTACCTGCGTAATCAGTTTGCGAGTTGGCTCGATAAAACGTGTTTCGATGTATTCATCCGGCTGGTGCGCCTGGTTGATGGAACCAGGGCCAAGTACCAATGTCGGGCAAAGAGTCTGAATAAATGGCGCTTCGGTGCAGTAGTTCACCACTTCCGTTTGCGCGCCGAGTAATTTCTCAACCACTTGCACCAACTGATGATCTTTGGCGCATTCATAGCCAGGAATTGGCGGGTGCAGTTCAGAAATCGTCAGGCGACCCGGCCATTTCTGGCTCACCGGTTCCAGCGCTTCGTTCAGCAAACCATTCAAATCATTTAACGTCAGTCCTGGCAGCGGGCGAATATCCATATGCAATTCGCAGCAGGCACAAATACGGTTGGCTGCATCGCCACCGCTGATATGACCGAGGTTTAGCGTTGGATACGGCACGGTGAAAGCATCGTGATGGTAACGCTCTTTCAGGGTGTTCTTCAGCGACATGATATGGCCAATTGCATCGTGCATCAGCTCGATAGCATTTACGCCGCGGGCAGGATCGCTGGAGTGGCCGGACTGGCCAAGAATACGAATCGCATTAGAGATATGGCCTTTATGTGCGCGGACTGGCTGCAAAGAGGTTGGTTCACCAATGATGGCGCAGTCCGGGCGAATATGGGTGGTCTCAGAGAAATAGCGAGCGCCCGTCATCGTCGTTTCTTCATCAGCCGTCGCCAGAATATAGAGTGGCTTTTTAAGCTTCGTCACATCGACATCACGCAATGAATCAAGAATAAAGGCAAAGAACCCTTTCATATCGGCTGTGCCGAGACCGTACAACTTGTTTTCGTGCTCAGTCAGCGTGAACGGGTCGCGTGTCCAGCGGCCATCATCAAACGGCACCGTATCGGTATGCCCTGCCAGCAGTAAGCCACCAGCACCGTTTCCGGTACTCGCCAGCATATTGAATTTATTGCGCGTACCAGGAACCGGTTGTACTTCTACATTGAAGCCCAGGTCGCGGAACCATCCAGCCAATAAATTGATTAAAGACTCATTGCTCTGATCCAACGCGCTGTCGGTGGCGCTGATGGAAGGAGTCGCGATCAACGCGCGGTAAATCTCGATAAAAGGAGGTAATTTCATCTTCACTGTTGACAGGCCTTAGCTCGGGTTGGTATACATAATCATGCAATTATATTGAATAAAAATACAATATTAACTGCCGTAAGGGAACCCCAGGTTCCGGTGGATTTAACCACGTAATTATACGTTGGGTGATGGCTTACCAGCTGGCACCTTTAGCAGACACAACCTAAGAAGGTGTACAGCCGAGATGTTGAATACGCTGATTGTTGGTGCCAGCGGTTATGCAGGCGCAGAGCTTGTGAACTATTTGAATCGCCATCCTCATATGAACATAACCGCATTGACGGTTTCAGCGCAAAGTAATGACGCAGGAAAATTGATATCTGAATTGCATCCGCAATTAAAAGGTATTGTCGACATGCCGTTACAGGCGATGTCGGATATCAGCGAATTTACTGACGGTGTCGATGTGGTGTTCCTCGCAACTGCCCATGAAGTGAGCCACGATCTGGCGCCACAATTCCTGGCGAAAGGCTGTGTCGTTATCGACCTTTCTGGTGCATTCCGCGTTAACGATGCTGAGTTCTATCAGCGCTATTACGGTTTTACCCATCAACATCCGGAACTGCTGGAGCAGGCGGTGTATGGCCTTGCTGAATGGCAGAGCGACAAACTGAAAGAAACCAGTTTGATCTCAGTCCCTGGCTGCTATCCGACTGCGGCGCAACTGGCGTTAAAACCGCTGATTGATGCCGGGTTGCTGGATTTGACGCAGTGGCCAGTGATTAACGCAACCAGTGGGGTCAGTGGAGCAGGGCGTAAGGCCGCGATTTCCAACAGTTTCTGCGAAGTCAGCTTGCAACCGTATGGCATTTTTAATCATCGCCATCATCCAGAAATTTCGACGCATCTTGGTACTCCGGTGATTTTCACACCTCACCTGGGCAATTTCCCGCGTGGGATTCTGGAAACCATCACCTGCCGCCTGAACGCGGGTGTGACGCAGCAACAAATCGCCGATGTTTTTAATCAGGCGTACCAGAATAAACCGTTAGTGCGCCTGTATGACAAAGGCGTGCCGGCACTGAAAAATGTGGTTGGGTTACCATTCTGCGATATCGGTTTTGCAGTACAGGGTGAGCATCTGATTGTCGTCGCCACGGAAGACAATCTTCTGAAAGGCGCATCAGCTCAGGCTGTGCAATGCCTGAATATTCGTTTTGGCTTTGCCGAAACGCAGTCTCTTATTTAATTGATGCCGGGTGACATGATGAATCCATTAATTATCAAATTAGGCGGCGTACTGCTTGATAGCGAAGAAGCGCTGGAGCGTCTGTTTACCGCGCTTGTAAATTACCGCGAATCCCATCAACGCCCGCTGGTGATTGTGCACGGTGGCGGTTGCCTGGTAGATGAGTTGATGAAAAAGCTCTCATTGCCGGTGACTAAGAAAAATGGTCTGCGTGTGACGCCTGCTGACCAGATTGACATTATTACCGGTGCGCTGGCGGGTACGGCGAACAAAACGTTGTTGGCGTGGGCGAAAAAGCATGGCATCAATGGTGTGGGTCTTTGCCTCGGTGATGGCGACAGTGTGACGGTCACCAAACTGGATGAAGAACTGGGTCATGTGGGGCTTGCAAAACCGGGTTCGGCTAAGCTGATTACCACGCTTTTAGATTCTGGTTTTCTACCGATTGTCAGCTCTATTGGCGTCACTGCTGAAGGTGAGTTGATGAACGTGAATGCCGACCAGGCCGCAACAGCGCTGGCGGCAACACTCGGTGCAGACCTGATTCTGCTGTCAGACGTTAGCGGTATTCTGGATGGCAAAGGTCAACGTATTGCAGAAATGACGGCGGCGAAAGCTGAGCAGTTAATCGCTCAGGGCATTATTACCGACGGCATGATAGTTAAAGTTAACGCGGCGCTGGATGCAGCACGCACGCTGGGTCGCCCGGTGGATATCGCATCCTGGCGCCATGCGGAACAGTTACCTTCTTTGTTCAACGGCGTCGCCATTGGCACCCGTATTCTGGCCTAGTTTAAAAATAAGTTTTTGAAGGATAAGACAATGCAAAATCACGGCATCAAAAAAATCGTTCTCGCATACTCTGGCGGCCTTGATACTTCAGCCATTATTCCATGGCTGAAGGAAAACTACGGCGGCTGTGAAGTGGTCGCATGTGTGGTGGATATCGGCCAGGACCGTGAAGACCTGAAAGGCGTTGAGCAAAAAGCACTGCGCTCCGGTGCAACAGAGTGCTACGTCGTCGATGCGCGTGAAGAGTTCATCAGTGATTACGTTTACCCGGTATTGCAGACCGGCGCACTGTACGAAGGCACCTATTTGCTGGGTACTTCTATGGCGCGTCCGCTTATCGCTAAAGCGCTGGTTGATGTGGCAAATAAAGTGGGCGCAGATGCGCTGTGCCACGGTGCGACCGGGAAAGGTAACGACCAGGTGCGTTTCGAATCAGCATGGGCGGCACTTGCACCACATCTGAAAGTGGTTGCGCCATGGCGTGAGTGGAACCTGCGTTCCCGTGAAGCACTGCTTGATTACCTGAAAGAGCGTGATATTCCGACTACCGCTTCCCTTGAGAAAATCTACAGCCGTGACGAAAACGCATGGCACATCTCAACTGAAGGCGGCGTGCTGGAAAGCCCATGGAATGCTCCGAACAAAGATTGCTGGGTCTGGACGGTTGATCCGAAAGAAGCGCCCGATCAGGCTGAAGAAGTTACCGTTACGGTTAAAAAAGGCAAAGTCGTTGCCGTTAACGGCGAAGCGATGAGCCCGTTCCAGTGCCTGGAAACCTTGAACAAGATTGGTTCTAAGCACGGCATCGGTCGTATTGATATCGTAGAAAACCGTCTGGTAGGGATTAAATCCCGTGGCTGCTACGAAACTCCAGGGGGCACCATCATGATGGCTGCACTGCGCGGTGTTGAGCAGTTGGTTCTGGATCGCGATAGCTTCAAATGGCGCGAGCAGTTGGGCCTGGAAATGTCTTACGTGGTTTACGACGGTCGCTGGTTCGCACCACTGCGTAAATCTCTGCAGGCATCTGCGGAATCACTGGCAGAAGAAGTTAACGGCGAAGTGGTGCTGGAGTTGTATAAAGGCCATGTCACTGCGAAGCAGAAAAAATCTCCGAACAGCCTGTATAGCGAAGAGTTCGCAACGTTCGGCGAAGATGAAGTGTATGACCATAGCCACGCGGGCGGCTTTATCCGTCTGTTCTCGTTGTCGTCACGTATTCGTGCTTTAAACGAATTAAAGAAATAATCAGTAATTGATGGCGGGTGACGAACAACGTGCCCGCCCTATAAAGTAAAAGCAATAAAGATAATTTAATGGAGCATCACTATGGCACTTTGGGGTGGACGTTTTACTCAGGCAGCAGACCAACGTTTCAAATCGTTCAATGATTCATTGCGCTTTGATTACCGACTGGCTGAGCAAGATATTGTGGGTTCTGTCGCCTGGTCCAAAGCGCTGGTTACCGTTGGTGTTCTGACTGTTGCTGAGCAGCAGGAGCTTGAGCAGGCACTGAATTTCCTGTTGGAAGAAGTGCAGGCCAATCCGCAAGCGATCCTTGAGAGCGATGCGGAAGATATTCACAGTTGGGTGGAAGGCAAACTGATTGATAAAGTCGGTGCGCTGGGTAAAAAACTCCACACTGGCCGTAGCCGTAATGACCAGGTCGCCACTGACCTTAAACTGTGGTGCAAAATGCAAATCAGTGAATTGTTGGGGGCGACTCGCCAACTGCAGCATGCGCTGGTTGAAACCGCTGAGAATAACCAGGATGCAGTCATGCCGGGTTATACGCACCTGCAACGTGCACAGCCGGTGACTTTTGCGCACTGGTGCCTGGCTTACGTTGAAATGCTGGCGCGTGATGAAAGCCGTTTGCAGAGCACGCTGGAGCGCCTCGACGTTAGCCCGCTGGGCAGCGGCGCACTGGCTGGTACAGCCTATGAAATCGACCGTGAGCAACTTGCTGGCTGGTTAGGTTTTGCATCTGCGACGCGCAATAGCCTGGATAGCGTCTCTGACCGTGACCATGTGCTGGAACTGCTTTCTGACGCGTCCATCGGTATGGTTCACCTGTCCCGTTTCGCAGAAGACCTGATTTTCTTCAATACCGGGGAAGCTGGGTTTGTTGAGTTATCTGACCGCGTGACCTCTGGCTCTTCCTTGATGCCACAGAAGAAAAACCCGGATGCGCTCGAGCTTATCCGTGGCAAATGTGGTCGTGTGCAGGGTGCTCTGACGGGTATGATGATGACCCTGAAAGGGCTGCCGCTGGCGTATAACAAAGATATGCAGGAAGACAAAGAAGGTCTGTTCGACGCGCTTGATACCTGGATGGATTGCTTGCATATGTCCGTGTTGGTGCTCGATGGTATTCAGGTTAAACGCCCGCGCTGCAAAGAAGCTGCCGAGCAGGGTTATGCCAACGCAACTGAACTGGCTGATTACCTGGTAGCGAAAGGCGTACCGTTCCGTGAAGCGCACCATATTGTGGGGGAAGCGGTCGTAGAAGCGATTCGCCAGGGCAAAGCGCTGGAAGCATTGCCGCTTGCTGATTTGCAGAAATTCAGTGCCACAATCGGTGATGATGTTTATCCCATTTTGTCATTGCAATCATGCCTGGATAAGCGCTCAGCCAAAGGCGGCGTTTCTCCTCAGCAGGTAGCATTGGCGATTAGCGATGCGAAGCAGCGCCTGGTGTAAACGTTTTGCAGGATAAAATGAGCCTGGCCTTGTGCCGGGCTTTTTTTGTATCTAACGGATAAAAAAAGAGCGGACATAATGTCCGCTAAATGATTCACGTTGGCTTCAGTACTTTGTTCGGAGAACAGGGGGTTTTCCTACAACACAACCGCGATCCATGGATGGTTTGTGCTGTTGATGGCTATTATTCAATATCAATGGTTGATAGGGATAATCGTTCGTTGCTATGATTTCTATCGCCATGGGCTATCATGGCGACGGAGGATAGAGAATGAATATTCGTGATCTAGAATACCTGGTGGCGCTGGCTGAGCATCGTCACTTTCGTCGGGCAGCGGATGCCTGCCATGTCAGTCAGCCAACACTGAGCGGTCAAATACGTAAACTTGAAGATGAACTCGGCGTGATGTTGCTTGAACGCACCAGCCGTAAAGTGTTGTTCACTCAGGCGGGTTTGTTGCTGGTGGACCAGGCTCGCACAGTGCTGCGAGAAGTTAAAGTCCTAAAAGAGATGGCGAGCCAGCAGGGCGAGGCGATGTCCGGGCCGCTGCACATTGGCTTGATCCCAACCGTTGGGCCTTATCTGCTGCCGCAGATTATCCCGATGCTGCATAAAACTTTCCCCAAACTAGAAATGTATCTGCACGAGGCGCAAACCCATCAACTGTTAGCGCAGCTTGATAGTGGGAAACTCGACTGTGCGATTCTCGCTTTGGTGAAAGAGAGCGAAGCCTTTATTGAAGTGCCGCTGTTTGATGAGCCAATGATGCTGGCGATTTACCAGGACCACCCGTGGGCGGACCGTGATCGCGTGCCATTATCGGATCTTGCGGGTGAAAAGCTGCTGATGCTGGAAGACGGGCACTGTCTGCGCGATCAGGCGCTGGGTTTCTGCTTTGAAGCGGGCGCTGAAGAAGACACGCATTTCCGTGCAACCAGCCTTGAAACGCTGCGTAACATGGTGGCAGCCGGAAGTGGGATAACATTGTTACCTGCGCTGGCAGTTCCAAACGAGCGCTGCCGTGACGGCGTGGTTTACCTGCCATGTTATAAACCAGAGCCGCGTCGTACTATCGGCCTGGTTTATCGTCCGGGTTCTCCACTGCGTGGTCGCTACGAGCAACTCGCTGAGGCCATCCGTACACATATGGATGGCCATTTTGAGCCAGAGTTAAAACAAGCGGTTCAAGCCGTTTAAAGCCGCTACCCGATAGGCTTCCGCCATGGTCGGGTAGTTGAAGGTGGTGTTAACAAAGTACTCAATCGTGTTACCACCACCTTTCTGCTCCATAATCGCCTGGCCGATGTGAATAATTTCTGCCGCGCGTTCACCAAAGCAGTGGATCCCTAAAATCTCTTTCGTCTCACGATGGAAGAGAATTTTTAGCGTGCCCACGTTCATACCGACAATTTGCGCGCGAGCGAGATGCTTGAACTGTGCCCGACCCACTTCATACGGTACCTTCATCGACGTTAACTGCTGTTCGGTTTTCCCGACGGAACTGATTTCCGGAATGGTATAAATACCGGTTGGAATATCTTCAATCAGATGCGCCGTTGCTTCACCTTTCACCAGGGCTTGGGCCGCGATTCTGCCCTGATCGTAAGCCGCCGATGCCAGGCTCGGGTAACCAATCACATCGCCAACGGCATAAATATGCGGCTGTGCGGTCTGGTACATGCTGTTGACCTTCAACAGACCACGGCCATCGGCTTCCAGTCCTACATTTTCCAGTGACAGCGAATCGGTATTACCCGTGCGCCCGTTCGCATAAAGCAGGCAGTCAGCTTTCACTTTTTTGCCAGATTTTAACGACACAATCACGCCATCTTCTACACCTTCGATGTTCTCAAACTCTTCGTTGTGGCGAATAACGACGCCGCTATTCCAGAAGTGGTAAGAGAGCGAGTCGGACATCTCTTGATCAAGAAACGCCAGCAGGCGATCGCGGGTATTAATCAAATCAACCTTGACGTTCATGCCACGGAAAATCGACGCATACTCGCAACCAATCACCCCTGCGCCATAAATAATGACGTGGCGTGGTTCGTGATGCAGGTTAAGAATGGAATCGCTGTCGTACACACGCGGATGGCTGAAATCGACTTCTGGCGGACGATAAGGGCGCGAGCCGCAAGCAATAATGAACTTCTCGGCGGTGATCATCTCCACCGAGCCATCGTGACATTCCAGCGAGATAGTATGTGCATCTACAAAGCGTGCATCGCCCTGCAACATCTCGCAGCGGTTACGCTCATAAAAGCTCTGGCGCATGCGAGTTTGTTGGTTAATGACGCTATCAGCGTGATTAAGAATATCGGCGAAGGAAGAACGGAGGAGATGTGTGTGGTCGCTATATAAAGGATTTTGGTTAAATTCGATAATGCGGCTGACTGCGTGGCGCAGCGCTTTTGAGGGGATGGTTCCCCAGTGAGTGCAACCGCCACCCACGTTATGGTAGCGCTCAACAACGGCTACCCTTGCTCCGAGTTTCACCAGCCCCATTGCGGCACCTTCGCCGCCAGGACCGGAACCAATTACTATTGCGTCATAATCGTAGGTGTGTGACATGGTAAGGCTTACCTGTTCTTATACATAAAAGCAACACAATGGTAACATCAACAGCGGGATAACCCAATTATCCTTGTGCTTTTTCCTGCGTTACACGAGGCCGCTCGCGTAAACAATCATTCACAATCCTGTATAAAACCAGTTAAGTTATTCTCTGGTATAGTGCGAGTTCTATTAAGAGATTCAGGCAATATGATGGGTGTAAGAGCGCAACAAAAAGAAAGAACCAGGCGTTCTCTGGTCGAAGCCGCGTTTAGCCAGTTAAGTGCTGAACGAAGTTTTGCCAGCCTGAGTTTGCGCGAGGTCGCCCGTGAGGCTGGTATAGCGCCAACATCGTTTTATCGCCACTTTCGTGATGTTGACGAACTGGGTTTAACGATGGTTGATGAAAGCGGCCTGATGCTGCGCCAGTTAATGCGCCAGGCTCGCCAGCGAATTGCCAAAGGCGGGAGCGTAATTCGTACTTCTGTCTCAACATTTATGGAATTTATCGGTAATAATCCCAACGCATTTCGTTTGTTGTTACGTGAGCGTTCTGGAACGTCTGCCGCATTTCGTGCCGCTGTCGCCCGTGAAATTCAGCACTTTATTGCGGAACTTGCTGACTATCTGGAACTCGAAAATCGCATGCCGCGTAGTTTTACTGAAGCGCAGGCAGAAGCGATGGTTACGATTGTCTTTAGTGCTGGTGCCGAAGCGCTGGACGTCGATGCCGATCAGCGTCGTCAGCTTGAAGAGCGCCTGGTACTTCAGTTACGCATGATTTCAAAAGGTGCGTACTACTGGTATCGCCGGGAGCAAGAAAAAGTGGCATTAGCTCAAATATCTGAAGAGTGAGTAAAGGAAGAGCAATGAAACAGTTACAAGAGAGAGGTACGCTCGGGTTGGCGTTTATTGCAGGCCTGGCAATTAACGGAACGTTTGCCGCGCTATTTAGCTCGGTTGTGCCGTTTTCCATTTTCCCGATGATCACGCTGGTGCTGACGGTGTACTGTTTGCATCAACGTTACCTGAACCGCACGATGCCAGTTGGCCTGCCAAGTATTGCTGCGGCGTGCTTTGTGCTGGGTGTCTTGTTATATAGCGCGGTTGTGCGTGCTGAGTATCCGGCGATTGGCTCTAACTTCTTGCCTGCGGTGCTTTCAGTCGCATTGTTGTTCTGGATTGGTTTCAAAGTTCGCGCCCGTAAAGCGCAGGTAACTGAATAGTATTCTTAGCCAGAAATAATAACGGACGCCGAGGCGTCCGTTTTGCTATTTGCGTGTCAGCCACACACCGCATTCCATATGATGCGTATACGGGAACTGGTCGAAGAGCGCCAGGCGCGAAACATTATGGGTTTCGCTTAATACTTCCAGATTCTCGCATAGGGTCTGCGGGTTGCAGGAAATATAGAGAATACGTGGGTATGCCTGCACCATCTTCACTGTGTCTGCATCCAGGCCGCTACGCGGTGGATCGACGAAAATGGTTTCGCACTGATAACTTTTAAGGTCGATACCTTCCAGACGCCTGAACTCGCGCACGCCATTCATCGCCTGAGTAAAATCTTCAGCCGCCATACGGATAATTTGCACGTTTTCAATTTCATTCGCCGCAATGTTGTACTGCGCAGCAGCAACAGATGGCTTGGCGATTTCAGTCGCCAGTACGCGGTTAAAGTTACGCGCCAGTGCCAGCGAGAAGTTACCGTTACCACAGTACAATTCCAGCAGATCGCCCCTTGAACCCTGAGTTGCATCCAGTGCCCATTCCAGCATATGAACATTCATCGCGGCATTCGGCTGAGTAAAACTGTTCTCAACCTGGCGATAAATCATCTCTTTACCGGCAACGGTTAAACGCTCATCGATGAAATCCTGATCTAACTCGATTTTGGTCTTTGTAGCACGGCCAATTAAATGAACGTTGAAACCCTGAGCACGCAGATTATCGCGCAATGCTTCAGCGTGTTGCTGCCACTCTTCACCCAACTTGCGATGATAAAGCAACGAAACCACAGCCTGATTGCTCATGGTAGTCAGATAATCAATCTGGAAAAGCTTAAAACGCAGAGCGGGAATATCGCGCACACCATCGAGCATTGCCGGCATTAGTGCGTTGATAAGCGCACTTGCTGCCGGGAAACTATTGACCCGAATACGTTGCTTGGTTTCCTGGTCAAACATGATGTGGTACAGGTCGTCTTCATCGTGCCAGATGCGGAATTCAGCGCGCATCCGGTAATGGCTGACCGGTGAACGGAACACCTCCGGCGCGGGAGCTGCAAAAGGGGCCATCATGCTTTGCAAGCGGGCGACTTTTTCGGCCAGTTGCGCGTCGTAAAGTTCTATCGGGAGATGTTCTGGAGTCATGAGTTGCTACCTGTTAGTAAAGTCAAACTACGCGGCGATTGTAGGGATTAGGCTCGTGATGTCCAGCGCTGTTGCATTTTGATGCTTATAGACAAGCTTATTAACAAAATCGTAGCATAGCGCTTCCGGCCTTTTTATAAGTTATACCCGAGAAACTTCGAGATGCAGGTAGGCGGCAAACGAGCAAATCCCGATGAGCTTACTGAAGTAAGTGATTCGGGTGAGTGGGTGTAGCCAACACCCCTGCATTTTGAAGAGCGACGGGTATAAAAGGGAACCCAGTGTAATTCTGGGGCTGACGCGCAGCGGTAAGGAAGAGCGGGATGAGTGCCAGGTGCAGACACTGCTTATAGAAGTGGGAAGTCATCATCCAGAAGTGAACGCCTCCAAGCCCGAAGACCTGCCGGTATACGTCGCAATCTGCATAACTATCGCGTGCTATCGGTTATGTCTGCGGCATCCTTGATTTAAAAGCGGATGCTTATATAAATGAAGTTAAAAAAACTTTCGCTGCTTACGGCGTTGTCCGTAACGGCTTTTTCTGGCTGGGCGCAAGACAGCAATTCCGAAGAAAACCTGGTGGTGACGGCAAATCGTTTTCAGCAACCGGTTAATACGGTGCTGGCTCCGACTTCGATTGTAACGCGTGAGGATATCGACAAGTGGCAGGCTAAATCTCTTGTTGATGTTATGTCGCGTTTACCTGGTGTGGATATTGCGCAAAGCGGGGGATTGGGCACGTCATCTTCTACTTTTATACGTGGTACTGAATCTCGTCATGTACTGGTACTGATCGATGGTATTCCATTGAATAATGCTGGCATTAGCAACGTTGCAGATTTAAGTCAGATCCCTGTCTCGTTGGTACAACGCATTGAATACATTCGCGGCCCGCGCTCGGCGTTGTATGGCTCGGATGCAATTGGTGGTGTGATCAATATCATCACTGGTAGAGATGAACCGGGTGGGGAAATTTCAGCAGGTATAGGCTCAAAGGGTTATCAAAGCTACGATGGCTCCTTCCAGCAAGTATTTGATAAAACGAAAATCACTCTGGGTGGCAACTATACCTATACGCATGGATTTGATATCGCTGCGCAGGACGCACCTCGCCAGCCCGATCATGACGGTTTCATGAGCAAATCACTTTTTGGTTCTGTTGAACAAAATATAACTGATAGCTTGAGCAGTTTTGTCCGCGGTTTTGGCTATGATAACCGCACAGCGTATGACGGTTATGAGCACTACGACGCTAATTTTATGGTGGATGGCACGCCAGATACCCGCCAGCTTTATAGCCAGAGCTGGGATACTGGGTTACGTTACAAGCAAGGGAGTTATCAGTCACAACTG
This sequence comes from Buttiauxella cochleicola, assembly GCF_021282405.1. Lineage (NCBI taxonomy): Bacteria > Pseudomonadati > Pseudomonadota > Gammaproteobacteria > Enterobacterales > Enterobacteriaceae > Buttiauxella > Buttiauxella cochleicola. The sequence continues at coordinate 124,102 of NZ_JAJSOU010000015.1, forward strand.
GTCGCAGGTTACGGTCGCAGTAAAGACCAGAACTATGATCCGAGTAAAGGCCGCTATTCTCCCTCCGCAACTATGGATGATGTAAAACAGTATACGGCTCAGTGGCTGAATACATTTTCCGTGGGCCACGGCAATATTGGTGTGGGAGTTGATTGGCAGAAACAGAAAACTCAAGCAGGAACGGGCTACCTGGTCAACGGCTACGAACAGCACAATACTGGTGTGTTCTTTTCTGCAATGCAGCAGTTTGACAAAGTAACTCTGGAAGCAGCTGCGCGGAATGATGATAACTCCAACTTTGGTAACCACAGCACTTGGCAAACTAGCGCTGCGTGGGAGTTCATCGACGGATATCGAGTTGTTGGTTCTTACGGAACGGCTTTTAAAGCAGCGACTATGAGTCAAATCCATAGCGCGAGTTACGGCAACCCGGATCTCAAGCCTGAAGAAAGTAAGCAGTGGGAAGGTGGTTTTGAAGGACTGACCGGTCCGGTTAACTGGCGTGTGACGGGATATCGCAACGATATCGACAACTTGATTGATAGTGCGAGTGCCTACCCCTATCGTTTTTACAATATTGGTGAAGCACGTATCAAAGGTGTTGAAGCGACGGCACAGTTTGATACTGGCCTACTGGGGCACCAAATTTCCTATGATTATGTTGACCCGCGTAATACAAAAACGAATGAAGTGCTGGCTCGACGTTCTAAACAGCAGTTGAAGTATCAACTTGATTGGCAGCTTTGGGATCTAGACTGGAATGTTGCTTACCGTTATCTGGGTATCCGTTATGACGTCTCATATGATCCAGACACTCAGACCTCCGAGCGAGTTAAATTGGGTGGTGTGAGCCTATGGGATATTGCAGCTTCATATCCAGTAACCTCTCATCTCACCGTTCGTGGTAGAATCGCCAACCTGTTCGATAAAGATTACGAGACGGTTTATGGCTATCAAACCCCAGGACGGGAGTACTACCTCACTGGCAGCTATACCTTCTAATACACATCCCACCGTACTGGTTTTTGACTCCGGTGTCGGTGGGCTTTCTGTGTATGACGAAGTCCGGCAGCTTTTGCCTGACCTGCACTATATATATGCTTTCGATAACGTAGCATTTCCCTACGGCGAGAAAAGCGAAGCGTTCATTGTTGAGCGCGTAGTTGAAATTGTTACTGCGGTTCAGGAACGTTACCCGCTCGCACTCGCCATCATCGCCTGCAATACGGCGAGTACCGTTTCGCTTCCTGCGCTACGTGAAAAATTCGCTTTCCCTGTCGTAGGCGTTGTCCCTGCTATTAAACCTGCTGCGCGTCTGACGACTAATGGTGTTGTCGGGTTGCTGGCGACTCGCGGTACGGTTCGCCGTCCTTATACTCACGAGCTGGTTGCGCGCTTTGCGTCAGAATGCAAAATCGAAATGCTCGGTTCGGCAGAGCTGGTGGAGTTAGCAGAGGCCAAGTTACACGGGCACCCTGTCGACCTTGAAGAACTGCGTAAGATCCTTCGTCCGTGGCTAAGAATGAAAGAGCCACCGGATACAGTTGTATTAGGCTGCACTCATTTCCCTCTATTAGAAGAAGAGTTGCTGGAAGTTCTGCCGGAAGGAACTCGGTTGATAGATTCAGGCGCTGCAATTGCTCGCCGTACGGTATGGCTTTTAGAACATGAATCTCCAAATGCATTATCTGCAGATGAGAACATTGCGTTCTGTATGGGGCTCACGCCAGAGATTGCTCAATTAGCACCCGTTTTGCAGCGTTATGGCTTCCCAAGGCTTGAAAAACTAGCTGTTTGCAGCGAATTTGAATAAAAAAGAGACGGTTGAAATAAAAATTGAAAATAGGGGTTGTCAGCGTCCAGAAAATCCCTATACTGCGCCTCCACTGACACGGCACAACGGCTTACAAACCGGCTTGTCAGCCAGATGAAAAGCGAAAATAAACGCTTGACTCTGAAAGAGGAAAGCGTAATATACGCCACCTC
>NZ_JAJSOU010000016.1:0-105906 GCF_021282405.1 Buttiauxella cochleicola
ATGCCGAACTCAGAAGTGAAACGCCGTAGCGCCGATGGTAGTGTGGGGTCTCCCCATGCGAGAGTAGGGAACTGCCAGGCTCCAAATAAACAAACAAGCCTCATGCGAAAGCATGGGGCTTTTTTGTTTTGTGTGATTTATGAAACTTCACCGACTTACAGATAAAAAGATTAGCTTGCTCACAATTATTGATGCAACTACCTTGAAACAGACAACTCTGAATAGCATCTAAATAATCACCTGCTTTACTGGATCTTTGGGCTTTACGCTTATTCAGGAAGACAGGGGATTAAAAAATGACTGAAGCAGCAACAACACATCAGGACAACGGAACGCTGACAGGTTCAGATACACGCCGTCGTATTTGGGCAATTGTGGGAGCCTCATCAGGGAATCTGGTTGAATGGTTTGATTTCTATGTCTACTCATTCTGTTCCCTCTACTTTGCACATATTTTCTTCCCTTCGGGCAATAGCACAACACAACTTCTACAAACTGCCGGGGTATTTGCCGCAGGTTTTTTAATGCGTCCGATTGGTGGTTGGCTGTTTGGTTATATTGCCGACAAGCACGGGCGTAAAAACTCGATGCTCATCTCTGTTTGCATGATGTGTTTTGGATCTCTGGTAATCGCCTGTTTGCCTGGTTATTCCTCGATTGGCACTTGGGCACCGGCACTTTTGTTGCTGGCACGTTTATTTCAGGGGCTATCTGTTGGAGGAGAATACGGTACAAGTGCAACTTATATGAGTGAAGTTGCAGTAGAAGGGCGGAAAGGTTTTTATGCGTCTTTTCAATACGTAACACTCATTGGTGGGCAACTGTTAGCGCTACTCGTTGTGGTTGTACTTCAACAAGTTCTCAGTGACGGAGAGTTGCGTGAATGGGGCTGGAGGATACCTTTCGCACTGGGCGCAGTACTTGCTGTTGTCGCTCTCTATTTACGCCGTTCATTAGATGAAACTTCAGATAAAGCGACCCGGGAACACAAAGATGCAGGGACTCTGGGTGGGCTTTGGAAAAATCGCAGAGCCTTTATAATGGTGCTCGGGTTCACAGCCGGTGGATCGCTAAGCTTCTATACCTTCACAACTTACATGCAGAAGTACCTGGTAAATACCGCAGGTATGCATGCCAACACAGCCAGTGCATTAATGACCTTCGCATTATTTATCTTTATGTTGGTGCAACCCTTCTTTGGTGCGTTATCCGACAAAATAGGTCGTCGAAATTCGATGCTTTGCTTTGGTGGCCTGGCAACGGTGATGACAGTGCCAATTCTGACTGCTTTACAAAGCGTTAGCTCACCTTATGCCGCATTCGGTCTGGTTATTCTCGCGATGCTGATCGTCAGTTTTTATACTTCAATAAGTGGTATTTTGAAAGCCGAGATGTTCCCACCTGAGGTGCGTGCATTAGGTGTTGGTCTGTCGTATGCGGTTGCAAATGCCTTGTTTGGCGGGTCGGCTGAATATGTTGCACTCTCACTTAAATCCATCGGAATGGAGACTGCATTTTTCTGGTATGTCTCAGGAATGGGGGCGCTGGCGTTTCTGGTATCGCTATTGCTACACCGCAAAGGGAAGGGCATCAAACTCTAATATTTAGCGAATTGCCATATTGCATAGCCGGTGGCTGCACCGGCTACATCCCATGTGAAATCTTTCCAGCTCCATCCACTTCCAGTTGCGCGGCTATCCCATAATTCTTTCGTGGCCCCAAGACTTACCGAAAATAAGAAGCCAAAATTCGCACTATGGGAGTCACTCCAGCCCTGATGCTGGCCATATTCGTTCCCTGCTGCGGATAAAATAGCCGATGCGATAAAGTGCTGCGCTTTATCCTGGCCTGACCATTGATCTTGCGCCATATGGCTGCAACCGCTGAGAAGTAATACAGAAGGGAGTAAAAGACGTAGCATTCATGATCCTCTGGCTACAAAAAAACCCTGCAAGCAGGGCTTTTCAGTATAGCGATGAACTACAGAATACGACTGATTAAACGATCTATACGTATACGGCGCAGGCGGCGAATAAGCTTACGCACCTTAACGGGATATTCCGCAATACTCTGTAGATCACGATAATGTTGAACGACTGTAGTGTGTGTGCGGATCAGATCCAATTCGTGGTCACGCTGGACAGTGAGTTCCTGTTTAGGATCATGAATCAGAATTGCGTTCTCCAGATCCAGACGCCACGCTCTTGGATTAAGGTTATTACCCGTTAGAAGCATCCACTCATCATCGACCCACATGCCTTTTAGATGGTAACTGTTATCGTCATCTTTCCACAGGCGAACAATCAACTGCCCGCTGTTTACGTAGTATTGTAAGCGGCTCAGGAAGCGGCGAAGGTTAATTTCATAGAGATAAGGCAGGGCGCCGATAATCTTAAAGGGTTGATCTTCTGGAATATAAAAATCATTTGCCGTTTTATCACCGACAATAATCTCAACCTGTTTCCCTTCACGTAAGAGCTGAATAATATTACGTACCAGCACAGCAGGCAGGTTGAAATAAGGCGTACAGATAACCAGTTTTTGCTCGGTACACGGCATCAAATGGTAGATGGTTTTATTGAGCAGACTGGTTTTACCCAAACCGACTAAAGGCGTAACGGCAAGTTGTTCGTTATCTGCATTACCCTGGAAATGGAAACTGGCATCTCGTAGTTCCTGGCGGAACAGACGGATATCGTTTTTAATCTCCGGGCTTTTTGGCCTGTGTAGCTTATCCAGGCGATGTACCGCACGACCATGTACCAGATTTTCCTGCATCCAGTTATACATGATGTCGGAAAGCTGCGGGTTACAGATGACCTGATAGCGATCATAACGATATTTATCATGCTGATGCAGATAGACGTCATTCACACTGGCGCCGCTGTAAATCACGCAATCATCAACAATAAAACCTTTGAAATGCAGAACGCCCAATGCTTCACGCGTATTCACTGGCACGCCGTAAACTGGGATATCTACGCCGGGATATTCCTCGGTCATACGATGATACCAGTCAGCATTGGTGTTGGTAGCGGCAGCTCCGATACGGCCTCGCTGCGCGCGATGCCAGTCCACCAGAACGGTCACTTCTATTTCCGGGCGTTGCTGTTTTGCCTGGTAGAGCGCGGTTAACACGGCTTTACCAGCATCATCTTGTTCAAGATACAATGCGACAATACAGATGCGGCGAGTTGCGCTCGCAATTTTTTGCAGCAGAACTTCACGGAAATCCGCTGGGGAGAAAAGGGTCTTTACATCATCAACTGACTGAGAAAGCTTCGGCAATTGGGCAAGGTGTTGTTGATGTTTATTACGTTTAAATTTAGACAACATCACAGTGCGTATCTTCTCTATTCATTGGATGGCCTTCTGCAAAATCCAGACGTCAGAACCTGCTGATAATACCACTACTAACCCGCAAAGTGAGTAAGTTTTCCAGTACCTTACTCACGAATCTATGCTTTTTATCAATGGAAGAGTCAGACTTACGATGCCATCTTCCAGTTGTATATCGACATCAAATCCTAGTTTTCGAGCTAATGAGACCATGCCACGGTTGTTCGGCATCGTAATGCCATTCAATCTCTGGAGCCCATGCTCACCCGTGTAGGCAATCAGTTTTTCCAGCAGCCTGCGACCCAATCCCAAACCCTTCAAATCAGAACGCACAAGTACGGCAAATTCGGCATCAATATTATCGGGATCGGAGATCGCGCGCGTAACACCGATGATCTCACTCTCACCATTCAGTTGGCGAACAGCGACAAAAGCCATTTCTCGATCGTAGTCGATCTGGGTCATATTGGCTAAATCTTCATGGGTAAATTCGTTGATCTCACTGAAGTAGCGGTAGTAGAGATCCTCTTTGGTAACCCGCGAAATAAACTGTTGTAGCAACGGTTCATCTTCCGGAAGAATTGGGCGGAACAGGCACTGTTCACCATTCTTGAGGATGACATCTTCTTCCAACTGGTAAGGATAGGGCCGGATTGCCAGCCGAGTTTCTGCATCCCCCTCGAATTTAGCGAGCTGTAAGGTCACGTCCAGGAGTGTGAACTCATTACCGGAGGCTAAAAGCGGATGAATATCCAGACGGCGGATTTCCGGGCAATCCACAATCAGGTTTGAAACCTGCACCAGCACCTGGCTAATACCAGGCACATCTAACGGGCGTAATGCACTGCGCCCACGTATTTTTCCGCTTTTGATCGCCTGAATAACGAGGTAGCGGGCGAGATTCATATTGAGTGGTGGTAAGGCCACCACAGCCTGCTGATCGGGGCGCCACTCGACGCCACCTTCGCCCAGCATAATAAGTGGGCCAAAGACTGGGTCATGTTCAACGACGATGCGCAGCTCCTGGGCACCGGCACGGTTAGCCATGCTTTGAACCAACAACCCGTGGATACGAGCTTGCGGCCACGTCATTTTAACTCGATCAATAATCGCATCAGCTGCTTGCTGAACCTCAGTGGCGGTTCTCAGGTAAAGCATGACACCTTGAACTTCAGATTTATGCGGGATATCAGGGGAGCGTAATTTCAACGCGACCGGATACCCAATCTGCTCGGCAATATGCACGGCTTCTGCACTGTCGCTGGCAATCCAGGTTGGCAGAGTGTTTAGCCCGTACGCTTGTAAAATAGGGCGCACTTCATGGGTATCGAGAGAAGTGGCTCCTTCGTTCAGTGCTTGTTGCAGCAGGGCATGAGCTTCACTGGCATTGGCTTTCAGATTGGCAGGTAACGCTGGTGTCTCACGCAGCTGTTTCTGGTTTCGACGATATTCCACCATATGCATAAATGCTGTTACCGCGCCCTCAGGTGTGCGGTATGTAGGAATGCCTGCATCACTGAATAACCGTCTGGCTTCCTGAGAGGAAAATTCACCACACCAGTTGGTTATTAGTGTGATGTATTTGCCGCGAGGATGTTTGTGGATTAAGTCGATTAACGCGGTGGCGCTTACCGTCCCGGGGGCCGCAGCACTCGGGGCATGGATGATCATCAGGGCATCATAATCCTGGCTATCCAGTAATATTTCGATGGCTCGCAAATAACGTTCAGGAGTAGCATCGTCGCGGAGATCCAGTGGATTGCCACTTTCAACACTGACGGGCAAAGCGCTCTTTAGCTTATTGAGAACTTCATCACTCAGCGTTGCTAGCTTACCGTTACGCAGCCATAACTCATCCAGTGCCAGCGCCGCAGGGGCAGCGCCATTGCTGACTATCATTAAACGCTCGCCACGCAGTGGCCGCATGTGGCTCAGGGTTTCTACCGCCGAGAACAGCTCATGAGTGTCCTGAACGCGTAAAAGACCTGCTCGTTGAATGGCTGCATCCCATGCAGCATCAAGCCCCAGATGGGTTTTAAGCAGTTCTTGTGCTTTGGCGCTGCGACCGCTTTTAATTACCAGGATCGGTTTGTTACGCGAAGCACTTCGCGCCGCTGAAACAAAACGTCGGGCATCGCTCAGGTGTTCGAGATAAAGCAGAATAGCGCTGGTTTTGGTATCGCGAGCCAGATAATCCAGTAACTCATCAACATCAATATCCAGACTGTCACCGAGCGCGATAAACCATGAGAAGCCCATTTCACGCTGCTGGGCCCAGTCCAGAATTGTGTTGGAAACTGCCGCTGATTGAGAAATAAAAGCCAGCTTACCTTTCTGAATGGGTACGGGTGAGAAACTCGCATTAAGTCCTTGCCACGGCGCAAGTAAGCCAAGGCTGTTTGGCCCCAGCAAACGCATTTGCCATTGAGTGGCACAGGCTAATAATTCAGGTAGTTGCTCAGGCGGAGCGGAGAGGATAATGCAGGCTTTACAGCCCTTTTCACCCAAGGCTTGCAGTAATTCAAGATTACGTTTTGAGTTGGTACAAATGACGGCAAGATCGGGCGGGAACGGAAGGCTTGCGATATCTGGCCATGCAAGAACGCCGCAAACCGCTTTATGGCTGGGTGTCACAGGCATTACCGGGCCGTTAAAGCCTCCAGCCAGGAGATTACGCATCATTAAGTAGCCTGCGCGATCTATTTTTGCAGAAGCCCCGATAACCGCGATTGATTTGGGGCGCAGTAGCGCCTCCAGCCCACGTTGACTCATAGCTCTCTCCCCTGAGAATTAACTCAGTGAGTTTAAACGCTTTCTGTCTCTGCTGCTGTGATGCTGGACTGATGATGGGGTTTGCCTGCCAGATATCGCTCGCGAAAAAGCGTGAAATGTTCTGTGAGGCCAACAGCTGCGTGCTCGTCGTCTGCAAGTGCGAGCAATGCTGCTGCGACTTCTGCTGTGCAGTATTGCCCGTCCGCGTGAGCTTCACGGAGTCGGTAAGCCGAGACAATACTCAAATCCACTGAAATGACCGGAAGATTATCCAGATAAGGGCTCTTGCGGAACATCTTACGCGCTTCAGTCCAGGTGCCATCAAGCATGATAAAAAGCGGTGGTTTCCCACTTTTAGGTGGCATTGTCAGTACTTCTCGCCCAGCGCTTGCGTAAGAAGCGGGGAATACGACCATCGGTTGATAGTCTGGTGAACTGACTAAATCGAGCAGTGCCTGTGATGGTTCGGTTCGTGACCACTGAAAAGCTTCTGTATCCGGCAAAATATCTGCAATGAGTCGCCCAGTATTGCTTGGCTTCATCGGTTCGGTGTCGAACATCACCAGGCAGAAACGGCTACGTGCATTCTGCGGCTGTAGTGTTTCGCACAGGCATTGTTTTAGCGGCAGCAAGCAACGTTGACAACGGCGGATGCGGTTACCACGAGCAAGGAAAGGGCGGGTTGCACGCGCCAGGCGTTCGGCACGAAGACGTAGGACGGCGTTTTCAGTCATCAGATAAATAAGCTTAAAAACGCCATTCTAACGTAGATGAGGCATTCGGGCACAAGAAACGTGCCCGTGAAATTAGATGTTTTCGTTCAGCCAACTATCAAACGGTGCTTTAGGCATCGCGCCGTTTAGCATGTCGACCATTTCACCTTTTTTGAACACCATAATGGTCGGAATGCTGCGGATACGGAAACGTGTGCTAAGTGCAGGTTCTGCTTCTGTATTTACTTTCACAAAACGTACTTTTCCACTGCGTTCTTCCGCTACATCTTCGAAGATTGGCGCAAAGTTCACACATGGCCCACACCACGGAGCCCAAAAATCCACAACTACGGGTAAATCATCTTGCAGCAGTTTATCAAGGGTTTCACTGGTGGCATTAATCACTTCGCCATCAAAAAGCTCATGGCCACAACGACCACATTTCGCACCGTCGTCAATACGCTCATCGGGGATGCGATTAATCGCCTGGCAGGCGGCACAAACGGTATTCATAGCTAACCTCTAAAGGATACGTTGTCTGAAAACAGTCAACTCGTCAGTAATGTTTCTTATATGTTAAATATTATCGGCGATTAATAGAGTACCAGCCAAGTGATTTATTCGATGGATATAATAGTTATTGGCTTTTGACCAAAGTTAATGGCTAAGCCGTGCCACATCGGGTAATCTGCGCGCCACGCGCTCAGCCAGGTGGAGAGAAGAATGAACGACGAATTTAAAGGTAAAAGCGGCAAAGTCAAAGTGATGTATGTCCGCGGTGACGATGACAGCGAAAAACGCAGCCAAAACCCGCGCACAGGTAAAGGTGGTGGGCGTCCTGCAGCACCGTCACGGGGTGAGGGCCGTCGTGGTCCACGTCGCGATGATAAGCCTGGCGCCGGGCGTGATCGGAATCGTAGTGATGATCGTGACGATCGCGGTGATAACCCGTGGCGTACGGTTTCACGACCGCCAAGAGAAGAAGTAGTTGAAGCAGGCGAGCAAATGGGTGCCAATGGCAGACCAATTGTTGATCCTGAAGTGATTCGCCGCCAGCGTGCGGAAGAAACTCGTGTTTACGGCGAAAATGCTTGCCAGGCGCTGTTCCTGAGCCGCCCTGATTGCATCGTACGCGCCTGGTTTGTCCAGAGCGTGACTCCGCGTTTCAAAGAAGCATTACGTTGGATGGCAGCAAACCGTAAAGCCTACCATGTGGTAGATGATGCTGAGTTAGTGAAAGCATCAGGTACTGAGCACCACGGTGGCGTTTGCTTCATCATTAAAAAGCGTCGTGGTATCACAGTTGATAGCTGGCTTTCTAAAGCTGGTGAAGAAGATTGTGTACTGGCTCTGGAAAACGTGGCTAACCCGCACAACCTTGGCGGCATTATGCGCAGCTGCGCACACTTCGGTGTGAAAGGTTTGCTGGTGGAAGATGCGGCAATGCTGGAGTCTGGTGCTGCTGTTCGTACTGCTGAAGGCGGTGCGGAGCATGTTGAAGCCATCAGCGGCGAGACTTTCGAAGACGGCCTGGAGCAATTCCGTAAAGCCGGTTATGCGATTGTCACGACATCAAGCCACAAAGGAACTCCGCTTTTCAAAGCTGAGTTGCCGAAGAAAATGGTTCTGGTGTTAGGTCAGGAGCGCGAAGGCGTTTCCGATGCAACCTTCGAAAATGCTGATATGAGCGTGGCGATTACCGGTACTGGTAATGTTGAAAGCCTGAACGTATCAGTAGCAACCGGTGTGTTGCTCTCTGAATGGTGGCGTCAAAACAAAGCGTGATGCTTTGTTAATGACTGCTTTAAAAAGCCAGCGAAAGCTGGCTTTTTTGTCTCTTTAGTCTGGCAATACAGGCGTCCAGTTAATCGCTGGCTGGTTGCGCTCAGTCAGATACTCATTAGTTTTAGAGAAGTGACCGCAGCCCATAAACCCCCGATGTGCTGATAAAGGCGAAGGATGGGGGGCTTGTAAAACATGGTGGCGATTGCGATCGATAAAGCTACCTTTCTTCTGCGCGTGCGAACCCCACAGCAAAAAGACCACACCTTCACAGTGTTCGTTGATAAGCGCTATCACTTTATCCGTGAACGTCTCCCAACCTAATTTCGCATGAGAATGCGCATTGCCTGCTTCAACAGTTAGTACGGTATTGAGCAACAATACGCCCTGGTGCGCCCAGCTTTCCAGATAGCCGTGGTTTGGCCGCGTAAAATCAGCAATATCGGTCTGTAATTCTTTATACATATTGGCTAATGATGGCGGCACTGCAACACCGGGAAGCACAGAAAAGGCTAGCCCATGCGCCTGTCCTGGGCCATGGTAAGGGTCTTGACCAAGGATCACGACTTTCACATCACCCAGCTCAGTAAACCTGAAAGCGTTGAACACATCTTTCTGAGGCGGATAAACAGTTACACCGGCTGCTCGCCGTTCGGCAACGGTTGCCAGGGTATTTGTGAAATAGGGTTGCTGCTTTTCTTGCGCCAGCACGTCGTGCCAGGTGAGGGGGGTAGTCATCTCGCTCTCCTGCGATTCGGAATGATGTTAGCTTAACCACTTCTTTCTACTAAGCAAAATGGTTGAGCGTCTATATGCGCAGGAACCTAAAAAAATTTGAAAATTTACATATTTTTTAATTTGAACGAGATGAGCTAAGTTGATGTAAAACAAATAAATGATATCATAGCCACATTGTAGGCATGGATTTAATTGATTTAAATCAAAGTTTGAAGCGACTTTGGCTAGTATAAAGATCAGTAACGCAACAATGGTTTTACCAATGAGCCAGCTTATGGCCCGAAATAGAATCACAAAATTAGCCCATAGGGAGAAATAAAATGATTACTGGTATCCAAATTACTAAAGCTGCAAATGATTCCCTCCTGAACTCAATCTGGCTGCTGGACAGCGAGAAAGGCGAAGCACGTTGTGTTTGTGCTAAAGCTGACTTTGCAGAAGACGAAGTTGTAGAAGTAAGCAAATTGGGTGAAATCGAATATCGTGAAATCCCAGTTGAAGCAAAACCTGAAGTTCGTGTGGAAGGTGGTCAGCACCTGAACGTGAACGTGCTGCGTCGTGAAACTCTGGAAGATGCTGTTAAGCACCCAGAAAAATACCCACAGCTGACCATCCGTGTGTCTGGTTATGCGGTGCGTTTCAACTCACTGACTGCAGAACAGCAGCGTGACGTTATTGCTCGTACTTTCACTGCTAGCCTGTAATTTCTAAAGCATTTAAAAAGCCGGTGCTCATGCGCCGGCTTTTTTATGGGTTTGGCTTAATAACAGTTATTAAACGGTTAAAAACCTAACTCAGATCGTAAAAAAACCGCCTCAATGGAGACGGTTTTTATATTCACTGACGATTTATTCAGCTGATTCGGTTTTAGCACTGCTAGGTTTTCGGCGCTTCCCGACATTCTTTTTATCGCGCAGACGAACTTTCACACGCGGTTTTTCTTTCTCGTCTTTTTTCTTCTCTTCGCGCTTTGCGAGCACTTTCTTCGACGGCTTACCAGTGAGTTTCTCACTTGGCGCACGAGTCGTTGGGCGCAGCTCATCAATTACACGCGATTTCATTGGTTCTTTCATGTAACGCGTGACTTTGCCCAGCAGCAAATGGTCATGCGCTTCAACCAGAGAAATTGCGGTGCCTTTGAGACCCGCGCGGCCTGTACGCCCTATACGGTGCAGATAGGTATCAGCAGTACGCGGCATATCGAAGTTGAACACGTGGCTCACTTCTGGAATATCGATACCACGAGCGGCAACATCGGTCGCAATCAACACGCTCACACGGCCATCAGTCAAACGCTTGATAGCTTCGGTACGCTTCATCTGCACCATTTCGCCTTCGAGGTAGCAGGTGTTGATTCCCGCTTCACGAAGCCATGCAACCAGTTCATGCACACGGTCGCGTTTACGGACAAACACGATTGAACGTGTAGTGTCTGGCTGCTTAAGCAAATGCACCAGCAGTGCAGTTTTGTGCTCAACGTTGTCTGCGCGGTAGTACCACTGGTGGATTTTCTTGCGCTCGCGAGTTGAGGAGGTTGCAGAAACTTCGACCGGATCTTCTAACAAACGCTCTGCGAAGTTCTTGATCGCGTCGCCTTCAAGCGTTGCGGAGAACAACATGGTTTGTTTGCGCCAGCGTGTTTCAGCAGCAATGGTTTCGATATCCTGCGCAAAGCCCAGATCCAACATGCGATCGGCTTCATCAAGAATCAGTGTCTCTACCGCACGGCAATCAAAGTTTTCTTCTTTGATGTATTGCAGTAGACGACCCGTCGTTGCAACAACAATATCCTGGTTCTCGCTGAACACTTCCGCGTGGTTCATATAAGCCACGCCACCGGTGATGGTTGCGATATCAAGATGAGTATGTTTTGCCAGTTCACGAGCGTGATCGGCCACTTGCATTGCAAGTTCACGCGTTGGCGTGACGATCAAAATACGTGGTGGGCCAGATTTCTTACGCGGGAAATCGACCAAATGCTGTAACACAGGCAGCAAATAAGCGGCTGTTTTACCGGTACCGGTTGGCGCGGAACCGAGGACATCACGCCCTTCAAGTGCAGGTGGAATGGCGGCAGCCTGAATAGCTGTCGGGCGGGTAAAGCCCTTGTCCTGGAGCGCGAGTAACAAACTCTCGTCAAGTTCCAGTTCGGAAAAAGTGGTTACAGTCATGGTCTTCCTCTATGTAGGGCGCCGATTATAGACGTTATGGCTGCGATCTTCATCTGTTTGTGTGGGTAACTGACGCTTTTCCTGGCAGCGAGTTTCCCCTATGCTACACCCGTTTCTCTATAGGGTAGCTAAGATGTGCAGTCAAAAAGCAGTATTGCGTCGTGATGGATTCACCTTTAAACAGTTCTTTGTCGCGCACGATCGATGCGCAATGAAAGTCGGTACAGATGGCACACTGCTTGGCGCCTGGGTGCCTGTTGCAAACGTGACTAGCGTGCTGGACATCGGTACAGGTAGTGGTTTGTTGGCGCTGATGCTCGCGCAACGCACACCTGATAATGTCACGATCGATGCTGTGGAGCTTGATCCTGTTGCCGCTGAGCAAGCTGCGGAAAATGCCAAAGGTTGCCAGTGGGCCCCGCGCATAACTGTGCATTGTGCAGATATCCGTGAATGGGCCGAGCAGGCGACACAGCGCTATTCGCTGATTGTCAGTAACCCGCCATTCTTTGAGCAGGGCAGCAATTGTGCATCGGCAGAACGAGCACAGGCGCGCTACACCACGACATTGGATCATAGCGCGTTGTTAAACAGCGCAACGCAGTTAATTACGGAAGACGGTTTTTTCTGTGTGATCATGCCTGAAACGGCGGGAACGGCGTTTACTGAACTGGCTAAAAAGCAGGGATGGCATGTTCGTTATCGTACCGACGTTGCTGATAACGAAACGCGCTTGCCGCATCGTGTCATGCTGGCGCTGTCACCGACAGACGGTGAATATTATACCGATCGATTAACGATTCGTGGGCCAGACCAGCAATATTCAGAAGGCTACTGCAGCCTGACCCAGGATTTCTATTTATTTATGTAGAGTGGCGAGAGAATGCTTGGCCCTGAGTTTTCGGCTAAATCCGGGTAGTCCAGCGTGTAGTGCAGACCCCGGCTTTCTTTCCGCATCATGGCGCAGCGCACAATCAACTCAGCAACCTGCACCAGGTTGCGCAGTTCCAGCAAATTGTTCGAGACACGGAAGTTGGCGTAGTACTCGTCGATTTCTTGCTGCAACATGGTGATACGGCGCAATGCGCGTTCCAGACGACGCGTTGAGCGCACAATACCGACGTAATCCCACATAAACAGACGAAGTTCATGCCAGTTGTGCTGGATAACAACTTGTTCATCCGGATTATCTACACGGCTGTCATCCCAGTCAGGTAAAGAGCGGGAAATGCGCGCATAAGGCATGCGCTTCATTATATCTTCCGCTGCAGACCAGCCATAAACCAGGCATTCGAGCAATGAGTTTGATGCCATACGGTTTGCGCCATGCAAGCCGGTATATGTCACTTCGCCTATAGCATAAAGCCCGTCAACATCAGTGCGGCCATTCTCATCTACCATTACGCCACCGCAGGTATAATGCGCAGCGGGTACTACCGGCACGGGTTCTTTGGTGAGATCGATACCCAGGCCCATCAGTTTTTCATAGATAGTTGGGAAATGGTGGCGCACAAACTCTTCCGGCTTGTGGCTGATATCCAGGTACATGCAATCTGCACCCAGGCGTTTCATTTCATGATCGATGGCGCGTGCCACGATATCGCGCGGTGCCAGTTCGCCACGCTCGTCAAAATCAGGCATAAAGCGAGTGCCATCCGGGCGCTTGAGATAGGCACCTTCACCGCGCAATGCTTCGGTCAGCAGGAAGTTGCGCGCTTGCGGGTGGAACAGAGCGGTAGGGTGAAACTGATTGAATTCCAGGTTTGCTACACGGCAACCCGCTCGCCAGGCCATGGCTATACCGTCACCTGAAGAGATGTCCGGGTTTGTGGTGTACTGATAAACCTTTGATGCGCCACCGGTGGCAAGGACCACAGCTTTCGCCCGACAAGTTTCTACTTTTTCGCGGTTACGGTTCCAAATCCAGGCACCGACAACACGGCGCGTGCCCGGCAGGCCGATTTTGTCCGAGACAATAAGATCGACAGCATTACTGCGTTCAATAACGCGAATATTAGGATGGCTCAGCGCTTTACCGACTAGCGTGGTTTCAACTTCTTTACCTGTGGCATCAGCTGCGTGAAGAATTCGGCGATGGCTATGCCCACCTTCACGAGTCAAATGGTAGCTTTCCGCACCATTTGCCTGGACCTCTGTGTCAAACAGCACGCCCTGGTCGATTAGCCATTGCACACAGTGGCGTGCATTACTGGCGACAAACTCCACCGCGTCACGATCACAAATTCCAGCACCTGCGATGAGAGTATCTTCTACATGTGAATCAATACTGTCCGTTTCATCGAACACAGCAGCGATTCCACCCTGAGCATATAAAGTTGAGCCTTCATTGATTGGGCCCTTACTCAGAACAATAACTTTGCTGTTTTCGGCAAGCCGTAAAGCAAGAGAGAGGCCAGCAGCTCCGCTACCGACGATTAATACATCACAAGCTAGTTCGGAATTTGCGTTCATCGTGTTTAATTTACTAAACAAAGGTTGGGCCAGCATATCACCCGATGTGGGCTCTAACACGCTTTTTTTAATCCAGTGTTATATGAACTAAACAAAAGAACTGAAGATCTCAGTTTCATCTGAATTATGTGCTGAATAAGCCATATTTGTTACAGGTCCGATGTTAGTGGCAGATTTTCTGATGAAAAATCATGATTCATGCGATACTCTGCAAGCAGTTTAGCGATCGCCTTTTAGGATAAAAAAGGTGTCACGGTTTGTGCCACGAAACTTATAATCAAGAAGAGATAATTCGTGGAACAGATCAGGAAAACAAAGGCGTAACGGAACTTTGCTCAAATCGAGCGCTCCAACCGTGAACTTGCTCAGATATGCAGAGTTCGGGTGGCTTTTCAATTACGCGTGGAAATAGGTTTGGGGAGACATTACCTCGGATGAGCGAGCAGTTAACGGATCAAGTCCTCGTCGAACGGGTCCAGAAGGGAGATCAGAAGTCATTCAATTTACTGGTAATTCGTTATCAGCATAAAGTGGCGAGTCTGGTTTCCCGCTATGTACCTTCAGGAGATGTTCCTGATGTGGTGCAGGAGTCTTTCATTAAAGCTTATCGTGCGCTGGATTCATTCCGTGGCGATAGCGCGTTTTATACATGGTTGTACCGTATAGCGGTCAACACGGCAAAAAATTATCTTGTTGCTCAGGGACGCCGTCCTCCATCAAGTGATGTGGACGCAATTGATGCGGAAAACTACGAAAGTGGCAGCGCATTGAAAGAAATATCGAACCCTGAGAACTTAATGTTGTCTGAAGAACTGAGACAAATAGTTTTCCGTACTATTGAGTCACTCCCGGAAGATTTACGCATGGCAATTACGTTGCGGGAGTTGGATGGTTTGAGCTATGAAGAAATAGCCGTCATCATGGATTGCCCAGTAGGGACTGTACGTTCTCGTATTTTCCGTGCACGGGAAGCTATTGATAATAAAGTTCAACCGCTAATCAGGCGTTGACGATAGCGGGTTACTGGAAGGGTAATTAGGCATGCAGAAAGAACAGCTTTCCGCTTTAATGGATGGGGAAACTCTGGATAGCGAACTGCTCGGTACTTTGTCGAAGGACAAAACATTGCAGAACAGCTGGGAGAGCTACCACCTAATCCGCGATACTATGCGCGGCGATACCAGTGAATTACTTCATTTTGATATTGCAGCCAATGTCATGGCCGCGATTGAAAATGAGCCAGTGCGTAATGTCACGCCACTCATTACTGAACAGCAGCCCGAACCTCAGCAATGGCAGAAAATGTCATTCTGGAATAAGGTTCGTCCGTGGGCAAGCCAACTCACCCAAATGGGCGTTGCAGCGTGCGTATCGCTTGCGGTAATCGTCGGGGTGCAGCACTATAATGGTCAGTCTGACAACCCTGCTCAGCCCGAGGCTCCGGTGTTTAACACCTTGCCGATGATGGGTAAAGCGAGTCCGGTAAGTTTGGGTGTGCCGTCTGACAGCACAGCCAGCACAGGTCAGCAGCAGGTACAGGAACAGCGTCGACGTATCAATGCCATGTTGCAAGATTACGAATTGCAGCGTCGTTTACACGCCGAGCAACTCCAGTTTGAACAGGCACAAACCCAGCAAGCTGCGGTACAAGTGCCAGGAAACCAAACTTTAGGAACTCAATCGCAGTAATGAAGCAACTTTGGTATGCCCTGTCTCTTATGACAAGCAGCCTGTTGTTCACCTCAAATGCCTCGGCGGACACTGTTTCGTCCGGGGCATTGTTGCAGCAGATGAACCAGGCAAGTCAGTCACTCAATTATGAGTTGGCATTTATCAGCATTAATAAGCAGGGGATAGAATCTTTACGCTATCGCCATGCAAGGCTTGATAATCGTCCGCTTGCTCAATTGCTTCAGATGGATGGCCCACGTCGTGAGGTTGTCCAGCGTGGCAGTGAAATCAGCTATTTTGAACCAGGACTTGAGCCGTTTACGCTCACTGGGGATTACATCGTTGATTCGCTCCCATCAATCGTCTACACCGATTTCAAACGTCTCACCCCTTATTACGACTTCATCTCTGTTGGGCGTACACGTATAGCCGATCGCCTGTGTGAAGTCATTCGTGTTGTGGCACGAGACGGTACACGTTACAGCTATATGGTTTGGATGGACTCTGAAACCAAATTACCACTGCGTGTTGATTTGCTGGATCGTGATGGCGAAACGTTGGAACAATTCCGCGTTATTTCTTTCAACGTTAGCAAAGAAGCAAATACCATGATGCAAAGTCTGGCAAAGGCAAATTTACCGCCATTGCTGTCGGTTCCAGGTGCTGAGAAAGTCAATTTCTCCTGGGCACCGACCTGGTTGCCACAAGGTTTTAGCGAGGTATCCAGCAGCCGTCGTCCATTGCCAACTGTTGACGTCCCGATTGAATCACGTCTCTATTCTGATGGCTTGTTTAGCTTCTCAGTAAACATTAGCCGCGCTGTAAGTAATAGTACCGATCAGCTATTACGCACGGGTCGCCGTACGGTCAGTTCTGAGGTTCGTGACAAAACTGAGATCACCATTGTGGGTGAATTACCTCCGCAAACAGCAAAACGTATTGCTGACAGTATCAAATTCAAGGCTGCGCAATGATCAAAGAGTGGGCAACAGTTGTCTCCTGGCAAAAAGGTGAAGCATTGCTGAGCTGTGATGTAAAAGCGTCATGCAGCAGCTGTGCTTCACGCGCTGGCTGCGGTAGTCGCATACTCAATAAGCTTGGCCCGCAAACCAATCACACCTTATCAGTTGCGTGTGATACGCCGCTGGTGGCCGGTCAAAAAGTCGAATTGGGCATTGCTGAAGGTAGCCTGATTGGTTCTGCCTTACTGGTTTACATGTCACCGTTGGTCGGTTTATTTCTGGTTTCAGCTCTCTTCCAGGCCCTGTTTGGGACAAACCTTGCAGCGATTTGTGGTGCGTTGCTGGGTGGGGTTGGCGGTTTTCTTATCGCGCGCGGCTTCTCTTTGAAGCTCAGTCGTCGTGAAACCTGGCAGCCTGTTATTTTAAGCGTTGCTCTGCCGCCTGATGCACTGAGAGTCGAAACGGTTACTTCTGCGGACAATCGGTGAAGCCTCTTCTACCCACGATCTATTTGACACACATTCCACCGGCTTTTCATCACTCAGCTACGCTTGCATGATGACCTGTTTCCTCGCTTTCTCGTTGTAGTGTAGAATGCGGCGTTTCAGGCAAAAGACAGCCATTGACATCATGCTCTGTACAGCGCATTGCGCCGAGCTTTCCCGGATTTGTAAGGCATAAAACCTCTAACTATGAAGAATATACGTAACTTTTCTATTATTGCCCACATCGACCACGGCAAATCGACGCTGTCTGACCGTATTATCCAAATTTGCGGCGGCTTGTCCGACCGTGAAATGGAAGCCCAGGTTCTTGACTCCATGGATCTGGAGCGTGAACGTGGTATTACCATCAAAGCGCAAAGCGTTACGCTGGATTACAAAGCATCTGATGGTGAAACTTACCACCTGAATTTCATCGACACCCCAGGCCACGTTGACTTCTCTTATGAAGTATCCCGCTCTCTTGCAGCCTGTGAAGGTGCATTGCTGGTGGTGGATGCCGGGCAGGGTGTAGAAGCTCAGACACTGGCAAACTGCTACACCGCGATGGAAATGGATCTGGAAGTGGTTCCAGTTCTAAACAAAATTGACCTGCCAGCAGCTGATCCAGAACGTGCTGCGCAAGAAATTGAAGACATCGTCGGCATCGACGCCGCCGATGCTGTGCGCTGCTCGGCAAAAACTGGTTTTGGTGTGACGGATGTTCTTGAACGCCTGGTGCGTGATATCCCAGGCCCTGAAGGTGATCCGGAAGCGCCATTGCAGGCACTGATCATTGACTCATGGTTCGATAACTATCTTGGCGTTGTTTCTCTGGTGCGTATCAAAAACGGTACCATGAGAAAAGGCGACAAAATCAAAGTAATGAGCACCGGCCAGGTTTATAACGCTGACCGTCTGGGAATTTTCACACCGAAACGTGTTGATCGTGATGTTCTGGGCTGTGGTGAAGTTGGCTGGTTGGTTTGTGCAATCAAAGACATTCTCGGCGCACCGGTCGGCGATACCCTGACCCTTTCGCGTAACCCGGCAGATAAAGCGCTGCCAGGCTTTAAAAAAGTGAAGCCGCAGGTTTATGCAGGTCTGTTCCCGGTTAGCTCAGACGATTACGAAAACTTCCGTGATGCGCTTGGCAAGCTTAGCCTGAACGATGCTTCCCTGTTCTATGAACCAGAAAGCTCCACTGCGTTGGGCTTTGGTTTCCGCTGTGGCTTCCTGGGTCTGCTGCACATGGAAATCATTCAGGAGCGTCTGGAGCGTGAATACGATCTTGATCTGATTACCACTGCACCTACCGTAGTTTACGAAGTCGAAACCACGACCGGCGAAACTATCTATGTTGATAGCCCATCTAAACTGCCAGCACTGAATAACATCGCAGAGCTGCGCGAGCCAATTGCAGAATGTCATATGCTGATGCCGCAGGAATATCTGGGCAGCGTTATCACTCTGTGTATCGAAAAACGCGGTGTGCAGACCAACATGGTTTACCACGGTAACCAGGTTGCATTGACTTACGAAATTCCAATGGCTGAAGTGGTTCTCGACTTCTTCGACCGTCTGAAATCAACATCCCGCGGCTATGCTTCTCTGGATTACAACTTCAAACGCTTCCAGACTTCTGACATGGTGCGTGTTGATGTACTGATTAACGGCGATCGTGTGGATGCCCTGGCATTGATCACGCACCGTGGTAACTCGCAGTTCCGTGGCCGTCAGTTGGTTGAGAAGATGCAAGAGCTGATCCCACGCCAGCAATTTGATATTGCGATTCAGGCGGCTATTGGCGCACATATCATCGCGCGTTCTACTGTTAAACAGTTGCGTAAAAACGTATTGGCAAAATGCTACGGCGGTGACGTCAGCCGTAAGAAAAAGCTGTTGCAGAAACAGAAAGACGGTAAGAAGCGTATGAAGCAAGTCGGTAACGTCGAATTGCCTCAGGAAGCGTTCCTCGCCATTCTGCACGTCGGCAAAGACAGCAAATAAATTAAGGAGTTGGCATGGCGAATATGTTTGCGCTAATCCTCGTGATAGCGACGCTGGTAACAGGCCTTTTATGGTGTATTGATAAATTTATCTTTGCGCCAAAGCGTCATGAAAAACAGGCGGCAGCGCAAGCTGCCACTGGTGATGCACTTGATAGCAAAACGCTAAAAAAAGTCGCACCTAAGCCAGGTTGGTTAGAAACGGGGGCATCCGTATTCCCGGTGCTCGCTATTGTCTTGATCGTACGTTCATTTATTTATGAGCCATTCCAGATTCCATCAGGATCAATGATGCCAACGTTATTAATTGGCGACTTTATCCTGGTGGAGAAATTTGCTTACGGTATTAAAGATCCGATTTACCAGAAAACGCTCATAGAAACGGGTCACCCAAAACGCGGTGATATTGTGGTGTTCAAATATCCACAAGATCCACGTCTGGATTACATCAAGCGTGCCGTTGGTTTACCGGGCGATCGCGTCAGTTACGATCCAGTGGCAAAAGAAGTCACTATTCAGCCAAATTGCAGTTCAGGTCAGGCATGTGATAACGCTCTGCCAATTACCTACAGCAATGTAGAGCCAAGTGATTTTGTGCAGACTTTTGCGCGTCGTAATGGCAGTGAAGCTAATTCTGGTTTCTTCCAGTTGCCGCTGAACCAGACTAAAGAAGACGGGATTCGCCTGTCTGAGCGCAAAGAAACACTGGGCGATGTAACTCACCGTATTTTAACTGTGCCAATCGCTCAAGACCAACTGGGTATGTATTACCAGCAACCGGGCCAGCAACTTGCTACGTGGATTGTGCCACCGGGCCATTATTTCATGATGGGTGATAACCGCGATAACAGCGCTGATAGCCGTTATTGGGGCTTTGTTCCTGAGGCAAATCTGGTAGGTAAAGCAACCACTATCTGGATGAGTTTTGAGAAACAAGAGGGTGAATGGCCAACGGGTGTTCGCTTAAGTCGTATTGGCGGAATTCATTGATCAATTAAATCCATTCAGATAACGACTTTCTATGTCGTTATCTATAGAATATCCCCCCGTATTAAGGTTGGCTCCCATAAGGGAGCCACGGCAAACGAAACAGCGTTGGTTCTCTTTTTCAGGTCTGTTCCGTGTGCTGAATAATTGACGCATTCATTAATTGGTATCGCATGAACCCCATCGTAATTAATAGGCTGCAGCGTAAGCTGGGCTACACTTTTGTACATCAGGATCTGTTGCAGCAGGCATTAACGCATCGCAGTGCCAGCAGCAAGCACAATGAGCGTCTGGAATTTCTGGGTGACTCCATTCTTAGCTACGTTATTGCAAACGCGCTTTACCATCGTTTCCCTCGTGTAGACGAAGGTGATATGAGTCGTATGCGTGCAACGCTTGTTCGTGGAAATACACTGGCAGAAATTGCCCGTGAATTTGAATTAGGCGAATGTCTGCGCCTTGGGCCGGGTGAGTTGAAAAGTGGTGGTTTCCGCCGCGAATCTATTCTGGCCGATACCGTCGAAGCCTTAATTGGTGGTGTTTTCCTCGACAGCGATATCCAGAATGTTGAGCGTTTAATTCTTTCCTGGTATCAATCTCGTCTGGATGAAATTAGCCCAGGCGATAAGCAAAAAGACCCTAAGACGCGTCTGCAAGAATATTTGCAGGGTCGCCACTTGCCACTGCCAGCTTATTTGGTCGTACAGGTTCGTGGTGAAGCGCACGATCAGGAATTTACCATTCACTGTCAGGTGAGTGGCCTGCCTGAGCCGGTGATTGGTACCGGTTCAAGCCGCCGTAAAGCGGAACAGGCTGCAGCTGAGCAGGCGCTTATCAAGCTGGAGCTGGAATAATGAGCGAAGAACAAACCTTTTGCGGATTCGTGGCCATCGTTGGTCGCCCGAATGTCGGCAAATCCACGCTGCTAAACCAGTTGCTTGGGCAAAAAATCTCTATCACTTCCCGTAAAGCGCAGACCACGCGTCACCGCATTATGGGCATCCATACTGAAGGCCCGTATCAGGCGATCTACGTTGATACCCCGGGGCTGCATATGGAAGAAAAGCGCGCCATCAACCGCCTGATGAACAAAGCTGCCAGCAGCTCCATCGGTGACGTTGAACTGGTTATCTTCGTGGTTGAAGGCACTAAGTGGACCGCCGACGATGAGATGGTGCTCAACAAACTGCGTGACGCGCGCGCGCCGGTAATTCTTGCGGTGAACAAAGTCGATAACGTTCAGGACAAAGGCATTTTGTTGCCGCACCTGCAATTCCTCGGCAGCCAGATGAACTTCCTTGATATCGTGCCTATTTCTGCGGAACACGGTATGAACGTAGACACCATTGCAAGCATTGTTCGCAAGCGTCTACCAGAAGCAATTCATCACTTCCCGGAAGAATACATCACTGACCGTTCACAGCGTTTCATGGCGTCTGAGATCATCCGTGAAAAACTGATGCGTTTCCTGGGCGCGGAACTGCCATATTCCGTTACCGTTGAAATTGAACAGTTTGTAGAGAATGCTCGTGGTGGTTTCGACATCAATGGCCTGATTTTGGTAGAACGTGAAGGCCAGAAGAAGATGGTTATTGGCAACAAAGGCGCCAAAATCAAAACCATCGGTATCGAAGCGCGTAAAGACATGGAAGAGATGTTTGAAGCCAAAATCCACCTTGAACTGTGGGTTAAGGTGAAATCCGGTTGGGCAGACGACGAGCGCGCGCTGCGTAGCCTGGGTTATACCGACGATCTGAAATAAGAAAATGGAAGGCTGGCAACGGGCTTTTGTCCTGCATAGTCGCCCCTGGAGCGAAACCAGCCTTCTACTTGATCTTTTTTCTGAAGAGTCCGGGCGCGTTCGTTTAATTGCGAAAGGCGCTCGTTCTCGCCGCTCTAATCTCAAAGGGACTCTACAACCCTTTACCCCCTTGCTGGTTCGCTGGGGCGGGCGCGGAGAAGTTAAAACACTCCGTAGCGCCGAAGCTGTCTCGCTTGCACTTCCCTTGAGTGGTATCACGCTTTACAGCGGCCTGTACGTAAACGAGCTGATTTCACGCGTGCTGGAAGACGAAACCCGTTTCTCCGAATTATTCTTCGATTACCTCCACTGTATTCAGGCTCTCGCTGGAACGAGCGGTTCACCCGAGCCCGCTTTACGCCGTTTTGAATTAGCTCTGCTTGGGCATCTGGGTTATGGCGTGGATTTTCTGCATTGCGCAGGAAGCGGCGAAGAAGTCAGCGATACCATGACCTATCGATACCGTGAAGAAAAAGGCTTTATCGCAAGCCTTGTTGTCGATCATTACAGCTTCACCGGACATGAATTAAGAGCGCTTGCTAACCGTGAGTTTCCTGACGTCGCCACGTTGCGCGCGGCTAAACGTTTTACGCGTATGGCCTTAAAACCCTATCTTGGCGGCAAACCTCTCAAAAGCCGCGAATTGTTCCGCCAGTTTGTGCCCAAAATTCGACCACTCAAATCACCTCAAGACCCGCAATAACGCAAGGCCCGTAGCCACGCTTTCCTTACCCGGTGTAAACTGCCTCAACTAAAACCGTTCTGACCTCGAGGATTGTCATGGCTGAATTACTGTTAGGCGTCAATATCGATCACATCGCAACTTTACGTAATGCGCGCGGTACGGCATACCCAGACCCAGTACAAGCAGCATTTATCTGTGAACAAGCTGGTGCTGATGGCATTACGGTTCACTTGCGTGAAGATCGCCGCCATATCACCGACCGTGATGTTCGTATCCTGCGTCAGACTCTTGATACACGCATGAACCTTGAAATGGCTGTAACCGAAGAGATGATTGGTATTGCTTGCGAAACCAAACCTCATTTCTGCTGCCTGGTGCCGGAAAAACGTCAGGAAGTGACCACTGAAGGTGGTCTGGATGTTGCTGGTCAGCTGGATAAAATGCGTGATGCCTGCAAACGCCTGGCTGATGCCGGTATTCTGGTTTCCCTGTTTATTGATGCTGACCACGCGCAAATTGATGCGGCTGTCGCTGTTGGCGCGCCATATATCGA
Source organism: Buttiauxella cochleicola (assembly GCF_021282405.1). Taxonomy (NCBI): domain Bacteria; kingdom Pseudomonadati; phylum Pseudomonadota; class Gammaproteobacteria; order Enterobacterales; family Enterobacteriaceae; genus Buttiauxella; species Buttiauxella cochleicola. The sequence continues at coordinate 23,138 of NZ_JAJSOU010000016.1, forward strand.
AATTCATACTGGTTGCTACGCAGATGCAAAAGACGAAGCGACTCAGGCCAAAGAACTGGCGCGCATTGCGGAAGCGGCAACGTACGCCGCTGGTAAAGGGCTGAAAGTGAATGCGGGGCACGGTTTGACTTATCACAATGTGAAAGCCATTGCTCGCCTGCCAGAAATGCATGAGCTGAATATTGGTCACGCGATTATTGGCCGTGCGGTGATGAGTGGCCTGAAAGAGGCAGTGGCAGAAATGAAACGCCTGATGCAGGAAGCGCGTAGCTAATGGCGATTCTTGGCCTGGGCACCGATATTGTGGAGATTGCGCGTATTGAAGGCGTTATCTCGCGTTCGGGAGACCGACTGGCAAAGCGTGTACTCAGTGCCAACGAATGGCTGCAATATCAGGCGCACCAGCAACCGGTGCGCTTTTTGGCTAAACGTTTTGCAGTAAAAGAAGCGGCGGCGAAGGCGTTTGGAACGGGTATTCGCAACGGCCTGGCGTTTAACCAGTTTGAAGTGTTTAACGATCCGTTGGGTAAACCGCAATTACGTTTTTGGGAAGAGGCCGAGCGAGTCGCGCAAAAATTAGGTGTGCGTTCAGTGCATGTGACGCTTGCTGATGAGCGCCACTATGCCTGCGCAACAGTCATTATTGAGAGCTAAAGCTTGTCGGCGTGATGCAACTGGACAAATTTGTCCCACAGTTGCTCTTCGTTCTCAATGCGAGCCGGATCTTTGATGATGGTATTCGGGATCGGGCAGACTTTCTGGCAGGTTGGCGTTTCGTAATGCCCAACGCACTCGGTACAACGATCGGCGTTGATCTCATAAATACTATCGCCCATGGAAATGGCCTCGTTCGGGCACTCCGGCTCGCACATATCGCAGTTGATACATTTTTTAGTGATAAGTAGCGCCATGGGAAGATCTCGATAACATCAGAAACAGGGCGGGCATTATACGCCCAATCCCCGATCAAACCAGTTTTTTTACCAGTGCTTCACTGTGCCGAATACGCTTCGGTGCGTGCTCCAGATCCCTCTGTACCAGCGCCATAAACAGTAAATCGGTTAGCATCATCTGCGCGCTGGTGGAGGATATTGCCGCACTGCGTGTCGCCTGCTCTTCGGCGATGGTGTACAGACACAGCGTCGCGCGCTGCTGTAAAGCATTTGGCGTAAAGCCTGTGATGGCGAGGATCTTCGCGCCGGTGCGCAGGGTTTCATCTGCCGCGAGGTTTATCTCACGCCGTTCACCAGAATAAGAAATCGCCAGTAATACATCGTCACTGCTTGAGGCTTGTGCCGTCGCAAGTAGCGCATGCATGTCTTGCTCTGCCACTGCATTAATCCCGATTTTCATCAGCTTCCAGGCAAAGTTTTTGGCAACCAGCCCGGATGCACCGATGCCAACCAGCAGCACGCGTCGCGCGTCGCGCAGCATATTCACGCTCGCCAGTAGCTTTTCTTCGCTGTTGACATCAAGTGTTGCGTGCATCGCTGCCATATTATCTTTGATCAGTTTCTCGCCCACCAGCCGCAGCGGATCGTCTCCAAGAATAAGATTATGTACCGCGACTGATTGTGGTTGCTGGCCGCTGGCCATCGCTTCACTAATAGCGAGTTTCAGGGCAGGGAAGCCTTTGAACCCCAGTTTTTGGGAAAACTTCACCACGCTTGACTGGCTCACACCGGCTTCAGTAGCAAGCTGCTGAGAACTTAAATGGCGGGCGTAGTCGGGCTTTTCGAGCAGAAAGTCGGCCAGTTTACGGTCACTCTGTGCAAGCGTTGAGTAGCGGCTTCGGATACGCAGTAAACAGTTCATGTCCTCTCCAGTCTGCCGGGTCAATAATGTGAGCCGCTCCATAATAACGTAAATTACGCTCGCCTGAATGAATTTTATATTCCATTATGTTGGAACAGTAAGGAATTAAATATTCAAAGGTGCATGATGAATCTCGGCTCACTCGTTTCTGAAACTCGTAATCCACAAACAATGGATCTCGATTGCCTCTCAACACTCGAAATGGTTGAGCGTTTTAATCAACAAGACGCTCTGGTGGCGGGGGCAGTTGAAAAAACATTGCCGGAAGTTGCTCTTGCCGTCGATGCCGCAAGTGAATCACTCAAGGCTGGCGGGCGTTTGATTTATATGGGCGCGGGAACCAGTGGGCGTCTTGGCGTTCTGGATGCCTCCGAATGCCCACCAACGTTTGGTGTTCCGCACGGTTTGGTCATTGGCTTAATTGCGGGTGGTCCAGGGGCATTGCTGAAAGCCGTCGAAGGTGCCGAAGATAACCAGCAATTGGGTGAAGACGATCTGAAAGCATTAGACCTGACGGCTAACGATATGGTGGTTGGGCTTGCAGCGTCCGGCCGCACGCCCTATGTGATTGGCGGCCTGCGTTATGCGCGTAACCTTGGTTGCCGTACTGCCGCCATTTCCTGTAACCCGGGTTCCGCTATTGCGCAGGAAGCTGAAATTGCTATTTCTCCGGTCGTCGGCCCGGAAGCGTTGACCGGTTCTACTCGTCTGAAATCTGGCACTGCGCAGAAGCTCGTATTGAATATGATTTCCACTGGCGCGATGGTCAAATTAGGGAAGGTTTACCAGAACCTGATGGTGGATATGAAAGCCACCAATATCAAGCTGGTGGACCGCGCCTGCCGTATTGTTGTTGAGGCTACCGGTGCTGCTCGTATCGATGCCGAAAACGCGCTCAAACAAACTGATTATGAAGTAAAACCCGCCATTCTTATGATACTCACCGGCGTGGATGCTCAAACCGCGCAAGTGCGCCTGGCTGATAGCCACGGTTATCTCCGCTCCGCCTTAAAATAAAGGTACTGAATCATGGATAAGACAGCGGCTCTGGCCAGTGAGATTTTGCTCGGCATCGGTGGGCAGGCAAACATCGCCCGTCTCGAAAACTGCATGACCCGCGTGCGGGTAGAAGTGAATGACGATGACCTGCTGGATATTGCTGGTCTGAAAAAACTGCCAGGTGTCAGCGGTTATGTGAAACAGGGCCAGCAGCATCAGCTGATTGTCGGGCCAGGGCGTGCCGCACAAGTAGTGGATGCCATGCGCGAGCTGCTGCAAAGCAGCGGGCAGGTCATCACAGCAGAAGATGATATTGCGCAGAATAAGGCTCAAGCCAAAGCGCGTTACCAGGCGCCGATGAGCGAAGCGCTGCGTAAACTGGCTAATGTCTTTATTCCATTGATTCCAGCTTTTATTGCATCGGGTCTGATTACTGGAATTATCAACATTCTGAAGCGCCCGGATATTGTTGGCGACATGGCCACCCAGTACCCGAACATTCTCGGCTTACTCGCCATCTTCGGTAGCGCCGTGTTTGCTATCATGAATATTCTGGTGGGCGTCAACGCGGCCAAAGTATTCGGCGGTTCGATGGCGATGGGTGGCGTGATGGCGGGGATACTTTCCAGCCCGCAACTCGCGCAAATCCATCTGTTTGGTGAAAACCTCCAGCCTGGCCGCGGCGGCGTTATCGCCGTGTTGCTGGTGGTAGCGTTGATGTGCTGGATTGAAAAACGCTTACGCAAGTTGTTGCCCGGTTCAATTGAGCTGATCCTCAACCCGCTCCTGACGACTTTGATTACCGCTTCGATTGCTATTGTTGCTTTGCAACCGTTGGGTGGCCTGATTTCTGATGCGATTGCTCACGGCGCCACAATGGCAATCGACAAAGGTGGTCTGGTGGTTGGCGCGGTGCTTTCCGGCGCATTCTTGCCATTGGTGCTTTCGGGTTTGCATCAGGGGCTGGTGCCGATTCACGTTGAGCTTATCCAGACTCACGGGCAGAACGCCTTACTGCCAATTCTGGCGATGGCTGGGGTTGGGCAAGTTGGCGCTGCGCTTGCGGTCTACATGAAAACCCGCAATCAGCGGCTGAAAAAACTTATCAAAGGGGCATTGCCAGTCGGGCTGCTCGGTATTGGTGAACCGCTGATTTTCGGGGTGACTTTGCCGCTTGGTAAACCGTTTATTGGCGCGTGTTTGGGTGGTGCGGTTGGCGGGGCATTAATTAGCTACTGGAAAGTGGCGACGGTTATTACATTTGGCATTTCAGGTTTACCACTGGCATTAACCATTGTTACCGGAAAAGTGATGCTCTATCTGTTAGGCTTTCTGATAGCGGTTATCGCAGGGTTCTTATTTACGTGGTTTATGGGCTTTAACGATCCAGAGGAGTAACGTTTGACAACTCAGAGTGAGCGTCGGGTAGTATTTTTCGATTTAGATGGCACGCTTCATCAGCAGGATATGTTTGGCAGCTTCTTGCGCTTCCTGCTGCGTCATCAGCCTCTCAATCTGTTACTTGTCATTCCGCTTTTGCCGGTGATAGGTGGCGCGTTGCTGATTAAAGGACGTGCTGCTCGCTGGCCAATGAGCCTGTTACTGTGGGGGGCGACCTTTGGTCATAGCGAAACGCGCCTCAAGCAGTTGGAAGCAAACTTCGTCACCTGGTTCCGTGGGCAAGTTACAGCTTTTCCTGTTGTGCAGCAGCGCCTTACCGATTACCTGACAAGCTCAGATGCTGATGTCTGGCTGATTACTGGCTCACCGCAACCGCTGGTGCAGCAGGTGTATTTCGATACTCCCTGGTTACCGAAAGTGAAGCTGATTGCCAGCCAAATCAAGCGTTCCCACGGTGGGTGGGTGCTCACATTACGTTGCCTTGGGCATGAAAAAGTCTCACAGCTGGAACAGCAAATCGGCACACCTTTGCAACTCTACAGCGGTTACAGCGACAGCAACCAGGATAACCCTCTGCTCTATTTTTGCCAGCACCGCTGGCGGGTTACGCCGCAAGGTCAGTTACAGCAGCTCGAATAATTCCGTCTGGCATAACGACTGTGTATAATGCGCGCCCGAATATAGGCCGGAGAATCCCTTGTCAGAAAGCGAATTGAACCACGAACACTGGATGCGCCATGCGCTAACCCTTGCCCGCCGTGCGTGGGAAGAAGGTGAAGTTCCTGTCGGTGCAGTGCTGGTCCATAACAACCTGGTGATTGGTGAAGGTTGGAACCGCTCTATCGGGCGACACGATCCGACAGCCCATGCTGAAATTATGGCGTTGCGTCAGGGCGGTTTGGTGCTGCAAAACTACCGACTGCTGGAAACAACACTTTATGTCACCCTCGAACCATGCGTTATGTGTGCAGGTGCGATGGTGCATGGACGTATCGGAAACCTGGTGTTTGGTGCGCGTGATGCTAAGACCGGAGCAATTGGATCTCTGATGGACGTGGTAGGGCACCCTGGTATGAATCACCAGGTTATGGTGACTGAGGGCGTACTGGCAGAAGAGTGCTCGGCAATGTTAAGTGATTTTTTTCGAGCCCGCCGTCTGGAGAAAAAGGCCCTAAAGGAAAAGGCCCGTAGCTCGGAGTAGCTAGTTCTACAGGAGCTACTGCCGGGTAAGCTTCGGCATATTTTTCTTCTTGCGCTACCTGTTTCTCTTTTTCAAGCAAATATCCCGCAAGGCTAATGTGATACTTACGGATATTTTCCACATAGGCGTACGCCTCATGACCACGGGCGTAGCCATAAGTCGTTTTGCTGTAATACTGTTTTTGGCTCAGTAGCGGCAGCCGAGTTTTGACATCCGCCCAACTGTCCGGGTTACCTTTCTGCTTCGCCGTAAGCTGACGGGCATCAAGCATATGCGCATACCCCATATTATATGCCGTCAGAGCAAACCAAATACGCTCCTCCTCTGGCACGCTATCGGGCACTTTTGACATCATATCTTTCAGATAACGACTCCCACCTTCAATGCTTTGCTCTGGGTCTAAGCGGTCAGTAACACCGAGACTTTGCGCGGTATTTTTGGTCAGCATCATGAGCCCGCGCACGCCAGTTGGTGAGGTGGCCTGATCATCCCAGTGCGATTCCTGATACGAAATCGCCGCCAGCAAACGCCAGTCTATTTCAGTGGCATATTTTTCGAATAACGGCTGAAGCGTTGGTAGCACGGTATCAACCGCTTTTAGGAAGGTACGTGTATCTACGTAGTCAAAATCCCCAACGTGACCGAGATATTTCTCTTCAAGACGCGCAAAGGTGCCATCGCTATTAAGGCGGTTATAGAAATCGAGTAGCGCCGCGGAAAGGCTATCATCATTATCTAACGCGCTAAACCAGGTGACCGGCTGCTCGTCGGTCACATCCAGAGCGACAGCAAGCTGTGGATGGACGCGTTGGAAGGTGCTGATGGCAACAGAGTCCGCAATGGTAAAGGCAATCTCTCCATCAACCACTTTTTGCATCAGTTCAGTGCTGCTGTGTTGTTCATCGACTCGCCAGCTTAAATCCGGGAATTTTTCTGCTTTCAGCTTGTTCAAAGCATTAAGTGAAGTTACGCCAGGCGACAGTACCAGTTGGTTATCTTTGACACCTGCCAGCGTTTTGGGGCGTGGGCTGCCGATGCGATAAACCATCTGCTGAGAAACTGAATAGTATGCTGGTCCAGCTTGATAACGCTGACCGCGTTGCGCGTTATAGACCAGTCCTGCCGCAATCACATCGGCATCGTTATTATCAATGTCATCAAACAGTTCCTGGATATTCGGACGAACGGTGACTTCCAGCTTTACGCCAAGGTAGTCAGCAAACTGCTGAGCCAACTCGTAATCGAGGCCTATTTTTTTGCCTTGATAAAGGGTGTAGGTCAGCGGTGACTCAATAGTACTGACGCGTAAAACCCCCCGCGATTGAATAGCGGCGATACGGTTTTCGGCTTGTCCGAACCAGGGTATGGAGGGCCAGAGCGCCACTGCCAGCAACACGGTTACGGCACCGATGAGCAGATAATTAATCTTAAATCTTTTCAAATAGTTAATCTTCTGCGGTGCGTCGAGTCTTCGCTAACAACAGGCTTCAAAAGTTGAGGTTATACAAAAAGGTGTGGCGCATTTTGCTTAACAAAACGCCACCGCGCAACTTATTCAACATTTCTGGCTGAATTTTAACCAATGAAAAGTAATCCACTTATTTCTACGCAAACGGTTTCGTCGCGGCGGCGGATTATCTATAATGGCGCCCGTTTTCCCCTTGCGCCCACTGAAGCGTCCCCCTGGCGTTTCGAAGACGAGAGATCTTTGATGATGGAAATTCTGCGTGGTTCGCCCGCTTTATCGGCATTTCGTATTAACAAATTACTGGCCCGCTTTAATGACGCCAACCTTCCGGTCAGCGACATTTATGCCGAGTATGTTCACTTTGCCGATCTCGACGCGCCGTTAACGGCTGAAGAGCACGCCCGTCTGCAACGGTTGTTGAAATATGGTCCAACCCTTGCCGACCACGCCCCGACCGGCGACCTGATTCTGGTCACGCCGCGTCCTGGCACCATCTCACCCTGGTCCTCCAAAGCCACCGACATTGCCCACAACTGCGATCTGGCCAAAGTTAAGCGCCTTGAGCGCGGCGTGGCGTATTACATCACTGCCAGCACGTTGACCGATGCACAGCGCCAGGAAGTTGCCGCGCTGCTACACGACCGCATGATGGAAAGCGTATTTGGTTCGCTTGATGGTGCACAGCAGTTGTTCTCTCATCACACGCCTGCGCCGGTGCAAAGTGTTGACCTGCTCACGCAAGGTCGCGAAGCACTGGTTGAAGCCAACATCCGTTTAGGGCTGGCTTTAGCAGAAGATGAGATCGACTACTTACAGGATGCGTTCACCAAACTGGGGCGCAACCCGAACGACATCGAGCTGTATATGTTCGCGCAGGCCAACTCCGAACATTGCCGCCACAAAATCTTTAACGCCGACTGGGTTATTGACGGCGTTGAACAGCCTAAATCGCTGTTTAAAATGATTAAAAACACCTTCGAGAAAAACCCTGAGTACGTGTTATCAGCTTATAAAGATAACGCCGCAGTCATGGAAGGCTCACAGGTTGGGCGCTTCTTTGCCGACCACGAAGCGGGCCGCTACGACTATCACCAGGAAGATGCTCATATCCTGATGAAAGTCGAAACCCACAACCACCCAACAGCTATTTCTCCATGGCCGGGTGCTGCAACTGGTTCCGGTGGTGAAATCCGTGATGAAGGTGCAACGGGCCGTGGTGCTAAACCGAAAGCGGGTCTGGTAGGTTTCTCGGTATCAAACCTGCGCATTCCAGGTTTTGAACAGCCTTGGGAAGAAGATTTCGGCAAACCCGATCGTATCGTCACCGCGCTGGATATCATGACTGATGGCCCTCTGGGTGGTGCGGCGTTTAACAACGAATTCGGTCGCCCGGCTCTGACTGGCTACTTCCGTACTTACGAAGAGAAAGTGAATAGCCATAACGGCGAAGAGTTACGTGGTTACCACAAGCCAATCATGCTGGCTGGTGGCATCGGTAACATTCGTGCCGACCACGTTCAGAAAGGCGAAATTACCGTGGGCGCGAAACTTATTGTGCTCGGTGGCCCATCAATGAATATTGGTCTGGGTGGCGGTGCTGCATCCTCTATGGCATCCGGTCAATCTGACGCAGATCTGGATTTTGCATCCGTACAGCGTGACAACCCAGAAATGGAACGTCGCTGCCAGGAAGTTATCGACCGTTGCTGGGAACTGGGCGATGCCAACCCAATTCTGTTTATTCACGATGTGGGCGCAGGTGGTCTTTCCAACGCCATGCCTGAACTGGTTAGCGATGGCGGTCGTGGTGGTCGTTTTGAACTGCGCGATATTCTGAACGACGAACCTGGCATGAGCCCGCTGGAAGTGTGGTGTAACGAATCCCAGGAACGTTATGTTCTGGCGGTTGCGCCAGACCAGTTGCCGCTGTTTGACGAACTGTGCCGCCGTGAACGTGCGCCATATGCCGTCATCGGTGAAGCGACTGAAGAAAAACACCTGACGCTTAACGACAGCCATTTCGACAACCAGCCTATTGATATGCCGCTGGACGTGCTGCTCGGCAAAACGCCGAAAATGGAACGTAACGTTGAAACCCTGAAAGCGAAGGGCGACGCGCTGGACACTCGCAACATCACCATCGCAGATGCAGTTAACCGCGTATTGCACTTGCCGACCGTTGCTGAGAAAACCTTCCTTGTGACCATCGGCGACCGTTCCGTTACCGGCATGGTGGCGCGTGATCAGATGGTTGGCCCGTGGCAAATCCCGGTCGCTAACTGTGCGGTCACCACCGCAAGCCTCGATAGCTATTACGGCGAAGCGATGTCGCTTGGCGAGCGTGCTCCGGTTGCGCTGCTCGACTTCGCAGCATCGGGCCGCCTGGCTGTTGGTGAAGCACTGACCAACATTGCAGCTACGCAAATTGGCGCGCTCAATCGCATTAAACTCTCCGCAAACTGGATGTCCGCCGCAGGTCACCCTGGTGAAGACGCTGGTCTTTATGAAGCGGTAAAAGCAGTGGGTGAAGAACTTTGTCCAACGCTTGGCCTGACCATTCCGGTCGGCAAAGATTCGATGTCGATGAAAACCCGCTGGCAGGAGGGCACCGAGCAACGCGAGATGACCTCTCCACTGTCGCTGGTTATCACCGCGTTTGCCCGTGTTGAAGATGTGCGCCGCACCGTAACGCCACAGCTGCAAACTGAAGATAACGCCCTGTTGCTGATTGATTTGGGCGCGGGCCATAACGCGCTGGGTGCAACGGCGCTGTCTCAGGTTTACCGTCAACTGGGCGACAAACCAGCCGATGTGCGCAGTGCTGAACAACTGAAAGGCTTCTTTAACGCGATTCAGGCGCTGGTGGCCGAACAGAAACTGCTGGCTTACCATGACCGTTCCGACGGCGGTCTGTTGGTTACTCTGGCAGAGATGGCATTTGCTGGTCACTGTGGCATGGAAGCGGATATCGCAACTTTAGGTAGCGACCATCTGGCGGCACTCTTTAATGAAGAGTTAGGTGCAGTAATCCAGGTGAGAGCGGCAGATCGCGAAGCGGTTGAGAAAACACTGGCAGACCACGGCCTGGCAGATTGTGTTCACTTCCTCGGTAAAGCTGTTATGGGTGACCGTTTCACGCTGACCGCTGATAAGCACACGGTGTTTAGCGAAAGCCGCACCACGCTTCGCATGTGGTGGGCAGAAACCACATGGCAGATGCAGCGCCTGCGTGATAACCCAGAATGTGCCGATCAAGAGCATGAAGCGAAAGCCAATGACAACGATCCTGGCCTGAACGTTAAGCTCAGCTTCGACATCAAAGAAGATATCGCGGCACCATTTATCGCTAAAGGTGCTCGTCCGAAAGTTGCCGTGCTGCGCGAGCAGGGTGTGAACTCCCACGTTGAAATGGCGGCAGCCTTCCACCGTGCGGGCTTTGATGCCATCGACGTGCACATGAGTGATTTACTGGCCGGTCGCCGTGGTCTGGAAGATTTCCAGGCGCTGGTGGCATGTGGCGGCTTCTCTTATGGTGACGTGCTGGGTGCAGGTGAAGGCTGGGCGAAGTCCATTCTCTTTAACTCACGGGTGCGTGACGAGTTTGAAACCTTCTTCCACCGTCCGCAAACCCTGGCTCTGGGCGTGTGTAACGGTTGCCAGATGATGTCGAACTTGCGTGAACTGATCCCGGGCAGCGATTTGTGGCCACGCTTTGTGCGTAACCACTCAGATCGCTTTGAAGCGCGTTTCAGCCTGGTTGAAGTGACTTCAAGCCCGTCGCTGCTGTTGCAAGGCATGGTCGGCTCACATATGCCAATCGCGGTTTCACACGGCGAAGGGCATGTGGAAGTGCGCGATGCGGCTCATCTGGCGGCACTGGAAAGCAAAGGTCTGGTGGCACTGCGCTTTATCGATAACTTCGGTAAAGTTACGCAGAATTACCCGGCGAACCCGAACGGTTCACCAAACGGTATCACTGCCGTAACCAACGAAAGTGGGCGTGTCACCATTATGATGCCGCACCCTGAGCGTGTGTTCCGTACTGTTAGCAACTCCTGGCACCCAGCCGAGTGGGGCGAAGATAGCCCGTGGATGCGTATTTTCCGCAATGCGCGTAAGCAACTTGGTTAAGCCTTAATAGAGTCCCTGCTTCGGCAGGGATTTTTTTGTCACTAAAACCCGACATTCACTATTTTTTACTGTCTCCAAATGGAGACGTTTAACATATTGATTTTAAAGGTCTGTGAGGTGGGGCTCTATTGGTGTTGCTAAATAGCGACAGTGCGCTCAAAAAATAGCCTATGTTATTCATGTGCGTTATTGCAAATAAACATAATGGAAACATTGATGTATGTAATTTGTAGCAACTGTGGCACATATAATGCATAATACTGCGCAGTGGCTCATTCACCTTCTTATGTCAGCCCCCGCAAGGGTTGTGCTACATAAACCATAGAATGATGCACTCAAGGTGCCTGCCGTCCGACTTTTGATTATTGCCAGTCTTGTACTGCTTTATCATGCTCCGGGCGAAACGTTGAGTAAGGCACCGCCTGATTCCAGAACAAAGGCAGAGATTATTCTCTGCCTTTGTTGTTTCTGCGTTCAAGACTTTAAACTCCCGCCAATCCCCGCTAGCATCAAATTATCCGCAGTCCCAATGAGATAAGTCTATTGAACCAGTGGCATTTTTTCCCGCGATCCTTACGTCAGCTCGTCATGATGGCCTTTTTGCTGGTGCTGGTTCCACTGTTGGTTCTGGCATGGCAAGCCTGGCAAAGCCTTAATGCGCTCAGCGATCAGGCTGCGTTAACTAATCGCACCACGCTGGTGGATGCTCGCCGCAGTGAAGCTATGACAAACGTTGCTCTGGAAATGGAACGTAGCTATCGCCAATATTGTGTGCTGGATGATGCAACGCTTGAGACGGTCTACCAGGGGCAGCGAAAGCGTTACACGCAAATGCTCGAAGCGCATTCCGGTGTTTTGCCTGATAACCATCTTTATAAAGACCTCAGCCAGTCGTTAAACGACCTTGCCAACATACAATGCAAAAATAGCGGCCCAGATACCGCTGCTGCTGCACACCTTGAGAACTTCGCGGCCAAAAATGCTGAGATGGTACAAGCGACACGCGCGGTGGTGTTTTCCCGTGGACAGCAACTTCAACAAGAGATTGCCGAGCGCGGACAGTTCTTTGGCTGGCAGGCGCTGGTATTATTCCTGTTGAGCTTTGCATTGGTCATTATCTTTACGCGCATGATTATCGGCCCGGTGAAAGGTATCGAGAAGATGATTAATTTACTCGGTGAGGGGCGTTCATTGGGTAATTCGGTATTGTTTAAAGGGCCGAGGGAACTACGTTCTGTTGGGCAGCGAATTGTCTGGCTCAGTGAGCGCCTTTCCTGGCTTGAGTCCCAGCGCCACGAATTTTTGCGCCATATTTCCCACGAATTAAAAACACCGCTAGCCAGTATGCGTGAAGGTACCGAATTGCTTGCCGATCAGGTTGTTGGGCCGCTGACCACCGACCAAAAAGAGGTGGTGGAAATTCTTGATAACAGTAGCCGCCACTTACAAAAATTGATTGAGCAGTTACTGGATTACAACCGTAAACTGGCAGATGTCCCACTCGAGATGGGTAAAGTTGAACTGGCACCACTGGTGGATGTCATTATTGCCTCTCACAGTTTGCCTGCACGGGCTAAAATGATGCGTACCGAGTGTGATATTAGCCCGGTTGCTTGTCTGGCGGAGCCGATGTTGTTAATGAGCGTGCTGGATAATCTCTATTCCAATGCGGTGCACTATGGGTCTGAATCCGGTACCATTTATCTACGAAGCTCGCAGGTGGGTCACTTGCTCTATATTGATGTGGGTAACACAGGTGACCCCATTCCGTCCGCGGAGCGAGAGATGATCTTTGAACCTTTTTATCAGGGAAGCCACCAGCGTAAAGGTGCAGTTAAAGGTAGCGGCCTGGGATTGAGTATCGCCCAGGATTGTATCCGTCGTATGCATGGCGAATTGCACCTGATTGATGATGAAACGGCAGATGTCTGCTTCCGAATCGAGTTACCTGTCTTTCCCGAGAACAAATAAAAAATGAAAGCGACTATTTTTCACGTGTTGCGTAACGGCTTAATCCCATGCCTACGCAGCCCAGTTTCAATTCGCCCGCTGTCCGCATTACTTGTGCCATTACTATTGGCGAGCTGTGTTCAGAATACTGTGCCAAAAGATGTTAAACACCCACAACTAGCGGAAGAGCCGGAACAGCAACTGGCCGATTACTTGTCTACGGAGTGTGAGGATATCTGGCAAAACCAGAGCCATGACTCAATGAGTAACCCTCTCTATTGGCTTCGGGCGATGGATTGTGCGGAGCGTTTAGCGCCGATTCAGGCGCGGGCTGAAGCACGTCGCTGGCCATCTGATAGTTGGCGCGACACGTTCAAAAGAGGGATTTTGTTGGCGAATGCCAAAATTAGCCCAACCGAGCGCCGCCGTTACATGGTTAAGCTGGATACGATGACGACAGAAGTGCCTTCACAGGTGCGCTCGTTATTCCAGGTCTGGCGTGATGGGCAAGCGTCATTGCTGGCGCTGTCAGATGAACGTACCCGCTACAGCAAACTACAACAGTCGTCAGACAACGAGCTGGATACGTTGCGTGAACAACAGCAACGTCTCAGAGGCCAGCTCAGCCTGACGACTCGCAAACTGGAAAACCTGACGGACATCGAACGCCAGCTTTCCAGCCGCAAACCTGCCGGTGCTGAGTTGCCGGACAATACCAAGCCCGCGCAGGAGGCGAAACCATGACGCAACGTAAGCCTGCAAGACTCCTGTTGGTCGATGACGATCCAGGCCTGCTTAAACTTCTCGGTATGCGCCTGACCAGTGAAGGTTATACCGTTTCCACCGCGGAAAGTGGTGCTGAAGGGTTACGTCTCCTGGGACGAGAAAAAATCGACTTAGTGATTAGCGACCTGCGGATGGATGAAATGGATGGCATGGCGTTGTTTGCCGAAATCCAGAAAGCACAACCGGGAATGCCGGTTATCATTCTGACCGCTCACGGTTCTATTCCGGATGCCGTGGCCGCAACACAGCAGGGCGTATTTAGTTTCTTGACTAAACCAGTTGATAAAGATGCGCTCTACAAGGCGATTGACGATGCTCTCGAGCATACGGTCACTGCCGGTGATGATATGTGGCGCGACACTATTGTTACACGCAGCCCGACGATGCTGCGCTTGTTGGATCAGGCGCGCATGGTGGCCCAGTCGGATGTCAGCGTGCTGATCAACGGGCAAAGTGGGACCGGTAAAGAGATCCTTGCGCAGGCTATTCACAACGCTAGTCCGCGCAGCAAGAAGGCATTTATCGCTATCAACTGCGGCGCGTTGCCGGAACAGTTGCTGGAATCCGAACTGTTTGGTCATTCACGCGGCGCATTTACTGGCGCGGTCAGCAGCAGAGAAGGGCTGTTCCAGGCCGCAGAAGGCGGCACGTTATTCCTTGATGAAATTGGCGATATGCCGATTCCTTTGCAGGTCAAATTACTGCGCGTGTTGCAGGAGCGCAAAGTGCGCCCGCTAGGCAGTAACCGCGATCTCGATATCGACGTACGTATTCTTTCCGCTACCCACCGCGATTTACCCAAAGCGATGGAGCGCGGTGAGTTCCGTGAAGATCTGTTTTACCGTCTGAACGTGGTGAGCCTGAAGATCCCGGCCCTGCAAGAACGCGCGGAAGATGTGCCTTTGCTGGCGAATCATTTATTACGTCAGTCAGCCGATCGCCATAAGCCATTTGTTCGTAGCTTTTCGACCGATGCAATGAAACGCCTGATGGCGGCAAGTTGGCCTGGCAATGTGCGCCAGTTGGTTAACGTGATTGAACAGTGCGTTGCCTTGACATCCGCTCCCGTTATCAGCGAAGCGCTGGTTCAGCAGGCTCTGGAAGGTGAGAATACTGCGCTGCCTACTTTCGTTGAAGCACGTAACCAGTTTGAGCTGAACTATCTGCGAAAATTGCTGCAAATGACCAAAGGCAATGTGACCCAGGCGGCACGTGTAGCGGGGCGCAACCGTACCGAATTCTACAAATTACTCTCACGCCATGAACTCGATGCCAATGACTTTAAAGAGTAGTTTGTGGTAGTTTGAAGCCACGATTACTGTAACCAGGCAGCACACTTGAGTTGTGCGGGAACCGGAAATACCATGAAAAAAATTGATGCGATTATTAAACCGTTCAAACTGGATGACGTGCGCGAAGCGCTGGCAGAAGTTGGCATCACCGGCATGACGGTAACTGAAGTTAAAGGTTTTGGTCGTCAGAAGGGGCACACCGAACTGTACCGTGGTGCCGAGTACATGGTGGATTTCCTGCCAAAAGTAAAAATTGAAATTGTCGTAACTGACGACATCGTTGATACCTGCGTGGACACCATTATCCGTACTGCGCAAACCGGTAAAATCGGCGATGGTAAAATCTTTGTCTTTGATGTGGCGCGCGTAGTGCGTATCCGTACTGGCGAAGAAGACGACGCAGCAATTTAATAATTGTATGTCGGATGTCGCTTGCGCTAATCCGACATACAAAAAGCAGTCCCACGGTGGATTAGCGCGAGCGACATCCACCGTGTTTTTTGATCACATCACTTTATGCGGACCAAAACATTCATAATGAATCCGGTCTTGCTCAACACCCAACTTCACCAATTGCTCAGCAGCAAAACGCATAAAACTCACCGGGCCGCACAGATAAAACTGCATATCTGGCGCGCTGATTTTGCTCTCAAGTGCGACTAAATCCATCAGCCCTTCGCTATCAAATTTTGCCTGTGCACGGCAGCTTTCGGATGGTGTGCGATACCAGACGTGGCGCTCAAAGCGTGGCAACTGTTCACCCAGGTGATTCACTTCATCCGCAAATGCATGTACGTCACCATGTTCAGCCGCATGGAACCAGTTCACCTGCGCGCTATGGTCATTTTTCGCCAGCGTATCGAGCATTGCCAGCATCGGCGTTTGGCCAACCCCTGCTGAAATCAACGTAACCGGCGTTTGCGCTTTCACGTCCATAAAGAAATCACCGGCAGGCGCGGCCAGATGCACTTCATCGCCCACTTGTGCGTGATTGTGTAACCAGCTTGAAACCTGGCCTAAATCTTCACGTTTCACCGCAATGCGATAGCTTTTGCCATCTGGCTTGCGGGTCAATGAATATTGGCGAATCTCCTGATGCGGGAAGCCTTCAGGTTTGAGCCATACGCCAAGGTATTGGCCTGGTTGATAATCAGCGACCGGTTTGCCATCCAGCGGTTCAAATTCGAAGCTAGTGATAAGTGCGCTCTGCGGCTCTTTTGCCACAATCCGAAAAGCACGTGTCCCTTCCCAGCCGCCATTTTTCGCCGCGTTATCCTGGTAAATTTCAGCCTCACGGTTGATAAATACGCCAGCCAGAACACCGTATGCTTTGCCCCAGGCATCCAACACTTCCTGGCCCGGGCTAAACATTTCATCCAGCGTTGCTAACAGATGACCACCGACGATGTCGTACTGTTCCGGTTTGATCTGGAAGCTGGTGTGTTTCTGCGCGATTTTTTCTACCGCTGGTAGTAACACCGCCAGATTTTCAATATTGGTCGCATACGCACAGATGGCATTGAACAGCGCTTCACGCTGATCGCCATTGCGCTGGTTGCTCATATTGAAGATCTCTTTCAACTCGGGATTATGGCTGAACATGCGATCGTAAAAGTGCGCGGTAAGTTTTGGACCGGTTGCTGCAAGCAGGGGAATAGTCGATTTCACTGTAGCGATGGTTTGTGCATCAAGCATGGTGTTTCTCCATTTTCGGGCAGGTTTTCTAATTGATGTATTTTAAATGCATCTTATAAAACTCGCCGCCAAAATAAAAGTACTACATTGTAAATGGATACTTACTGAGTCGATTCGGCTCACAGAACATGAAATTTCTGCATGTTGATGATGAATTAATATCCGCAGAAATAGCTTGCCACTTTTGGCTTCAAACCCTTGCTGGATGCCGAGCCAATCGTTTGCGTAAAAACCTCTGTCAAGACCTATCACCTGATACCAATTCGGTTTACACTGTTGCCCGTTGTTTGAGAGAGCCCTCAAAGCTGTTCGAATTTTTACTGTTAGCTGAGTCTGGAGATGCGAATGTTAAAACGTGAAATGAACATTGCCGATTACGATGCCGATTTATGGCAGGCCATGGAGCAAGAAAAAGTACGTCAGGAAGAGCACATTGAACTGATCGCCTCCGAAAACTACACCAGCCCACGCGTGATGCAGGCTCAGGGTTCTCAGTTAACCAACAAATACGCTGAAGGCTACCCAGGCAAACGCTACTACGGCGGTTGCGAATACGTTGATGTGGTTGAACAACTGGCTATCGACCGTGCAAAAGAGCTGTTCGGCGCTGATTACGCTAACGTGCAACCGCACTCCGGTTCACAGGCTAACTTCGCGGTATACACCACTTTGCTGGAACCAGGCGACACCGTTCTGGGTATGAACCTGGCACACGGTGGCCACCTGACTCACGGCTCCCCGGTAAACTTCTCCGGCAAGCTGTACAACATCGTTCCTTATGGTATCGATGAAAGCGGTCATATCGACTACGCAGATCTGGAAAAACAAGCTAAAGCCCATAAGCCGAAAATGATCATCGGTGGCTTCTCTGCTTATTCCGGCGTGGTTGACTGGGCAAAAATGCGTGAAATCGCAGACATGGTTGATGCCAAACTGTTCGTGGACATGGCACACGTTGCTGGCCTGATTGCCGCGGGCGTTTACCCGAACCCGGTTCCACATGCGCACGTTGTTACAACGACTACGCACAAAACTCTGGCAGGCCCACGCGGTGGTTTAATCCTCGCGAACGGCGGCAGCGAAGAGCTTTATAAGAAACTGAACTCCGCTGTGTTCCCTGGTGCGCAGGGCGGCCCACTGATGCATGTCATCGCGGGTAAAGCTGTTGCACTGAAAGAAGCAATGGAACCTGAGTTCAAAACTTACCAGCAGCAAGTTGCTAAGA
This sequence comes from Buttiauxella cochleicola, assembly GCF_021282405.1. NCBI lineage: Bacteria > Pseudomonadati > Pseudomonadota > Gammaproteobacteria > Enterobacterales > Enterobacteriaceae > Buttiauxella > Buttiauxella cochleicola. The sequence goes on from NZ_JAJSOU010000016.1 coordinate 41,101, forward strand.
ATGCAAAAGCAATGGTTTCTGTGTTCCTGGATCGCGGTTACAAAGTGGTTTCTGGCGGTACTGACAACCACCTGTTCCTGCTGGATCTGGTTGATAAAAACCTGACCGGTAAAGAAGCTGATGCTGCATTGGGTCGCGCGAATATCACCGTGAACAAAAACAGCGTGCCAAACGATCCGAAGAGCCCGTTTGTGACTTCTGGTATCCGTATCGGTACTCCAGCGGTAACTCGCCGTGGCTTCAATGAAGCAGACGTTCGCGAACTGGCTGGCTGGATGTGTGATGTGCTTGATAGCATCAACGACGAAGCTGTTATCGAACGCACCAAGCAAAAAGTTCTCGATATCTGCGCACGTTTACCTGTGTACGCTTAATATCGTCTGACATTGAAACCCCGGCTTGCCGGGGTTTTTTTATTCCTGCTCGTTATTACATCTCATTTAACGCGACTTCTGCGTACAAATACCCAATCCCCATGACTTGCTGTGGCCTGCTTAATTGCCCAAAACTAATCTGTGTGGCATTCATCTTTAATGAGTCGCCGTGATCAAATGGATTGAATCCAATTTGCCTGTCGATAGTTGCGAGCCAGCTGTCACCAAAAGCACAGCTTCTACCATAAAACAGAATCTGATTGATATTCAGGATATTGAGGAAGTTGTACAGACTTAGCCCAATAGCGTTTGCGGCACTTTCGACCCAACGGCGTACTTGTTCATTGCCTTCGTGCCAGGCAGCAATAAGCTGTGTTGAGGTAATCGATTCAGGGTCGAGCTTAGGCGTTCCTGGTTGTGATTTTAACCATATGCGCGCCTGTTTTTTTAACGCACTTAACGAAGCTACTGTTTCCAGGCAACCATAGCGCCCGCAGTCACAAGCCATGCCGTCTGGGTTCACAATGGTGTGACCGATTTGCCCACTGCCATACAAACTGCCGCGATAAATCTGCCCGTTGATGACAAACGATGAACCAATTCCATAATCGACATTTATCACGCAGAAATCCTGGCGGTTTGCTGGATTTTGCCACTTTTCTGCCAGAGCTAGCATCACACAGTCGTTATCGACTCTTACCGTTACACCAAGCTTTTCCTCCAGCAGATATTTAATTTCTACCGGCTCACGCCACGGAGCCTGTGGCATGGTTTGCGAAACACCTGTCACAGGATCGACTTGTCCATGAATAGCCAGAGCGAGATTGATGACTTTTTTCGACCAGATTTTGCGTTGATTACGCCAGATGTTCTCAATAGCAGCCAGTAACGCCTGCGGTGCGGCGGCATTCACATGGATACGCTCAAATTCCCCTTGCGGTGAAAGCTGTGCGTCGCACAGTTGGCTTTCAATACTGGTGGGGGTGACATTCATGCACAGAATGAAATCGCCATCAGGTGGAATTTGGTAACTGCCGCTGTTAATGCCTCGGTTGCTGAGGTTTTCGCTGGAGTGGCTCAGTTTGCCATCGCTCACCAACTCCTCAAGGATCTTACTCACCGCTGGAATGGACAGCCCGGTGTACTGCGCAAACTGCGATTTACTTAGCCGCTTATGCTGCCAAACCAGTTTCATAATCGTCTGGCGGTTAAGTTGGCGCACGCGTTGATTATTCAGCCCTGAATTATGCATTTCACTAAACCCCGTTAACTTTATTGTGTGAGCATTAAGCGCTCTAAGCCGTAATGAGTTCTCTACACTGCAAACATAACGTATTTCACTGTTATTTGTTTACTGGAGAGGCGAAATGTACGGAGCCGTTAGCGTCTGGCAAGAGACGATTGCTTTACCCACCTGGACTACCGGTGCGGAAGACCCGAATCCTATGTTTCTGGAGAACCGTGTCTATCAGGGATCTTCAGGTGCTGTTTATCCTTACGGTGTTATTGACACACTTACTGGCAATCGCGAGATGCGTGATTACAACGCGGTGTGGATTGAGAACGACTTTATCCGCGTAATGTTATTGCCTGAGCTGGGAGGCCGTATTCATCGCGCCTACGACAAAGTGATGGAGCGCGACTTTGTTTACTACAACGAAGTGGTGAAACCAGCTTTGGTTGGACTGGTCGGGCCGTGGATTTCCGGTGGTATCGAATTTAACTGGCCGCAGCACCATCGGCCAACCACGTTTATGCCGGTAGATGTGACTTTCCAGAAACATGAAAACGGTGCGCAAACCGTCTGGCTCGGTGAAGTTGAGCCAATGCGCGGCCTACAAGTGATGACCGGCTTTACGCTATATCCAGAAAAAGCGCTGATTGAAATTACCGGAAAAGTATTCAATGGCAACGCCACGCCGCGTCATTTCCTGTGGTGGGCGAACCCCGCGGTAAAAGGCGGTGATGATCACCAAAGCGTATTCCCGCCCGATGTCACGGCGGTATTCGATCACGGTAAACGCGATGTTTCCGCTTTCCCGATGGCCCACGGCACTTACTACAAAGTTGATTATTCCGCAGGCGTGGATATCTCGCGCTACAAAAATATCCCGGTACCAACCTCGTATATGGCGGATAAATCAGATTACGATTTTGTTGGCGCCTACCATCATGGCGAGCAGGGCGGTTTATTACATATTGCGGACCACCATGTTTCACCGGGTAAGAAACAATGGTCATGGGGAAACTGTGATTTCGGCCAGGCCTGGGACCGTAATCTAACCGATGAAAATGGTCCTTATATTGAGTTGATGACCGGTGTGTTTACCGATAATCAGCCCGATTTCACCTGGATTGCCCCTTACGAAGAAAAAGTCTTCGTCCAAAACTTCCTGCCATACAGCCAACTTGGCACTTTGCAAAATGCCAACACTCAGGTGGCGATAAAACTCGAACGTCTCAACGGTGAACTACATCTCGGCGTGTACGCCATTGCGCCGTTGGTTGGTGTGACGCTGGAAGTTGAATCGGCAGGAAACACACTGTGGAAAACCACGCTTTCTCTGCAACCGGCGCAGGCGTGGCAAGAAACGGTCAACGACACCTGGCCGCAGCGCCTGACGCTCAATCTGCGTGATGCGCAGGGCTCACTCATTCTCAGCTATTGCGAACATGTCCCTGAAGATTTACCACTTCCACAACCAGCAAGCGTGCCCGCTAAACCGCATGACATCACCAATTGTGATGAGCTGTATTTTATCGGACAACATTTGGAGCAATACCTCCATGCCAGTCGTTCAGCATTAGATTATTACCAGCGAGCGCTGGCATTAGATCCCGAGGATTACCGCTGCAACGTGGCGCTCGGCCAGCTTGAATTTAACCGTGGCAACTGGGAACTTGCTGAACAGTACGCAGATGCGGCATTGAAACGCGCACATCGTCTGAATAAGAACCCGCAAAACGGTGACGCAAGTATGTTGCGCGGTGCTGCCAAAGAGAAGCAGGGCGAGCTCGATGGCGCATTTGATGATTATTTCAAAGCAAGCTGGAGTGGCAACTGCCGCGATGCAGCATTCTACGCGCTGGCACGTCTGGCGCTGCGTAAGGAGGAGGCTTCTCAGGCACTGACTTTGGTAAACCAAAGTCTGAAATTTAATGCCAGCAATAACCTGGCGATGGGGCTGAAAGCGTTGGCACTGCATCAAACGTGTGAATCACAAAAAGCACTCGACTGGATTGCGCAGCAGCTTGAGGAATACCCGCTGAGCTATGTTCTGCACTACGCTCGCTGGACCATCACGCAAAGTGAAACGGACCGCGCCGAACTGCTGCGTGTCACTGGCAAACGCGGCGTGAACGCATGTGTGTTAGCTGGCTGGTTGGTGAGTATTGGTAAAGACTCGGCGGCGAAAGATCTACTCAAAGTGCTCGATTCGCAAGAAGCGATGCCGCTGTTATGGCGAGCTTCTCTTGAAACTGACCACGCCCTGCAACATGCGTTTGTGCAGCAGGCGCAGGAACGCTTTGCTCGTAAAGTGCGCTTCCCAAATACCCTGGATGAAGTGCAAATGCTGCAACGACTGCCACACGACGGTTTTGCGCAATACCTGCTCGGCTGTTTCTGGTACAGCAAACGCCGGTATAACGAGGCGGTTGCCTGTTGGCAATTTGCCGCGCAACAACTTCCCGAGTTTGCTGCAGTACAGCGTGTGTTGGGGATTCATGCCTGGAATAAAACACACGATTTAAGGCTCGCCGAAAGCTATCTGCAACGAGCGGTTGAACTTGAGCCCGATAACGCCCGCTTCCTGTTTGAACTCGATTATCTGCAAAAACTTAACGGGCGCGCTACCGAGACGCGTTTGGCGAATCTCGCAGCTCGTCGTGATGTGGTACTTAAACGCGACGACCTCACCGCTGAATTGTTGAGCTTGTGGAATATTCACGGTGAAACTGATGCGGCGGCGCAAGTCCTGGCACGGAGAAAGTTCCATCCTTGGGAAGGTGGTGAAGGCAAAATCACCGGGCAGTATCTGATTAACCTGCAATACCGTGCGCTGGAGTGCATTGCCAATAAACAGTTTGGCGAAGCAGAAGAGTTACTTCAGCAAGCGCTCAGTTACCCGGAGAACTTAGGTGAGGGGCGTTTAGTTGGCCAGAGCGATAACGATATTTGGTATCTGCTCGGCTGGTGTGCACAGCAACTCCAGCAGCCGGAGCGTGCTCAGCTTTATTTTGAACGTGCGCTGGAAGGGGGCTCCACTCTGGAAGCCGGACGTTACTACAACGACCAACCCGTCGATTACCTGTTCTACCAGGCGATGGCGCTGGTGCGCACAGGTGACAAAGAGCAGGCTCAACAGCAATTCCGTAGCTTTATTACCTGGGCTGATACGCACTTTAACGACCCGTCTGAACCCGATTTCTTCGCCGTATCGCTGCCAGATTTGGTCGCGCTGGATGGTGATCGTCAGACTGCACACCAGCAACACTGCCTGTTTGTCGCAGCCCTTGGGCATCTGGGATTGGGGGAACACTCCGAGTTCGAAGCAGCATTGAAAGCTTTACTGTCACAAAACCCGGCACACGACAAAGCGCACTTGCTGCATTTGGCAATGCAGCGCGGCGTCTTTGCCTGAGCGCTGAAATAACAATAAACGGCGGGAGATAAATCCCGCCTCCTCTGTATCTCTACAAAGTGAGGAATAACAATGAAAACTGTGCAGACACAACTACGCATGGGGTATGTATGGACTATCTGTCTGGTGGCCGCCTGTGGCGGTTTGCTATTCGGATATGACTGGGTGGTAATTGGTGGTGCTAAACCCTTCTACGAAGCTTACTTTTCAATAACCGATCCCGCTCAGTCCGGCTGGGCGATGAGTTCCGCATTGGTAGGTTGTATTTTCGGCGCGCTGATTTCCGGCTGGTGTGCAGACCGGTTCGGGCGCAAAACACCGCTTATCATGTCGGCGATACTGTTTACTGCATCGGCCTGGGGTACGGCGATGGCCAGTAACTTCGATATGTTTGTGGTTTATCGCATCGTCGGTGGCGTGGGGATTGGTCTCGCATCAGCATTAAGCCCGATGTATATCGCGGAAGTGAGCCCGGCTGAAAAACGCGGCAAGTTTGTTGCTATCAACCAGCTAACCATTGTGATTGGCGTACTGGCAGCACAGCTTATTAATCTATTGATTGCCGAACCGGTTGGTACCGCGGCGACCATGCAGCAAATTACTGAAAGCTGGAACGGGCAGGTGGGCTGGCGCTGGATGTTTGGTGCAGAACTGGTTCCGGCGCTGGCGTTTTTAGTGCTGATGTTCTTTGTCCCTGAATCGCCACGCTGGCTGGCACGTGCCGGGAAAAATGAACGCGCTCACCAGATGCTTAAACGCATCGGTAACCAGAAATACGCCGACGACACCCTGAATGATATTTTGCAAACGCTGAACAATGACACGCAAAAAGTCTCCTGGAGTGCGCTGTGGCAGCCGCAGGTCAAGCCGATCATTATCATCGGTATGGTGCTGGCTGTGTTCCAGCAGTGGTGCGGGATTAACGTGATATTTAACTATGCGCAGGAGATTTTTGCCTCCGCAGGTTTTGATATCAACAGCACGCTGAAATCCATAGTCGCGACGGGTTTGATTAACCTGATCTTCACCCTCGCCGCACTGCCGCTGGTGGACAAAATTGGCCGCCGCAAGCTGATGCTGTTTGGTGCTGCGGGTTTGACCATCATCTATGCATTAATTGGTGCAGCATATGGTCTCGGTATTATGGGGCTGCCGGTGTTGATCCTCGTTCTGGCGGCGATTGCGATTTATGCTCTGACATTGGCACCTGTTACCTGGGTTCTGCTATCAGAAATTTTCCCTAACCGTGTGCGTGGTCTGGCGATGTCCTTAGGCACCCTGGCGTTATGGGTTGCCTGTTTCTTGCTGACGTATACCTTCCCGTTATTGAACGCCAGTCTCGGGGCTGCGGGTAGTTTCCTGTTATATGGCGTGATTTGTGCGGCAGGCTTTGTCTATGTGCGCCGTTATGTTCCGGAAACTAAAGGCGTGAGCCTGGAAGCGCTGGAAAAACGTATGGCAGACCAATACGGTGCAGCGGCAAAAGTGCGTGCTGAAAGAGCGGCGCACTGAGTTATGGAAAGTCTGAAACTCGAAAATGAACACTTACGTTTAGCCGTCGCCCCGCAAGGGGCGGCAATCCTCAGCCTGGACTCGCTAAAGCACCAGGAACCGATTCTTTATACAGCTGAAAATGCATTATTCCCGATGCTGCCGCTGGCAAACCGAGTCGCCGGGAATTGCTTTCGGCTACACGGAGAAATGGTCACACTGCCGAAAAGTCCGGTCGATGAACAATTTTTTCTCCATGGGGATGGCTGGCTGAAAAGCTGGCAGGTCGAAACCGAGGATAGTCAGCAGATTGTTTTAACGCTGGATAGTCAGCATGAGTGCGGGTTTGATTATCACGCGCGGCTGGTTTACCGGCTGGAAGATAAATGTTTTATCGCGGAGCTTCAACTCACTCACCGGGGAAGTAAGCCGATGGTTTATGGGCTGGGTTTTCATCCCTTTTTCCATCTCACACCCACGACACACGTGCAGTTTGGAGCAACGGGCTTCTGGCCTGAAGGAGAGAGTCACTTACCTCTTGAGTGGAGTGACCAACTGACGGCACAAACCAATTTCATCACGGCGAAAATTCCGGACAACCACTGGCTGAATGTTGGCTATTCCGGTTGGAACGGTTTGGCGTTGATTGAATCTGGTGACCTGCTTGTGCAGCTAAAATGTTCCACGCCGTACTTGATGGTGTTCCGTATGGCAGACGAACCATTTATTTGCCTTGAGCCACAAAGCCACCCGGTGAATGCCCATAATATGGCCGGGCAGCCGGGTTTGGTGTTGTTGAGGCAAGGGGAGACGACACGGTTGCAGATGGAAGTCGTTGTTTTGTAGTGAGCGGCAGTTTTGTGTCGGATGACCATACTATTTCAACGTGTTATTAGTCTGTTAATGATTGCTTGCATGCCAGCCAGTGCTCGGACACACTAACGCCTCCAAAACGGGAGGGATCATGGTTTTGCATTCAACGCGCTGGCTGGCGCTCAGTTATTTTACCTACTTCTTTAGCTACGGGATTTTCTTACCATTCTGGAGCGTATGGCTCGCTGGAGTAGGACTACCGCCTGAAACCATCGGGCTGTTATTAGGGGCAGGATTAATCGCCCGTTTCCTCGGCAGCTTGCTGCTGGCACCTCGAGTTACCGACCCCTCCCGACTTGTCTTTGCACTCAGAATCCTCGCCTTACTCACATTACTTTTCGCCGTCGCATTCTGGTTTGGGCAAACCGCCACCTGGCTGTTGATTGTGATGGTCGGTTTTAACCTGTTCTTCTCACCGCTGGTGCCGCTTACCGATGCGTTGGCCGGAACCTGGCAGCGTCAAATCACCATGGATTATGGTCGTGTGCGCCTGTGGGGATCGCTGGCGTTTGTGATTGGCTCCGCCATGACGGGCAAGCTGGTGAGCATGTATAGCTACCAGGCAATTCTGGTGCTGCTGAGTATTGGTGTCGCGTCGATGTTAATCGGCATGATGCTGCGCCCATCCGTGATGCCGCAAGGTGAAACTCGCCATAAAGAAGGTGCGGGTTGGCCTGCGTGGAAGAAACTGGTGCTCGGTTCATGGCGATTCCTGGCCTGCGTGACATTACTTCAAGGCGCACACGCGGCTTACTACGGATTCAGTGCGATTTACTGGCAGGGCGCGGGATATTCCGCCTCGGTTGTCGGCTATTTATGGTCGCTGGGCGTGGTCGCGGAAATTGTGATTTTTGCTCTGAGCAACAAGCTGTTCCGTAACTGGAGTGCGCGTGACTTGCTGCTGCTTTCTGGTGTGACTGGAATACTGCGCTGGAGTCTGATGGCGTATACGACCGATTTGCCGTGGCTGATTGCTGCGCAAATCCTTCACTGCGGCAGCTTCACTGTTTGCCACCTGGCGGCGATGCGTTATATCTCGGCTCGCGAGGGTAATGAAGTCATCCGTTTGCAGGCCGTCTATTCAGCGGTAGCAATGGGTGGTGGTATTGCCATTATGACGATGTTCTCCGGCTACCTTTACCAGCATATGCAGGGTGGGGTGTTCTGGATTATGGCGTTGGTGGCCGTTCCTGCATTGTTCATTCGGCCACGTCCCATCTCATATTGCGTTAACACTCAATAATCTTACGGATCTGCTGCTGCTGGTGTTCACCCAGCGGCAGCGTTACGTGAATCAGTGGCGGTGAGTAAAGTGGCAAAGTGGTGGAGTAGGGTGTAATCACCAACACCACTTCTTTCGGCGCTCCCTCTTTTTGATAGCTGTGAATCGTCAGATGTTTAATATTGAGCGGCAGTAACGTGAGCTCGCGCAGCTGCTGTTCAATACTCTGTTCAAGTTCAATGTTGTTGCCAGTGAGCAGCAAAACCTGCTTTTCATGCAGATCATTTTCCTGCATCAGCCACGCTCCGAAGATCACCGCCACCAGTCCCACTTCTTCATCTGAAAAACGCATTTCAAAATGGTTTTCAAAATCATTGAACGCTTCACGTGTGGTGCGCATCAGGCGTGGGTAAAGACGAGTTATTTCTTCCGGTAGGCTGTTATCAATCCCAATACCGAACTGGCAACGATCCAATGCCTGAGCAAGATGGATGTAGAGCTGGTCGCTCAGGCCTTGTTCATCGCTAAAGGACATACCCGCCAGCTCGCGAAAGCGCGCAATCATTCCGAAAATGGCCGAGCGTAAGCGTAAATCTTGCTCATGATTGTCACGAATCGGGTCGGGAGTACGTAGTAACTGGAATAATAGGGCCAGGAATAATTGCTCGTTTTCGTTGGCTGATTGCAGCACGCGACGCTTCCAATGGCGGGCAATCTCAAGTGCCGCCACAAACTCCGGGCGAATTTGTGTCCACGCGCGTTGCTGCTCGGTGAATTCTGGCGTGATCCCGGCATGGTGCTGGTGCAAGCAGTACTGCAAAAACAGTGTTAAAAATTGCACATCACGGCTATCAAATTGCCTTTGCAAGCGTCGTGCGCAAAGCCCGATCAGCGCCTGGAGGTTCTTCTCGTCATATAACGCGGTCAGAATTCCTTGCTGTTTAAGCTGTATTTTGAGCGCCGGGGTAAAATGCTGCTGCACAAAGTGTGGGCACAAACGCAATGCACGGCGTAGCCAATGCAATAAGCACAGACGGCGGTCTAAAGGCGTGCCCTCAATCCGATAGCTACCATCCTGTTGCGTGATAAGTCTCAGCCGGTGATAGCGCTGGATTTCATCACCCGTGTCGGCTATATCTTGCAGGGCTTTGGTGTCATCGACCCCGTTGAGTCTTGCGAGGATCTCAGGAGTGACGGTTTGGCCCGGTATGTATAGCAACAAAAGCAGGTGGCAGCGGCGCTGCGGACTGGAGAGTACAGATGGTGGTGGGGAGAGCAGTGTCATCATCCGCATAACCGAGTCAAAGTAATTAATGCTAAGAGTAGCTAAACCTTTTGTCGTAGAGAGTCACATTTGAGCTTTTTAATTACGTAATTCTGACTGGCTCACAGAATTTTAAGCTTGAGAGAATAATGAGCAGGAAAATGTGTAACAGAATTGCGTTTTTCGCCTTAAATAGCGTGCTTTTTAGCCCAGTGGCTTTGGCACATCCACATAGTTTTATCACCCTTGTGACGACGGTGATGACCGAAAATGACCAGCTTACTGGTCTTAAAATGCAGTGGACGATGGATGAAATCACTTCAGCAGATCTACTGTATGACGCAGGGAATGCCAAACCGGACTCGCCAGTGTGGAAGAAGTTGGCAGCCGAAGTCATGGCCAATGTTTTAGGCCAGCATTACTTCACCGAATTCTGGCATAACGGTAAAAAAGTGACCTTTAATAACCTGCCACCAGAGTATGGCCTTGCACGGGTAGGGCACCAGGCAGTATTGACCTTTGTTTTACCCCTTGCACATCCGCAGCCATTGAAGGGGCAGACGTATCAGTTTGCGACGTTCGACCCGACCTATTTTGTTGATATGAGTTACGACAACTCCAGTGATGCCAAATTGCCGAAAACATTAGCCTCACTTTGCAAAATCTCAGTGAAAACCCCGCAGCCGAACGAAGATACGCTGGCCTTCGCACAATCGCTGGATAAAGCCGATGCCCCTCCCGAAGATATGGAACTGGGTAAACAGTTTGCTCAACAGGTGATATTGCAATGTCAGTAATGCCTTCAGCTAAACCCCATTCACGCCGTTGGCTTCACCTGTGGCCGCTGGCATTTTTCCTGCTGGTTTGCGCAGGAGCACTTTACAGCTTGTGGCATTACTGGCCGCAAATCCTCATTGAAAGTGCGATGTGGCAGAAATCGATTAACCAACAAATGAGCACCCTCCTGCGTGAGGTTGCCGAGAACCCTACCCGGGCGGGTTGGTCATTGCTGTCATTTAGTTTTGTTTACGGTGTGCTTCACGCATTGGGGCCAGGCCATGGGAAAATAGTTATTACGACCTGGCTTGCGACACATCCTTCGCGCCTGAAAAGCAGCCTTAAATTGACGTTTGCAGCATCTTTATTGCAAGGAGTGGTGGCGATTGGGTTGGTAACGGTAGTGCTGGGGATTTTGGCTCTGCCTTCGCGCCAATTGCACATGAGCAGTTTTTGGCTCGAGAAGGGAAGCTATTTGCTGGTGGGTGTTTTAGGTGTGATGTTGTGCGGTCGAGCCCTGGGTAAATTGCAACGTGTGCTGCGAAAACCGAAGCGTTTCACTTCATTCACGCCTCATCATGTACATGATGAAAAATGTGGTTGTGGCCATCAGCATTTACCCACGCAGGAACAGCTTGCAGCAGGAGAAGACTGGCGTGCCCGAATGATGATTGTTTTATCCATGGGTATGCGCCCATGCTCTGGGGCAATTATGGTGCTGCTGTTTAGCAAAGTGATTGGCGTGTATAGCTGGGGAGTGTTGTCGACGCTTGCGATGGCTGCAGGTACATCTATTACCATTTCTGGCCTGGCTTTTTTAGTCCACGGTTTCCGTCAGCTTGCGGTACGCATTAGCGGGAATAAAGCACCCGTTTTATGGCGGCAAGTCGCCTGGGCGACACTGGCATTTGCAGGTGGTGGAATTTTAGTATTAGCAGCAGTGGTGATGTGGCTGAGTGCTCAACCGGTAATGCGAGGGATACGACCGTTTTAATTGAATGCCTTCCCGACGGGAAGGCATTTTCCGAGATTAACGCTTCAGCGCTTCGCTCAGTTCATCACGCATTGTTGCCAGCATCGCTTTAACAACACGTGGGTTACCTGCAACGATGTTGCCGCTGGTCAGGTAGTTGTGGCCGCCGGTGAAATCACATACCAGGCTACCAGATTCGCGAGCAATCAGTTCACCTGCTGCGAAATCCCAAGGCTTCAGGCCAATCTCGAAGAAACCATCAACACGGCCAGCCGCAACGTATGCCAGATCCAGAGCAGCAGAACCGGTGCGACGGAAGTCAGCACACTGCGTGAACAGTTTGGTCATGATGTTCATATAAGGAGTAGCGTGTTGCTTCAGTTTGAACGGGAAGCCAGTTGCCAGAATGGTGCCATCGAGGTCGCGTGCATTGCTGCCGCGCAGACGGTAACCGTTCAGCTGTGCGCCTTGACCACGAACAGCTGTGAACAGCTCATTACGCATTGGGTCATAAACAACAGCAACTTCGGTGCGGCCCTTAACACGGACAGCGATAGATACAGAGAAGTGTGGCAAACGTTTGATGAAGTTTGAAGTGCCATCCAGAGGATCGATAACCCATTGCACATCCTGCTCGGTACCCGCCAGTTCGCCTGATTCTTCAGCGATAATGGTGTGTTGCGGGTAGGATTTGCGGATAATTTCGATAATCAGACGCTCGGCGTCTCTATCTACGTTAGTCACAAAATCGTTACTCCCTTTTTGACTCGCTTCTACAGCGTCAGGGGTTTCGTAGTTCTTGACAATTAAATTGCCCGCCTTGCGCGCTGCGCGCACGGCGATGGTGAGCATCGGATGCATCGGTCTCTCTCTGGATGTTAAAGAACGGGAAAACGCGGCGGAGTATAGCAGAGCGTTCGGAATATGTCCCAGGGTTATGATAGGATATCGCGATAATCTTTTCAGGCTATGAGTCAACGATGCTGCAAAACGTACGTATAGTGCTGGTTGAAACCTCCCACACCGGCAACATGGGCTCCGTAGCCCGTGCAATGAAAACCATGGGGCTGACAAATCTGTGGTTGGTTAATCCACTGGTGAAACCTGACTCTCAGGCAATCGCGCTCGCTGCGGGTGCCAGTGATGTTATTGGCGAAGCGAAAATTGTTGATACCCTCGACGAAGCCCTGGCGGGTTGTAGTCTGGTGGTAGGAACGAGCGCTCGTTCACGCACGCTGCCATGGCCGATGCTCGACCCACGCGAATGTGGTCTAAAGACCATTTCTGAAGCGCAAGATGCGCCAGTGGCGATTGTGTTTGGCCGTGAACGTGTTGGTTTGACCAATGACGAATTGCAGAAATGCCATTATCACGTCGCGATTCAGGCTAACCCGGAATACAGTTCACTGAACCTGGCGATGGCGGTACAAATCCTCGCTTATGAAGTGCGCATCGCCTGGCTTGCTACACAAGAAGAAGGCAAAGAAGCTGTCGTTGTTGAAGACCAGACTCAGTATCCATCGGCTGACGATCTCGAGCGTTTTTACGTTCACCTGGAGCAAGTATTGCTGAAAACCGGCTTTATTCGCACCAGCCATCCGGGCCAGATTATGAGCAAATTACGCCGCTTGTATAACCGCGCACGCCCGGAAACTCAAGAACTTAACATTCTGCGCGGCATGCTTTCTTCTATTGATAACGAGAAAAAATCCGGCAAATAATACTTGAGTAAATTACTAGGTTAAATAGTTGACCAATTTACTCGGGAATGTCAGACTTGCGACCTGCTATGTGACAATCACATTTATAAAAAACCCCCGGTTCGAGGGGCGATTTGAGGTTAAGTAAGACATGAGACTGACATCGAAAGGACGTTATGCCGTGACCGCAATGCTTGACGTTGCGTTGAACTCCGAATCAGGCCCGGTACCGTTGGCTGATATTTCTGAACGTCAGGGAATCTCTCTCTCCTACCTGGAGCAGTTATTCTCCCGTCTGCGTAAAAATGGCCTGGTTGCCAGCGTACGTGGTCCAGGCGGTGGTTATCTGCTGGGTAAAGAAGCAAATAGCATCGCAGTTGGCGAAGTTATCAGTGCTGTAGATGAATCTGTTGATGCCACGCGTTGCGCGGGCAAAGGCGGTTGTCAGGGTGGCGATAAGTGCCTGACTCACGCGCTGTGGCGCGACCTGAGCGATCGTCTGACCGGTTTTCTGAATAACATCACCTTGGGTGAACTGGTGAATAACCAGGAAGTGTTGGACGTCTCTGGCCGTCAGCAAAATGAAAACCATCGTAGTACGCGCGCTCAAGACGCAATCGACGTCAAACTGCGCGCCTAATTTACCCGTCATATTTCGGGTTGCAACTATGTTGGCCGCACTTGTTCACCCCAGTCACTTACTTGATGTAAGCTCCTGGGGACTCTCAAGTTTGCCGCCTTGCTGCAACACGAACTATTTAGGGTAAAGATAAAATAGAATTTTAGAATGCTTGTCGTTTCTTAAAGAACGGCAATTCCCAAAATATTTCAAGTTGCAGGAAGGCGGCAAACGAATGAGTCCCGATGAGCTTAGTAAACTAAGTGATTCGGGTGAATGAGAGCAGCCAACGCATCTGTAACTTGAAAGATGAAGGGGATTTTGAATTGAAGTGATGTACGGAGCTTAAGAGCAATGAAATTACCGATTTATCTCGATTACTCTGCGACTACGCCGGTTGACCCGCGTGTTGCGCAGAAAATGATGCAGTTTTTGACTATGGACGGAACCTTCGGTAACCCGGCTTCTCGTTCTCACCGTTTCGGTTGGCAGGCAGAAGAAGCTGTAGATATCGCCCGTAACCAAATCGCTGAACTGGTTGGTGCAGACCCGCGTGAAATCGTCTTTACCTCCGGTGCAACTGAATCTGATAACCTCGCTATCAAAGGTGCGGCTAACTTCTATCAGAAGAAAGGCAAGCACATCATCACCGTTAAAACCGAACACAAAGCTGTGCTGGACACTTGTCGCCAGCTTGAGCGTGAAGGTTTTGAAGTGACTTACTTAGCACCACAGAGCAACGGTATCGTTGACCTGAACGTGCTGGAAGCGGCGATGCGTGACGACACCATTCTGGTTTCTATCATGCACGTGAATAACGAAATCGGCGTGGTGCAAGATATCGCGGCAATCGGCGAAATGTGCCGCGCGCGTGGCATTATCTATCACGTGGATGCGACTCAGAGCGTGGGCAAGCTGCCTATCGACTTGAGCACCTTGAAAGTTGACCTGATGTCGTTCTCTGGTCACAAAATTTATGGCCCTAAAGGCATCGGCGCGCTGTATGTTCGCCGTAAACCACGTATTCGTATCGAAGCTCAGGTACACGGTGGCGGTCACGAGCGCGGTATGCGTTCTGGTACTCTGCCTGTTCACCAGATTGCTGGTATGGGCGAAGCTTACCGTATCGCGAAAGAAGAGATGGAGACAGAAATGTCCCGTCTGCGCACGCTGCGTAACCGTTTGTGGAACGGCGTGAAAGATATGGAAGAAGTCTATCTGAATGGCGACCTGGAAAATGGCGTGCCAACTATCCTCAACGTGAGCTTTAACTACGTTGAAGGCGAGTCGCTGATTATGGCTCTGAAGGACCTCGCGGTTTCTTCCGGTTCTGCCTGTACATCAGCAAGCCTCGAGCCATCCTACGTGCTGCGCGCACTGGGCATGACCGACGAACTGGCTCACAGCTCTATCCGTTTCTCTTTGGGTCGTTTTACTACTGAAGAAGAGATCGACTACACCATCGAACTGGTACGTAAGTCCATTGGCCGTCTGCGCGAACTTTCTCCACTGTGGGACATGTTTAAGCAGGGCGTGGATATTAATTCCATCGAATGGGCTCATCACTAATCGTTCGTTTCGAACGTCGATATCGGATTCAGGAAAACTAAAAATGGCTTACAGCGAAAAAGTAATCGATCACTACGAAAACCCACGCAACGTTGGTTCTTTTGATAATAGCGATGATAACGTCGGTTCCGGCATGGTGGGTGCACCAGCGTGTGGTGATGTGATGAAGTTGCAGATCAAAGTCAACAATGAAGGTATTATTGAAGACGCTCGCTTCAAAACCTACGGCTGTGGCTCTGCCATCGCTTCCAGCTCGCTGGTGACCGAATGGGTCAAAGGTAAATCTCTGGATGAAGCGCAAGCCATCAAAAACACCGACATTGCAGAAGAACTCGAACTGCCACCGGTGAAGATTCACTGCTCAATCCTGGCAGAAGACGCGATTAAAGCGGCTATTGCGGATTATAAAAGTAAGCGTGAAGCTAAATAGTCTTTTCAAAATAATTTGAGTTGCAGCCAACGCCGCTGCAGCTTAAAGAATGAAGAAAAATCAATTGAGGTTGTTGTATGTCGATTACCCTTAGCCACAGCGCTGCCGATCGTGTGAATGCCTTCTTAGCTAATCGCGGTAAAGGATTTGGTCTGCGTTTGGGCGTTCGTACTTCAGGCTGCTCCGGCATGGCTTATGTTCTTGAATTTGTTGACGCACCGATGGCAGAAGACACCGTGTTCGAAGACAAAGGCGTGAAAGTGGTCGTCGATGGTAAAAGCCTGCAATTTTTGGACGGCACCGAACTCGACTTCGTGAAAGAAGGTCTGAACGAAGGGTTTAAATTTACTAACCCGAACGTAAAAGATGAGTGCGGCTGCGGCGAAAGCTTCCACGTCTGATTTCAGCTCATACCCCACGCCTGTGGGGTATGACGCTTTACCACCATGTTAACCCTGAGTCTGTTATGGATTACTTCACCCTCTTTGGGTTACCGGTAGGCTTCACCCTCAACAAAGAGCTGCTGGCTACCCGTTACCAGGAGCTGCAACGCCAGTTCCACCCTGATAAATACACCAGCCGTCCACAAGCGGAACAACTGCTTGCGGTGCAACAATCTGCGAACATTAATCAGGGCTGGCAAACGCTGCGTCACCCGCTGCCGCGCGCTGAGTACATCCTTTCATTAAACGGTTTTGATCTGGCGAATGAACAGCATACCGTGCGCGATACCGCGTTTTTGATGGAACAACTCGAATTACGCGAAGAGCTTGATAACATCGAGCACGCCAAAGACAGCGACCGCCTGGAATCCTTTAGTGCCAACGTGAATGCGATGGTGAAAACCCGCATGGCGCAAATGGTACAGCAACTGGACAACCAGGAGTGGACGCAAGCGGCGGATACTGTGCGTAAACTTCGTTTTCTCGATAAACTGCGCAGCCAAATAGAACAACTCGAAGAAAAGCTGCTCGATTTTTAACTGGAAGCTCAATATGGCGTTATTACAAATTAGTGAGCCGGGTCTGAGTGCGGCACCTCATCAGCGCAAGCTGGCGGCGGGCATTGACTTAGGCACCACCAATTCACTGGTTGCAACTGTTCGCAGCGGGCAAGCTGAAACGCTGCCTGACCATGAAGGTCGTCACCTGTTACCTTCTGTGGTGCACTATCAGCAACAAGGTCTGAATGTTGGATATGACGCGCGTGCGCAAGCCGCAACTGACCCGGCAAACACCATCAGCTCGGTAAAACGTCTGATGGGCCGCTCGCTGGCGGATATCCAGACGCGTTACCCGCATCTGCCTTATTCATTCAAAGCGAGTGAAAACGGCCTGCCGATGATCGACACCCCGGCCGGGCTGCTGAACCCTATTCGCATTTCATCCGACATCCTTAAAGCCCTTTCCGCACGCGCAACCGAAGCGCTGGAAGGCCAGCTTGATGGCGTGGTGATTACCGTTCCTGCTTATTTCGACGATGCACAACGTCAGGGCACTAAGGACGCAGCGCGTCTGGCTGGCCTGCATGTGCTGCGCCTGCTCAATGAACCGACCGCAGCGGCTATCGCTTACGGCCTGGATTCCGGCAAAGAAGGCGTGATCGCGGTCTACGATTTAGGCGGCGGTACCTTTGATATTTCCATTCTGCGCTTAAGCCGTGGCGTGTTTGAGGTGATGGCAACCGGCGGCGATTCTGCGCTGGGCGGCGATGACTTTGACCACCTGTTAGCCGACTGGCTGCGTGAGCAAGCCGGCGTGGCTGACCGTAGCGACGACCGTGTGCAGCGCCAGTTGCTGGACGCCGCGATTGCCGCCAAAATTGCCTTAAGCGATGCCGAAACTGTCACAGTGGAAGTAGCTGGCTGGACTGGCTCCGTCACTCGCGAGCAGTTCAACGAGCTGATTGCAGCGCTGGTAAAACGTACTTTGCTGGCCTGCCGTCGTGCGCTGAAAGACGCAGGCGTGGACGCTGACGAAGTGCTGGAAGTGGTGATGGTTGGCGGTTCTACCCGTGTGCCATTAGTGCGCGAGCGTGTCGGCGAGTTCTTCGGTCGCACGCCGCTGACCTCCATTGACCCGGATAAAGTCGTCGCCATCGGCGCGGCAATCCAGGCGGATATTCTGGTGGGTAACAAGCCGGACAGCGAAATGCTGCTGCTGGATGTGATCCCGCTGTCGCTCGGCCTCGAAACCATGGGCGGCCTGGTCGAGAAAGTCATTCCACGTAACACCACTATTCCGGTTGCGCGTGCTCAGGACTTCACTACCTTTAAAGACGGCCAAACGGCAATGTCGATTCACGTGATGCAGGGCGAGCGCGAACTGGTAAAAGATTGCCGTTCATTGGCACGCTTTGCACTGCGCGGTATTCCGGCGATGCCTGCGGGCGGGGCGCATATTCGCGTTACCTTCCAGGTTGATGCTGACGGCTTATTGAGTGTTACCGCTATGGAGAAATCCACCGGCGTTGAAGCGTCTATCCAGGTGAAACCTTCTTATGGCCTGAGCGATGGCGAAATCGCCAGCATGATTCAGGACTCCATGAGCTATGCCGAGCATGACGTGAAAGCGCGCATGCTCGCAGAACAAAAAGTCGATGCGGCCCGCGTACTGGAAAGTTTGCAGGGTGCATTAGCTACAGATGCTGCGCTGTTGAGCGGTGCAGAACGCGCAGATATCGACGCGGCAATGGTGGCACTCCATGCCGCTGCTGCCGGTGAAGACATTGATGCGATTGAACAAGCCATTAAAAACGTAGACAAACAAACACAGGATTTTGCCGCTCGTCGTATGGATGAATCAATCCGTAAGGCGCTGAAAGGCCACTCCGTGGACGAGGTTTAACATGCCAAAGATTGTTTTTCTGCCTCATCAGGATTTGTGTCCAGATGGCGCAGTTTTGGAAGCGAATGTCGGTGAAACCATTCTTGATGTTGCGCTGCGCAACGGTATCGAGATTGAACACGCCTGTGAAAAATCCTGTGCTTGCACCACTTGCCACTGTGTGGTGCGTGAAGGTTTCGACTCCCTTGCTGAAAGCACGGAAGACGAAGACGACATGCTGGACAAAGCATGGGGTCTCGAACCTGAAAGCCGCTTAAGCTGCCAGGCGCGTGTAACGGATGAAGATCTGGTGGTTGAAATGCCACGTTACACCATCAACCATGCACGTGAGCACTAACAGGAGTAGCTTATGGGACTGAAATGGACCGATAGCCGCGAAATTGGTGAAGCTCTGTATGACAGCCGTCCGGATCTTGATCCAAAAACGGTACGTTTTACCGATATGCATCAGTGGATCTGCGAACTCGAAGATTTTGACGACGAGCCAGGCGCATCCAATGAAAAAGTTCTGGAAGCTATTCTGTTAGTCTGGTTAGATGAAGCGGAATAAAAATCAACGGGCTGCCTCTGGCGGCCCGTTTTTCTATGAAGCATGAGCTGAAAAGTATAAGGAAAAGAAAATGTCAGAAGCCATGAAAATCACGCTATCCACGTCGCCTGCCGATGCGCGTTGGGGCGAAAAAGCCGCGTATAGCATCAACGACGAAGGGATTACCCTGCACCTGACAGGCAAAGATGACCTGGGGCTAATCCAACGTGCGGCACGTAAAATTGACGGCCAGGGTTTGAAGCACGTCCAGCTGGCGGGTGATGGCTGGGATGTCGAGAAAAGCTGGGCATTCTGGCAGGGTTACCGTGCGCCAAAAGGTACCCGTAAAGTGGACTGGGCTGTACTGAACGACGAAGAACAAAAAGAACTCAATAACCGCCTGAAAATCATTGATTGGGTTCGCCACACCATCAACACACCAGCCGAAGAACTCGGCCCAGAGCAACTTGCTTCTCGCGCGGTTGACCTGCTGTGTGATGTCGCCTGCGACAACGTTTCTTACCGCATCACCAAAGGCGAAGATCTGCGCGAGCAGAACTATATGGGTATTCATACTGTTGGCCGTGGTTCGGAGCGCCCACCAGTACTACTGGCACTGGATTACAACCCAACCGGCAACCCGGATGCACCGGTTTATGCCTGCCTGGTCGGTAAAGGTATCACCTTCGATTCCGGTGGCTACAGCATGAAGCAAAGCGCGTTCATGGATTCCATGAAATCCGATATGGGCGGCGCTGCCACCATTACCGGTGCACTGGCGTTTGCTATCACTCGCGGCCTGGACAAGCGCGTGAAACTCTACCTGTGCTGTGCTGATAACCTGGTAAGCGGTAACGCCTTCAAATTGGGTGACATCATTAAATATCGCAACGGCAAAACCGTTGAGATCATGAACACCGATGCGGAAGGCCGCCTGGTGTTGGCTGATGGCCTGATTGACGCTTGTGCACAAAAACCAGAACTGATCATCGACTGCGCAACCTTAACCGGTGCGGCGAAAACCGCGTTGGGTAACGATTATCACGCGCTGTTCAGCTTCGACGATGGGTTGGTAAACCGTTTGATGGAAAGCGCTGCGGCAGAAAACGAGCCATTCTGGCGCTTGCCGCTAGCTGAGTTCCACCGCAACCAACTGCCGTCTAATTTTGCCGAGCTGAACAACACCTCCAACGCGTCCTTCCCTGCGGGTGCGAGCACGGCTGCCGGGTTCTTGTCCCACTTCGTGGAAAACTATCACGAAGGTTGGCTGCACATTGACTGCTCTGCTACTTACCGTAAAGGTGCGGTTGAGCAGTGGTCTGCTGGCGCAACAGGCATTGGTGTGCGCGCGATTGCGAATCTGTTGACTGGAAAGTAACGTTACCTCAAGTTAATGTCGGATGTCGCTAACACTAATCCGACCTACGAAGGTAATGAAAGCAGTTGTAGGGTGGATTAGCGAAGCGACATCCACCATATTGCTGGTAAGCGAGCGGTGGATAGCACTCTATTTATCTACCCAACAAATTTTCATTCTGTTTTCCCCTGGAACCACCATGTCAGAAGCAAAAAACGATCTCGAAACCCTGCTTGAGCAGGCCGCCACTGAACCTGCTCATCGCCCGGCATTCTTCCGCGTGTTACTGGAATCCACCGTTTGGGTACCGGGAACCGCCGCTGAAGGCGAGGCCATTGACGCGGATAGTGCCGTTGAATTGCAACACTGGGAAAAAGACGATGGCACCTCAGTCATTCCGTTCTTCACTTCTGTTGAGGCGCTGCAACAAGCCATCAGCCACGAGCAGGCATTTGTTGTGATGCCCGTGCGTACGCTGTTTGAAATGACGCAGGGCGCGACACTGTTTCTGAACGCTAAACTGCCGACCGGCAAAGAATTTACCCCGCGTGAAATCACTCATTTAATCAGTGATGAAAGTGACCCTTTAACTCAGCAGGAAGTGCTGGATGGCGGGACTTCTTTGCTGCTTTCCGAAGTGGCTGAACCGCCAGCACAAATGGTCGACTCCCTGACTACGCTGTTTAAAAACCTGAAAACCGTGAAGCGTGCGTTTATCTGCTCCATTAAAGAACGTGCAGACGAGCAGCCGAACCTGCTAATTGGCATTGAAGCAGAAGGGGAAATCGAAGCGATTATTCGCCAGGCGGGAAGTGTCGCGTCCGATACCTTACCGGGCGATGAACCGGTTGATGTTTGCCAGGTCGTAGAAGGCGAGAAAGGTATTAGCCACTTTATGATGGCTCACATCACACCTTTCTACGAACGCCGTTGGGGAAGTTTCCTGCGCGATTTCAAAACCAACCGCATTATTTGATGGTTTATGCTGTTGCCTGCAACAGCAGTAAATCAATCAGCATCACCA
The DNA here is from genome assembly GCF_021282405.1 of Buttiauxella cochleicola. Classification (NCBI taxonomy): domain Bacteria; kingdom Pseudomonadati; phylum Pseudomonadota; class Gammaproteobacteria; order Enterobacterales; family Enterobacteriaceae; genus Buttiauxella; species Buttiauxella cochleicola. The sequence continues at coordinate 62,792 of NZ_JAJSOU010000016.1, forward strand.
GATTCGACTCAAAAGACGTAATGCCTGCGGCTTCGGCCGCATAGTGAATCGCCTCGTCGTACAGTGCAAAATGCACGTCAGCCAGCCCTGATAAACTGTTTGGCGAAGCTCGCGTAAATGCCACAATCGACATTCCCACATTTTGCGCAATTCGCGCCTTATCCAACACCTGCTCAGTTTCACCGCTACGAGAAATGGCGATGAATACTTGATACTTCGAGGCATTACTTAGAAATATTCCCCGGCTATCGCCTGGCCCGGAAATAAAGGCAGTTTTTCCCAGCACCTGAAGTTTCTTTGTCAGATATTCCGCGAACAAATAAGAAAAACCAGCACCGTACAAAAAGAAGCTCTCTTTTTCACGTAGCAATGCGGCGAACTGCGCCATTAATTCCGGCGTTACCCAACGGAATGTCTGGCGGTAATTATCGACAAACTGATCAAATAAAACCGGCAGTGCGGAAGCAGACTGGGCTGGCTGGTTAGCAATATGCGGAGTGCTGGAAAGTAGTTGCTTACAGTGCCAGATAAACTCGCTAAAACCGCTAAACCCTAGCTTTTGGCACAGGCGCATGATGGTCGCGCTGGAAACAAATGTCGCCTGGGCCAGTTCCCGCACCGTGATATTCCCCACCAGCAGCGGGTGGTTGGTCAGATGCGAGAGCACGCGATATTCAGCGCGGGTTAAAGATTCCCCGCGCTCCAGCAGACCGGCCAGGCGGTTATCCATTATTGTGATTGAGCCGGTTCAACAGGCAAATCTGAACGCGCACCCCATTCGCTCCACGAACCGTCGTACAGTGAAACGCCATTCACACCCAGCGTGGTTAACGCCAGCACCACAACTGCGGCGGTAACGCCGGAGCCACAGCTTGCGATAATCGGTTTTTCAAAGCTCACGCCCTGACGGGTGAAGATTTCATTGAGATCGTCGGTGGTTTTCAACTGGCCATTTTCAACCAGATCGTTCCACGGCACGTTGAAAGCACCAGGAATGTGCCCACGCCGTAAGCCGGGGCGCGGCTCGTCAACTTGCGCGTTAAAACGTGGAGCAGGGCGGGCATCAACAATTTGCGCAGTGCCTTCATGGCTAACCAGCAGAACATCGGTCAGGCGCTTAATAACCATTGGATCGAAATTCACGTCGAATTCACCTTCCGGTAATTTAACGTCACCCTGCTGTAGAGGCAGTTCTTCGCGCTGCCAGTCGGCCAGGCCGCCTGCAAGAATCGACACATTTTCAACACCGAAAGTACGCAGCATCCACCATGCTCGCGGTGCGGAGAACAGGTTGCCTTCATCGTAAACAACCAGATGTTTATCACTACTGATACCCAGCTCTCGCATGGCGACTGCAAAGGCTTCAGCACGCGGCATCATATGCGGCAGAGGGCTGGTGTGGTCAGAAAGGGCTTCAATATCGAAAAATATCGCGCGTGGCAGATGGCCAGCACGGTATTCGCCAGCGATATCCCGATGCTCCTGGCCTGGAGGCAACATGCGAGCATCAATAATCTGGATATTCTCATCATTAATATGTTCTGCGAGCCAGTCGCCTGCAACGAAGAAAGAAGTGGACATGGTTGCCTCCGAATGATTATTCACTATCGGATTGTCGGTGTTTTTCACCAAACCGACAAGCAACCATGTCCACTGCTGCGAGGTGCCTCGTATTTATACCCGTCATACTTCAAGCTGCAGGGGTGTTGGCTGCGCTCACTTACCCCGGTCACTTACTTAAGTAAGTGACCGGGGATAAGCTCCCTTGCCGCCTACCTGCAACTTGCAACTTGCAACTTGAATTATTTAGGGTACATCACAAAACTAAACCACTTTTTCGCCATCTTTCCATGCTTGTTGTAGTTTCGGCCAGTAATCGCGATTGGCTTCAATCATATCGTCGAGAATCGCTTTGGCGTGCTGCATCGTCGGCACGGTGCGGTTAAGCGTAAACGCCTGTAATGCCTTCTCGTAACTGCCTTCGATGGTCGCTTCAACCAGCAGTTGTTCAGATGCTAACTGCTGCATCAACAATGTCTGGTGGAACAGAGGAACCGCACCCATGCGTACCGGTTCTGGCCCTTCTGAAGTGATATAAGCTGGGACTTCAACCATTGCGTCATAAGGCAGGTTTGCAATCGCCCCTTTGTTTTCCACAATCACCAGATGGCGCTGGCGCAAATCAAAGGCCAGTGAACAGGCGACATCAACAATAAAGGCACCGTGTACGCCGACATGGAATGCGTCAGGCAAAATACCGGTTTGCTTATATTCAGCGGCGGCAGAAAACAGTTTCTTCTCGCGCCCATCCATCACTTCGTTGGCACGAGTGTAATCAGGGTTTTGGTGCTCAACGATGTCGTTTGGCATCAGGTAATACTGCAAATACGGGTTCGGAAGATATTCCGGGAAATGGTCCATAATCGGCTTAATGTGACGCCAGGTTTTCACCCATGACGGGTCGGAATGCTGCGGATCGGTTTGCGCGGCATCTTCTGTCAGCAGGCCAAACTTAGCGATATGGCGACGCAGCTCTGGCAGGCGGTCTTCACCATCAACCAGCACGCGGGTAAACCAGCCGAAATGGTTCAGGCCGAAGTAATCAACTTCGAGCTTGTGGCGATCAACTCCGAGGATGGCACCCATATTGCGCATTGCCGCAACCGGCATATCGCAAATATTTAAAACGCGAGCTTTCGGGCGCAGACGGCGAACCCCTTCAGCAACAATTGCCGCCGGGTTGGAATAGTTCACAATCCACGCTTTTTGATGGGCGTAACGCTCAACAAAATCACATAACTCGACCATCGGCAAAATGGTGCGCAAACCATATGCCAGCCCGCCTGGCCCGCAGGTTTCTTGCCCAACCACACCATGGCGTAGTGGGATTTTTTCATCCTGCTCACGCATCTTGTATTGCCCAACGCGCATTTGTGCGAAGACAAAATGAGCTCCGCTAAACGCCACTTCCGGGTCAGTTGTTACGGTGAATTTTATACTTTGGCTATGGTCGCGGATGACTTTCTCAACCACCGGAGCAATGACCGACTGGCGCTCGCCATCAATATCGTAAAGGCGAATTTCAGCTAACGGGAAATCGGCCAGGCGCACCATCAGGCTTTTAATAATGCCCGGAGTGTAAGTACTTCCGCCACCGGCAATGGACAAAATAAATGGGGGTTTAAACATCATTGACTCCTTTAGAGAAACGTCTCTACTGCTTCACGCATTTTTTTGACATGCAGCCCGTAGACCACCTGAACGTTATTACCTTGTTTAATCACCCCTTTCGCACCCGTTGATTTGAGGCGGGGTTCGTCGATAATTGACACATCGCGCACCGTAACGCGCAGACGGGTGTAACAGTTGTCGACCACTTCAATATTCGCGCGGCCACCGAGGCCTTCGACAATCGCTTCACCCAAGCCATCATTGTTGCCTTTGGCTTGATATTCTTGTTTGCTATACAGTTTTGTCTCTTGGTCATCGCTCTCACGCCCCGGTGTTTTCATATCGAAACGGCGAATCAGGAAGCGGAACACCAGGAAATAAATCACCGACATCATCAGCCCGACGGCGATATACATCGGCCAGTTGGATTTTTCAGTCCCAAGCGGCAGGTTATAGAGAATGAAATCGATAATCCCGTTGGCACCGATGGCGTGAACGCCCAGCAAATAGAACAGCATCATGCCGATGCCGGTCAGAACCGCATGCACGCCAAACAACAATGGGGCGACAAACAGGAAGGAAAACTCCAGTGGCTCCGTGACCCCAACCAGCATGGATGTCAGCGCTGCAGGGATGAGAATCGCTTTGGCCGCAGCTTTGCGTTCGGGTTTCGCCGTCATGTACATGGCGAGTGCTGCCGCAGGGAGGCCGAACATTTTGCTGATTCCACGGGCGTCCCACACCACAGTGCTGCTCAGTTGATGCACGCTCGGGCAGGCCATTTCTGCAAAGTAAATATTGCGCGCGCCCTGGTAAATATTGCCGCAAACATCGGCCGTACCGCCTAATTCGGTATACAGGAATGGGGTATAAACAAGGTGATGCAGGCCCGTTGGTACCAGAATGCGTTCCAGGAAACCGTAGATGGCTACGCCAAACGCCCCGGCACCTTTAATCGCCAGCGCCAGTGCGCTGATGCCATGTTGAGCAAACGGCCAGAGTTCGCTCATCACTACGCCGAGTAACATTGAAACCGGCAGCATAATAATGGCGACAAAACAGTGACCGGAGTAAATCGCCATCGCACCAGAAAACTGTACGCTGGAATAGCGGTTGTATAAGTATCCCGATAGTGCGCCTGTGAGGATCCCAGCGAAAACGCCCATCTCAAGCACCTGGACACCCAACACCATGCTTTGCCCTGCGGCACGCATTTGGTCGGCAGGAGCCAGTTCGCCTTGAAGCTGTAACGTTACGTTCATCGCATTAATAAATACGATAAAAGTAACCAGACCAATTAATGCAGCATATCCTTTGTCTTTGGCCGCCAGACCAATGGGGATGCCGACGCCAAATACCAGCGCCAGGTTCGCCAAAACCGATACCGCTGATTTGGAGATGAGAACGCCCGTGTGTTGAATAGAGGAATGGCCAAGGAACGGTAAATATTCGGCCAGGTTGCCATTGCCCAATACATTACCAAACGCGATAAATAAACCGACGATGGGTAAAATAAGCACAGGCCCGTAGAGTGATTTTCCGAAGTTTTGTAGAGCGTTAACGGCACTTTTCATTTAGCAATCTCTTATTATCACTTTGGCTAAACACCGCGTTGAGGCAGCGACTCAGAGCGAAATGTAGCAAGGAAAAAGGCATGCAATCCATCTATCTTATTGTTTTAAAAACAAATAACTCAGAAGGTAACATGTAACCTTTCAGGCTGTGATCGCGCTTGCACTTTGACACGGTTTACTGATGAAACCGTTGCACGATGCCAGCTTCCCTTTGCGAGTGAGTACGCAATGCAGAATTTGGATACTTTCGTTTTTCTGATGAACCCGCATAATAGTTGTAGAACTTGGTGATTTAATGGGCCTTATCGGCCAGGGATAAAAATGAGATCAATTCGTCTGGTAGGACTGGCTGCAACGCTAATGGCTGCATTGGCGCTTACGGGCTGTGACAATAACGACAAATCAAAACCGGTGGCGAAGAGCGAAACTTCCGCTCAGCAACAGGTTGCTGCCCCTGTTAAGCCTGATGCCTCGCAGCTCGAAAAACTGGCGAAGGATTCTGCGGGCAAGCAGCTGAAATTGCTTGATGCCTCTGAAGTACAGCTTGATGGCGCAAGCACGTTGGTCCTCACATTCTCTATCCCTTTAGATCCCAACCAGGACTTCTCCCGGGTGGCGCATTTAGTCGATAAAATCAGTGGGAAAGTTGATGGCGCGTGGGAGCTTTCAGCCGACCTTAAAGAATTGCGTTTACGCCATCTCGAGCCGAAACGTGAACTGATTTTGACCGTTGATAGTGGGCTGCTTGCGCTCAATAAAGCGACATTCGATAGTAATTTTGAGAAGCAAATTTCAACCCGTGATATTCAACCGAGCGTTGGTTTTGCCAGCCGGGGGTCATTACTTCCCACTAAAGTTATTGCCGGTTTACCGGTCATGGCGCTCAACGTCGATAAAATTGATGTCAATTTCTACCGCATAAAAAGTGAATCACTAGGTTCCTTTATTAGCCAGTGGCAATACCGAAACTCAGTATCTAATTGGGAATCAGACAATTTATTAAAACTTGCTGACTTAGTTTACAGCGGCAGGTTCGATCTTAATCCTGCGCGTAATACCCGTGAAAAACTATTGCTACCGTTAGGCGAGATTAAACCGCTGCAACAGCCAGGCGTTTATATCGCGATTATGAATCAGGCGGGGCATTACAGTTACAGTAACGCGGCAACGTTGTTCACTTTGAGTGACGTCGGGGTGTCAGCGCATCGTTACCATGACCGCCTGGATGTGTTTACTCAAAGCCTTGAAAATGGTGCTGCACAATCAAATGTCGAAATCACGTTGCTTGATGAAAAAGGGCACACGCTGGCACAGGCTAAGAGTGATGGCGATGGTCACGCGGTGCTTGAAAAAATAGAAAAAGGCACGTTGTTGCTGGCGAGAACAAGCGAGCAGACTACGATGCTGGACTTAAACCGCCCGGCGCTGGATCTGGCCGAGTTTAACATTGCTGGAGAACCCGGTTTCAGTAAGGAGCTGTTTATGTTTGGCCCAAGGGATCTCTACCGCCCTGGGGAAACAGTACTGTTGAATGCATTGTTACGTGATAGTGATGGGAAGGTATTACCAGCGCAGCCAGTAAAACTGGAAGTTGTAAAACCTGATGGTCAAGTCGCCAGAACGCAGGTCTGGAAATCAGAAAATGGCTTATATCAGTTCAGTTATCCGCTAAGCCAGGATGCACAAACGGGTAATTGGCAAGTGCGTGTAAATACGGGTGATAACCAGCCACGTATTTGGGCTTTTAAAGTTGAAGACTTCATGCCCGAGCGTATGGCTCTGAACATCACAAACCAATCGCAATCCATTGGCCCTGATGAGTCTGTGAGCTTCCAGATTGCCGGGCGGTATCTCTATGGTGCACCAGCCTCGGGGAACAGCTTGCAAGGGCAATTGTTCCTGCGTCCATTACGTGAAGCTGTATCGTCCTTACCAGGTTTCCAGTTTGGCGACATCAACGAGGAAAACCTCACCCGAAATCTTGATGAGGTTCAGCTTCAGCTTGATGAACAAGGCAAAACAACGGTAAGCACCGATAGCCAATGGGCAGATGTTCACTCTCCGTTACGGCTGGTGCTGCAAGCCAGCTTGCTGGAATCAGGTGGCCGTCCGGTAACACGCCGTGCTGAGCAAGCTATCTGGCCTGCTGAAGCACTGCCAGGCATTCGTCCTCAATTTGCTAGTAAAGAAATCTACGATTACCGCACTGACAGCACACGAATCCAACCGATAGTCGACGAGGACACGAACGCTGGTTTTGATATTGTTTATGCCAATGCTAAAGGTGAGAAACTGGCGGTTTCTGGTCTTGATGTGCGTTTAATTCGCGAACGTCGGGACTACTTCTGGAACTGGGAAGAGGGCCAGGGCTGGCAGTCGCAATACGATCAGAAAGATCTCGTAGAGGCTGAACAAAAACTGGATCTTGCCGCAGGTGAAACGGGCAAAGTGGCTTTCCCGGTTGAGTGGGGTTCCTACCGTCTGGAAGTTCGCGATCCTGACACTAATATCGTCAGCAGCATTCGCTTTTGGGCAGGCTACAGCTGGCAGGACAACAGCGATGGAGAGGGGGCTGTGCGCCCTGACCGTGTAACGCTGAAAATTGATAAACCGAGTTATAAGCCTGGTGACACCATCAATCTGCATATTTCTGCTCCGGCGGCTGGCAAAGGCTATGCAATGGTTGAATCCAGCGATGGCCCGCTGTGGTGGAAAGAAATTGATGTTCCGGAGAAAGGTCTGGATATCGCGATTCCGGTCGATAAAAGTTGGCAGCGGCATGATCTCTATCTCAGCACGCTTGTTATTCGACCTGGGGATAAGAGCCGCGCCTCCACGCCAAAACGTTCTGTTGGGATTTTGCATCTGCCACTGGGAGATGAAAGTCGCAGACTGGCGCTTTCTTTAGAAGCACCAGCCAAAATGCGTCCGAATCAAAACCTCACGGTAAAAGTAAAAACCAAGCCGATTAACGGTGAAATGCCAAAGCAAATTCATGTGCTGGTTTCAGCTGTTGATAGCGGCGTACTGAATATTACCGACTATAAAACCCCAGATCCGTGGGAAGCCTTCTTTGGCCGTAAACGTTATGGAGCGGATTTATACGATATCTATGGCCAGGTTATTGAGGGTGAAGGGCGGCTTGCAGCTTTACGTTTTGGTGGTGATGGCGATGAAGGTGACGAATTAAGCCGTGGCGGTAAAAAGCCGGTAAACCATGTCACTATCATTGCTCAGCAAGCTCAACCTGTACAACTGGATGAAAAGGGTGAAGGTACTGTCACGCTCCCTATTGGTGATTTTAATGGTGAGCTACGGGTAATGGCGCAAGCCTGGACCGATGACCATTTTGGTAACAGTGAGGAAAAAGTTGTTGTTGCGGCTCCGCTGGTTACTGAACTTGCAGCACCACGCTTTATGGCCAGTGGAGACAGCAGCCGCCTGGCTATGGATCTCACCAACCTGACAGACCAACCTCAACAACTCAGTATTAACCTGAAAACTACCGGCTTGATTGCGCTGAACTCTGCTTCAGTGCAATCCGTGACGTTATTACCAGGTGCGCGTAAAACCGTGTTTATTCCGGTTCGTGCATTGGACGGTTTCGGTGATGGGGAATTAACAGCACAAATTACTGGGCTTAGCTTGCCGGGTGAAACTTTTGCCGCACAGCAAAAACAGTGGAAATTAGGTGTCCGTCCTCCGTTCCCGGCGCAAAACATCAACAGTGGTGCGGTGCTTGCAGCGGGTGAAGTGTGGGATATTCCACCGCAGCATATTTCCGGCCTGGCACCAGCAACACTTGAAGGCCAGTTGCTATTGAGTGGTCGGCCGCCGCTAAACCTCGCCCGCTATATTCGTGAACTGAAAGCCTATCCATATGGCTGCCTGGAACAGACGACTAGTGGGTTGTTCCCGTCGCTTTATACCAACCAGGCACAGTTAGCAGCTCTGGGTATTACAGGAACTAGCGATGAACAGCGCCGCGCTGCAATCGACCTGGGGATTGCTCGCCTGCTGGATATGCAACGCGACAACGGCAGTTTTGGGCTATGGGATAAAGAAGGGCCAGAAGAATACTGGCTAACAGCGTATGTGACCGATTTCCTTGTTCGTGCGAGTGAGCAGGGTTATAGCGTTAATACTGATTCGCTAAATAAAGCTAACCAGCGCCTGCTACGTTATCTCCAGGATTCCGGAGTTATCGCTTTACGCTACAGCGATGATGCTGCTGCCAGTAAATTTGCTGTTCAAGCGTACGCCGCTCAGGTATTAGCCCGTCAGCAAAAAGCGCCATTGGGTGCCTTGCGTGAACTTTGGTTGCGCCATAGCAGCGCTCGTGCAGGCTTACCGCTGGTACAACTTGGTGTGGCATTGAAGTTGATGGGGGACGCACCACGAGGCGATGAAGCTATCAAGTTAGGTTTGCAAACCAGTCGTAGCGACGAGCGTATCTGGATGGCAGATTATGGCAGTGAGTTGCGTGATAAAGCGATGATGCTAAGTCTGCTTGAAGAGAACAAATTGCTACCAGAACAGCAGAATCAATTGCTGATGGACCTCTCTAATCTTGCATACAGCCAGCGCTGGCTTTCCACGCAGGAAAGTAATGCGTTGTTCCTGGCGGGTCGCAACTGGCAAACGGCGAAAGGGGATTGGCAGTCACAGGTATCTTTTGCAACCGATTCATTATCGGGTACTCAATCAGTGACTCGTAATTTGTCCGCTGAACAACTCGCTGGCCTACAGATTACTAATACCGGGACGGGTAATCTCTATCTTCGATTGGATACGGTTGGTTTTCCGCAGCAGGCTCCAGCGCCTTACAGCAACGTGTTGCATATTGAGCGCCATTTCCTTGATGCGAAAGGCAACAGCAAGTCGTTGTCAGAATTGAAAAGTGGTGAACTGGTGATGGTCTGGCTGGATGTATGGGCAGATAAAAATGTGCCTGATGCACTGGTGGTCGATTTGTTGCCTGCCGGGCTTGAGTTGGAAAACCAGAACCTTTCTGAAAGCAGCGCCAACCTGAGTGACAGTGATAGCCAGGTTCAGGGTCTGTTAACCCAGATGCAGCAGGCGGATATCCAGCATATGGAGTTCCGTGACGATCGCTTTGTTGCCGCGTTACCGCTCAATGAAGGGCAGCATGCGACCCTGGTTTATCTTGCTCGCGCTGTGACTCCGGGAAGCTATAACGTGCCGGTTTCGCAAGTGGAGTCGATGTATGTACCTCAGTGGCGGGCAACAGGAACCAGCACCGGCATGCTGACTGTTCATCCGTAACTGGCAAGGCAAAATGCTAAAGCCATTTCGCTGGCGGCATCGCTATTTCCTGGTGGTGCTGCCAATTATTTTATGTCTGGGGATTTGGCTGGCAGACAAGCTTTGGCCGCTGCCGCTTTCTCAGGCTAATCCCGCTCGAGTTGTCGTCGCGGCTGATGGTACTCCATTGTGGCGTTTCGCTGATGAGAACGGGATCTGGCGCTATCCGGTTACGTTAAACGATGTTTCACCTCGTTATCTCGAAGCATTAATCAACTATGAAGATCGCTGGTTCTGGGATCATCCGGGAATTAATCCTCTATCGATTTTGCGTGCAGCCGGGCAGGATTTGCTTAGCGGCAAAGTGATTTCCGGTGGCAGTACATTGACGATGCAAGTCGCCCGCTTGCTTGACCCGCACCCTCGCACATTTGGGGGCAAAATCCGCCAGGTTTGGCGCGCTTTGCAACTCGAATGGCATCTATCGAAAGAACAAATTCTCACGCTCTACCTTAACCGCGCACCGTTTGGCGGGACGTTACAGGGAGTGGGGGCTGCCAGTTGGGTTTACCTCGGAAAATCCCCGCAACACCTGAGTTATGCTGAAGCCGCTTTACTGGCGGTTCTTCCGCAAGCACCAAGCCATTTGCGCCCGGATCGCTGGCCTGAGAGAGCTCAAGCCGCACGTAACAAAGTTCTTATGCGTATGGCTGAGCAAGCCGTCTGGGAGCCACAGCAGGTAAAAGAATCTCTCGAAGAACCGGTATGGCTGGCGCCACGGCAAATGCCGCAATTGGCCCCGTTGCTTTCACGCTATTTGGTGAATCGCAGCAAAGATCAGAAAATAACGACGACGCTCGATGCGCCATTGCAGCGCCAGTTGGAAGAACTGGCACTCAACTGGAAAGCTCAGCTCCCGCCTCGCTCATCAATGGCGATACTGGTCGTCGATCACACCACGATGGAAGTGCGTGGCTGGGTAGGTTCAGCCGATATCACCGATCAAAGCCGTTTCGGGCACGTCGATATGGTGACTGCCATTCGTTCGCCCGGATCGGTGCTGAAACCCTTTGTTTATGGTCTGGCGCTGGATGATGGGCTGATTCACGCCACGTCATTGTTACAGGACGTGCCGCGCCGCTTTGGTGATTATCGGCCAGGGAATTTTGATACCGGTTTTCATGGCCCGGTGAGTATGAGTGAAGCGTTGGTGCGTTCGCTTAATCTCCCGGCAGTTCAGGTGCTAGAAGCGTACGGCCCTAAACGTTTTGCCGCGCAATTGCGGAACATTGGTTTGGATTTGCGCTTCCCGCAAGGCAGTGAACCTAATCTCTCGCTGATCCTTGGCGGCGGCGGTGCGCGTCTTGATCAGATTGTCGCCGCATATAGCGCTTTTGCTCGCCATGGTCGAGCCGCGCAGTTACGTTTACAGCCAGAGCAACCATTAGTCGAACGCCCCTTGATGTCGGCTGGTGCTGCCTGGATTATTCGCCGCATTCTTGCGGGAGAGGCGCAGCCGCAGCCCGATGCCACATTGCCAGCAATCGTGCCTTTAGCCTGGAAAACAGGCACCAGTTATGGATATCGAGATGCGTGGGCAGTTGGAATTAATCCACGTTATGTGATTGGTATCTGGACAGGGCGCCCGGATAGCACACCGGTTGCGGGGCAGTTTGGCTTAGGAAGTGCTGTACCGCTACTTAATCAGGTTAACAACTTACTACAAGCCAGCTCCGCGGTGCAGCAGGCGCGTCTGCCGGTTGACCCTCGTCCGCCGTCTGTTTCCGAAGGGCAAATTTGCTGGCCGGGTGGGCAGAATTTGCCAGCCACAGACCGTAATTGTCGGCGCAGATTAACGGGCTGGTTACTCGATAATAGCGAGCCGCCCACGCTTGAAGCACCGGGCCAGGAGGGGATTCAGGGGTTAAGAAAGGTCATCTGGTTAGATGAACAGGGAAAACGCGTGGCTGCTGATTGCTCGGGAGCCAGACAGCAGATTATCTCTTTGTGGCCGCTGCCGCTTGAACCATGGTTACCGATAAGTGAAAGACGTACGGCCCGCTTGCCGGAAGTGTCAGAACAATGCCCGCCCCAGCAGAAAGATGAAGTTACGCCTTTATTGTTGTTAGGGGTTCGCGAGGGCGCTATTTTGAAGCGTCTTCCCGGTGAGTTGCGTTTACCGCTTCGTTTAAGTGCTCAGGGAGGACAGGGCGATCGCTGGTGGTTTTTGAACGGTGAACCGGTCAATGGAAATAGTAGCGGAATCGCACTAAATCTGGATAAACCGGGAGCGTACCAGGTTTTGGTTCTTGATGAAGCTGGGCAGATTGCCGCGGCTCATTTTGTATTGCAGTAGAGCGTTAGTCTAATTTTTAGGCGTTTGCATTAAAAATGTTGCTGATATTCATCTTATTTTAAAAAAATGTTACCCGCATCCATAGGCAACGCGAGACTTGCTCATTATAATCGGCGCCAAATCATAACCGGTTATCCCTACAGGGTCCGGGCAAACAGAACAAACACAGAGGTAATCATGGCTATTGAACGTACTTTTTCCATCATCAAACCAAACGCGGTGGCAAAAAACGTTATTGGTAATATTTATGCTCGTTTTGAGTCCGCAGGGTTTAAGATTGTTGGCGCAAAAATGCTGCACCTGACTTCTGAACAGGCTCAGGGTTTCTATGCTGAGCACGAAGGCAAGCCTTTCTTCGACGGTCTGGTTGCATTCATGACTTCCGGCCCAATCATGGTTAGCGTACTGGAAGGCGAAAATGCCGTTCAGCGTCACCGTGACATTCTGGGTGCAACAAATCCGGCTAACGCTTTGGCTGGTACTCTGCGTGCAGATTACGCTGACAGCTTCACCGAAAACGGCACTCACGGTTCTGATTCTGCTGAATCTGCTGCGCGTGAAATCGCTTATTTCTTCGCGGAAGGCGAAGTTTGCCCACGCACTCGCTAATAAGCATTAACTGTTAAGCTACAGTTACATTTTATTTGTATGTACGTCGCTTTCAGCCATGGCTTCTGTGCCATAGAATTTGTACAATGATACGCCCCGGATGAGCTTGCTCTTCGGGGCGTATCTTTTTAACCCACCTGGGGCCGTAACGTGTAACAACGAGGCCGGAAGAAATTATGTCAGAGCAAATTGTCACTCCTGAGACACCTGTTTCAGTCGTTTCCAACAAGTCCGAAAAAATTAACCTGTTGGACCTTAACCGCCAGCAACTGCGTGAGTTTTTTGCCGAAATGGGCGAAAAACCATTCCGCGCCGATCAGGTCATGAAATGGATGTATCACTATTGCAGTGATGACTTCGATGAAATGACTGACATCAACAAAATTCTGCGTAACAGACTTAAAGAAGTCGCTGAAATCCGCGCTCCTGAAGTTGCCGAAGAACAGCGTTCTGCCGATGGCACCATTAAATGGGCAATCCGCATCGCTGACCAGCTCGTTGAAACGGTGTATATCCCTGAAGAAGACCGCGCCACACTGTGCGTTTCTTCCCAGGTTGGGTGTGCTCTGGAATGTAAATTCTGCTCAACAGCTCAGCAAGGCTTCAACCGTAACCTGCGTGTTTCTGAAATCATCGGTCAGGTATGGCGTGCGGCGAAAATTATCGGCGCGCAAAAGAAAACTGGCGTACGTCCTATTACCAACGTCGTGATGATGGGCATGGGTGAACCGCTGCTGAACCTCAACAACGTGGTTCCAGCAATGGAAATCATGCTTGATGACTTTGGTTTCGGGCTTTCCAAACGTCGCGTTACGCTTTCTACTTCAGGTGTGGTTCCGGCGTTGGATAAGTTGGGCGACATGATTGATGTGGCATTAGCCATTTCTCTGCATGCACCGACTGACGAAATTCGCGACCAGATTATGCCAATCAACAAAAAGTACAACATCGAGACTTTCCTGTCCTCTGTGCGTCGTTATCTGGAGAAATCCAACGCCAATCAGGGCCGTGTCACTGTGGAATACGTTCTGCTGGATCACGTCAACGATGGTACTGAGCATGCGCATCAATTGGCAGAATGCCTGAAAGATACGCCATGTAAAATTAACTTGATCCCATGGAACCCGTTCCCTGGGGCGCCATATGGCCGTAGCTCCAACAGCCGTATCGACCGTTTCTCAAAAGTATTAATGAGTTACGGCTTCACTACCATCGTGCGTAAAACGCGTGGCGATGATATTGACGCGGCTTGTGGTCAGCTGGCTGGCGAAGTGATTGACCGCACCAAACGTACGTTACGTAAGCGTATGCAAGGTGAACCTATTGATGTTAAAGCAGTCTGATAAACTATTGCGCTAGTCAGATAAGAACCCTGTGGCAGTGATGCTGCGGGGTTCAAAAAACACATAGTTATATCTTGCAGTTATGCAAGTTTGGCTAGTGACTTTAAGATTAATAATTACGGTGCGTTTCACCGTACTTTAAGGCAGTATGTAACGGTACAACAATAGTTTAGGCGCATCTATTTAAGCCATCGCTGGTCGCAATTGACTGACAACATTAAAAATGGTGTCTATGGTTAACTCATCAGTGATTAAGTCGTTCACAAAATGCAGCATATTTATGTGAACAAGTAGTTTGAGCTGAATGTTATGTTGTCTGGAGTTTTACCTTCCAGAACACAGATTTGTTTCGCGAAGCGGGAGAGCGTGGTCAAGCGGAAACGCTGTGCTACAAGACTCCTGCCTAATTCCTCAATCGAACAGTCCCAGCAATTGTAGCTAATGAATACTGAAGCCACTCACGAATCAAATGCAGAAAAAACCACGGGTGAACGTTTACGTATTGCCCGTGAAGAACTCGGTCTTAGCCAACAAGCCGTGGCCGAACGCCTGTGCCTGAAAGTTTCTACCGTTCGGGATATTGAAGATGACAAGGCACCTGCCGAGTTAGCGTCTACCTTCCTGCGTGGTTATATCCGTTCTTATGCACGTCTTGTGCGTATTCCGGAAGAAGAACTGTTGCCAATGATGGAAAAACAGGCACCTATCAGGGCTGCTAAAGTGGCTCCGATGCAAAGTTTTTCACTGGGGAAACGCCGTAAGAAACGTGACGGTTGGCTGATGAGCTTTACCTGGCTCGTGTTGTTTGTCGTTGTCGGCCTGACAGGTGCATGGTGGTGGCAAAACCACAAAGCGCAGCAGGAAGAGATTTCGACTATGGCCGATCAATCTTCAGCTGAACTTTCTGCCAGCAACAGCAACTCTCAGTCAGTACCTTTAACTACCAGCGATTCATCTACTGCTGATACTTCTGCACAGCAACCTGTGCAGACTCCAGCGGCATCGCAGCCTGCTCCAGTGACTGACTCAGCATCAAATCAGGCTCCGGCAGAAACGGCTCAGCAAACCACTACAGCGGATTCTTCCGCAGTAGTGGCACCAAGCCAGGCACCTGTAGATAACGCGCAAGCCACTGCAACACCTGCGACTCCGGCGCAAAATGCCGCACTCCCTACCGATCAGGCTGCTGTGGCTACGGCTCCTGCAGCTGACCCGAATGCATTAGTGATGAACTTTAACGCTGATTGCTGGCTTGAAGTGACTGACGCAACCGGCAAGAAATTGTTCAGCGGTATGCAGCGTAAAGATGGCAATTTGAATTTAGCCGGTCAGGCACCTTATAAGTTGAAAATTGGTGCTCCAGCTGCGGTTCAGATTCAGTTCCAGGGTAAACCTGTCGATTTGAGTCGCTTCATCAGAACAAGCCAGGTTGCACGTCTGACAGTAAGTGCTGAATAATCGCAGCCAGCATGACGCGTAATTGTGGAGATTTATAATGCATAATCAAGCCCCAATTCAACGTAGAAAATCCAAACGGATCTACGTAGGGAATGTGCCAATCGGCGACGGGGCACCGATCGCCGTTCAGTCTATGACCAACACCCGTACTACGGATGTTGAAGCTACTGTTAACCAGATTCGAGCCTTAGAAAGAGTTGGGGCAGATATCGTTCGTATATCCGTGCCAACGATGGACGCAGCAGAAGCGTTCAAGCTCATCAAACAGCAGGTCAACGTCCCGTTGGTCGCTGATATCCATTTTGACTATCGTATCGCCCTCAAAGTTGCTGAGTATGGCGTCGATTGCTTACGCATCAACCCTGGCAACATTGGCAACGAAGAGCGTATTCGCGCCGTTGTAGATTGTGCCCGGGATAAAAATATTCCGATCCGTATCGGTGTTAACGCCGGATCGCTGGAAAAAGATCTGCAAGAGAAGTATGGCGAGCCAACGCCCCAGGCGTTGTTAGAATCAGCGCTGCGTCATGTCGATCATCTGGATCGTCTCAACTTTGATCAGTTCAAAGTGAGCGTAAAAGCCTCCGACGTTTTTCTGGCGGTTGAATCCTATCGTTTACTGGCTAAGCAAATTGATCAACCGCTGCATCTTGGGATCACCGAAGCTGGCGGCATGCGTAGCGGATCAGTGAAATCGGCGATTGGCCTCGGCTTACTGCTTTCCGAAGGCATCGGTGACACGCTGCGCGTATCACTGGCTGCCGATCCGGTTGAAGAGATCAAGGTCGGTTTCGACATTCTGAAATCTTTGCGAATCCGTGCTCGCGGTATTAACTTTATCGCCTGCCCAACGTGTTCACGCCAGGAGTTCGATGTTATTGGTACCGTGAACGCTCTCGAAGAGCGCCTGGAAGACATCATCACGCCAATGGATGTTTCAATTATTGGTTGTGTGGTGAACGGGCCGGGCGAAGCGCTGGTTTCCACTTTGGGCGTGACCGGTGGCCACAAAATGAGTGGTTTCTACGAAGACGGTGTGCGTCAGCGCGAGCGAATGGATAACGAAAACATGATTGCGCAGCTTGAAGCGCGTATTCGTGCCAAGGCTTCCATGCTTGATGAATCGCAGCGGATTAGTATCCAGCAGTTGGAAAAATAGAGCGAAACATGGGAAGCATTCGGCTTCCCGTGTATGATTGAACCCGCCAGACGTTTTGCTAAAGCAAGCAGTCTGATTTCGGGTTCATTTTTTGTATAAATTCGGTAGAGAATAAACGTGGCAAAAAACATTCAAGCCATCCGCGGCATGAACGATTACCTGCCTGGCGAAACCGCCATTTGGCAGCGCATTGAAGGCATTCTGAAACAGGTGCTCGGCAGCTACGGTTACAGTGAAATCCGTTTGCCGATTGTAGAGCAGACCCCGTTATTCAAACGCGCAATCGGTGAAGTGACCGACGTGGTTGAAAAAGAGATGTATACCTTTGAGGACCGCAACGGCGATAGCCTGACTCTGCGTCCTGAAGGCACCGCGGGCTGCGTGCGTGCCGGTATCGAACATGGTCTTCTGTACAATCAGGAACAGCGCTTGTGGTACATCGGGCCGATGTTCCGCCATGAGCGTCCGCAAAAAGGGCGTTACCGCCAGTTCAATCAGCTGGGTGTCGAAGTATTTGGTCTGCAAGGGCCAGATATTGATGCTGAGCTTATCATGCTGACCGCTCGCTGGTGGCGTGCATTGGGTATCGACCAGCACGTAAGTCTGGAACTGAACTCAATTGGTTCGCTAGAAGCGCGTGCTAACTACCGTGATGCGCTGGTCGCGTTCCTGGAACAGCATAAAGAGAAGCTTGACGAAGATTGTCAGCGTCGCATGTACAGCAACCCATTGCGCGTACTGGACTCTAAAAATCCTGAAGTTCAGGCTCTGCTGGATGATGCGCCGACGCTTGGCGACTATCTGGACGAAGAGTCCCGTGAGCATTTCGCAGGGCTGTGCCAATACCTGGATGCTGCTGGTATCGCGTATACCGTGAATCAGCGCCTGGTACGCGGTCTGGATTACTACAACCGCACCGTTTTCGAATGGGTGACAAGCAGCCTGGGTTCCCAAGGCACCGTTTGCGCGGGTGGCCGTTACGACGGTTTGGTCGAGCAACTGGGGGGCCGTGCGGCACCTGCTGTTGGCTTCGCCATGGGTCTGGAACGACTTGTTTTACTGGTTCAAGCTATCAACCCGGAATTTAAAGCAGAATCTGTTGTCGATATTTACCTGATATCGTCAGGTCAGGGAACGCAAGCGGCAGCGATGCTGTTAGCTGAGCAATTACGTGATCAGGTCCCGGCTATTAAGCTGATGACCAACTATGGCGGTGGCAACTTCAAGAAGCAGTTCGTCCGTGCTGATAAGTGGGGCGCTCGTGTAGCTCTGGTGCTGGGCGAAACCGAAGTTGCAAGTGGTCAGGTCGTCGTGAAGGATCTGCGCACAGGTGAGCAAACTACCGTTGAGCAAGTAAACGCGGTCGCTCATTTGCAGGCGCTACTGGGTTAATTTCCCCGGTGATAAATCGTTAAGGAGAAGGACTGCGTGGAAATTTACGAAAACGATAACGAACAGGTTGATGCAGTAAAACGCTTCTTTGCTGAAAACGGCAAAGCGCTAGTGGTTGGTGTCGTATTAGGTATTGGCGCACTGGTTGGTTGGCGTTACTGGAACGGTCATCAGGTTGAAAGCTCGATGGCTTCTTCTCTCGAATATCAAACTGTGACAGATGCTGTGCGTGCCGATCAACCTGCAACACTGAGTGCTGCAGAGAAATTCGCTGCCAGCACAAAGAATACATATGGTGCTTTAGCGTCGTTGGAATTGGCTCAGAAGTATGCTGATAACAATGATCTGGCGAAAGCGGCAGCTCAATTGCAGCAAGGCCTGAGCAGCACCAGCGATGCAAATTTGCAGGCGCTGATCAACGCACGTCTGGCACGTATTCAAATACAACAAAAGCAATCTGATGCGGCGCTGAAAACCCTCGACAGCATTAAAGGCGAAGGTTGGGTAGCGATTGTTGCTGATTTGCGCGGTGAAGCGCTGCTCAGCAAAGGGGACAAGCAAGGTGCACGCGATGCGTGGAGCAAAGGCTCACAAACTGATGCTTCTCCAGCCCTGCGCGAAATGATGCAGATGAAAATTAATAATTTGTCGAGCTAAGAGGGACCCGATGCAATTGCGTAAACTACTTGTACCAGGGCTGATTTCTCTGACGCTGCTCAGCGGTTGTTCACTGTTTAGCGGTGAAGAAGACGTGGTAAAGATGTCTCCACTGCCGACAGTTGAAAACCAGTTTGAACCTGAAAAATCATGGAGTACTTCCGTTGGTAGCGGTATTGGTGATTTCTATTCCAATCTGCATCCAGCATGGCAGGACGGCAATATTTATGCCGCAGACCGCCGTGGTACCGTTAAAGCCGTTAACGCGGATGATGGTAAAGAAGTCTGGTCTGTTGATCTGTCTGAAAAGACAAACTTCTACTCCAGCAACCTGCCAGCACTGCTTTCTGGTGGTGTAACAGTTGATGGTGCACACGTATACATTGGGAGTGAGAAAGCGCAGGTTTATGCGCTTAACACCTCTGATGGTAGTATTGCGTGGCAAAGTAAAGCTGCAGGCGAAGTCCTTTCTCGTCCTGTGGTCAGCGACGGTGTAGTTCTGGTTCACACCAGCAATGGCCAGCTTCAGGCATTTGATGAAACTGATGGTGCAGTGAAATGGACCGTCAACCTGGATATGCCAGCACTTTCTCTGCGCGGTGAATCTGCACCGGCAGTAGCGTTTGGTGCTGCGATTGTCGGCGGTGATAACGGTCGCGTTAGCGCTGTGTTAATGAAGCAAGGTCAGCTTATTTGGCAACAGCGTATCTCTCAGGCAACCGGTGCTACCGAAATTGACCGTTTGAGCGATGTTGATACCACACCTGTCATTGTTAATGGTGTGGTCTATGCTCTGGCATATAACGGTAACCTGACTGCACTGGACTTACGTTCAGGTCAGGTGATGTGGAAACGTGAACTGGGTTCAGTAAACGACTTCATCGTTGATGCGAATCGTATTTTCCTTGTCGATCAGAATGACCGCGTTGTGGCTCTGAATGCTGATGGCGGTGTAACGCTGTGGACGCAAAGCGACCTGCTGCACCGTAATCTGACCTCTCCTGTTCTGTACAACGGTTATCTGGTTGTAGGTGACAGCGAAGGGTATATGCACTGGATCAATGCCGACGATGGCCGCTTTGTTGCTCAACAAAAAGTGGACAGTTCTGGCTTCCAGACTGAGCCAGTTGTTGCCAGCGACAAGCTGTTGATTCAGGCGAAAGACGGTACGTTGTACGCTATCAAGCGTTAAATTTGCCTGAAGTATTTTTAAGTGCGAAACGGTTCCGGTAGTCCAGGAGCCGTTTCCTGTTTTTAGAAACGATGTGATTTGACGTCGTTTTAAGATGAATTTTGAGTTATGAGGTTTTAATCATGGTACCTGTGGTTGCGCTTGTCGGGCGCCCTAATGTCGGAAAATCCACGTTGTTTAACCGCTTGACGCGTACCCGAGATGCGCTGGTCGCGGATTTCCCGGGGCTGACTCGCGACCGCAAGTATGGTCGTGCTGAAGTGGAAGGTCGCGAATTTATCGCTATTGATACCGGTGGTATTGATGGCACGGAAGACGGCGTTGAAACGCATATGGCGGCACAATCGTTGTTGGCGATTGAAGAAGCCGATGTCGTGCTGTTTATGGTTGATGCGCGTGCAGGCCTGATGCCTGCCGATGAAGCTATTGCTAAACACCTGCGCTCACGTCAGAAACCTACCTTCCTGGTAGCGAATAAAACTGATGGTATGGACCCTGACCAGGCGGTTATTGATTTCTACTCTCTGGGTTTAGGTGAGATTCACCCTATTGCTGCTTCTCATGGCCGTGGCGTGACAACCCTGCTTGAACACGTTCTGATTCCTTTCATTGACGAAAAAAATCCGCGTGAGCCGGAAGAAGAAATTGAT
Source organism: Buttiauxella cochleicola (assembly GCF_021282405.1). NCBI lineage: Bacteria > Pseudomonadati > Pseudomonadota > Gammaproteobacteria > Enterobacterales > Enterobacteriaceae > Buttiauxella > Buttiauxella cochleicola. The sequence continues at coordinate 83,618 of NZ_JAJSOU010000016.1, forward strand.
GAAGATGCAGCCTATTGGGCTGCATTCAATGCTAAACATGGCATTGTGTCTGAAGATGACGAGATGGAAGAAGAAGAGGAAGAAGAAGCCTTCAACCCTATCGATTTACCCATCAAGCTGGCGATTGTTGGCCGTCCGAACGTAGGTAAGTCAACGCTTACTAACCGTATTCTTGGCGAAGACCGCGTTGTGGTTTACGACATGCCGGGCACTACCCGTGACAGCATCTACATCCCAATGGAACGTGATGAGCGCGAATTCATTCTTATCGACACCGCAGGTGTACGTAAGCGTGGGAAAATCACTGAAACCGTTGAGAAATTCTCGGTAATCAAAACGCTGCAAGCGATTGAAGATGCCAACGTTGTATTGCTGGTAATTGATGCTCGTGAAGGTATTTCCGATCAGGATCTCTCTCTGCTCGGCTTTATCCTGAATAGTGGGCGCTCACTGGTAATTGTGGTCAACAAGTGGGATGGTCTGAGCAACGAAGTCAGAGAGCAAGTTAAAGAGACCCTGGATTACCGTCTTGGTTTTATCGACTTTGCTCGCGTTCATTTTATCTCTGCGCTGCACGGTAGCGGTGTAGGCAACTTGTTTGAGTCTGTTCGTGAAGCGTATGACAGTTCTACTCGTCGCGTAAGCACGGCGTTACTGACTCGTATCATGTCTATGGCTGCTGAAGATCACCAGCCACCGTTGGTACGTGGCCGTCGCGTTAAGCTGAAATATGCTCACGCCGGTGGTTATAACCCACCAATCGTTGTGATTCACGGTAACCAGGTAAAAGACCTGCCAGACTCCTACAAACGTTATCTGATGAACTACTTCCGCAAATCGCTGGATGTAATGGGTACGCCAATTCGTATTCAGTTCAAAGAAGGGGAGAACCCGTTTGCCAACAAACGTAACACCCTGACGCCGAACCAGATGCGTAAACGTCAGCGCTTGATTAAACACATCAAGAAAAGCAAATAATTTGTTGCGGAGATAACCGCTTACGAAAAGTAAAAACCCGGTTTTCACACCGGGTTTTTTTATAACCGTTATTCCTTAATTTGATACTTACTTTGCAGTTCACTCAAACGCTGTTGATAAGAGTCTGCAAGGCATGCGTTTTTATCGTCTTCCTTCCAGCACTCATTTCTTCCTTTAATCCATCCACGCTGCTCGGCTTTAAGCGTTGAATTATTATGGGATTTTACCAGCGCCTGTTTGTAGGTTTCGGTCAATTTAAGATCCATTGCTGATAGCGTGGAGCTTTGGCAGATAAGATCTTCCATGCTGCCTTTAGTTACCGCAGCACAAGAAAATGATGGGCCAGCTTTGGCTGGGGTTTTCTTCTGTGCAGTAGGCGCAAAACTCACTTCATCCTCGGCTAAACAGACCCCATGGATACGGTTCGGGCCTGTGAAAGAAATGTCAGGATTACCTTCTGTTGAACGCACAATACTGATAACCGTTTTTCCACTGGTTGCTTCCCAGTAGGATGGGCTGCTCTGTTTAACCGTTGCTTTTTTGCCATCAACCCAAACGCCACCATTGCCGTCGCTGTAGACGCCAGTAGTTTTCCCACAGCTAAAATTGAATGCCTGTGGCGGAGCGGCGAATGAAGCCAGAGGAAGTAGGGCAAGTGCAATGAGAGTGTACTTTTTCATGATCAAACCTTAGGTCAAAGCAGTGATATTTTACTAACGATTATAATATAAAAAGTAAAATAAAATATAATAAGGTCTCATATAATTGTGGTTCTATAACTCATACAATATAAAATCCCACAAAGAAATATCACTTTGTTATTAATGAAACGATAATGCATTCATAACAAAAAATATAAAAATGATACATTATCTATATCCTTTCTAAACGAGCGGCTTTTAATCACCTGAAAGCTTGCATCATCAAACCTCTCTATGTATTACTTAATAAAAGAGAACACATTAGCGAACAATCAAAATGTTAAAGTCAACACTTGGTCTGATGAAATATGTTGTGATTTTGTTTTTTTCTTTATTTTCATTTATTGTCAGGTCAGATGATTCGATAACTAATATTAAAAATAATCACAGCATTACTTTTTCCTATTTGGAGGGTGAGTTTCCATTTTCCTACACACTGGCAGGTAAACCCACGGGTATAGCTATTGATTTATGCAAAAGCGTGGCTGAACATCTTGGGAAGGAATTGGGGGGAAAGCCACTGGAGATTCATTGGATTAAAGTATCTCCAGCCGCACGTTTCCAGTCACTGCTGACTCATAAATCTGATGTTGAATGTTCTAACATAACCAATACCAGTGATCGAAGGCAATTTCTATTATTTTCAATACCTTATTTTTATGCTTCTACCGCATTTATTTCACATAAAGAGGATCACCTCGGCAGCATCAAAATGTTGTCCGGCCATACTATTTTTGTCACTTCCGGTGATATCGCCGTGGAGGCTGTAGCAAAGTTAAATGTTAGGTTAGGTTATTCGCTTTTTACCCATCTTTCTCAATCGGCAGTATCGGGGTTTGAGGAGATGAAAGTGACTAATAATTCTGTATTTGTTGCTGATGATGTTTTGCTGTATTCGCTCAAGGCTGCAAGTGCAAAACCGGGTTGCTATAATATCTCCCAGGATAATCTTATTGCTGCACAACCATTTGCATTAGCGTTGCCCCGTCAATCAATTACGCTGCAAAAAGCAGTTAATAATGCAATGATGGAAATGTTTTTTACTAACGAATTTGACAAGATTTATAACAAATGGTTTTTATCGCCAGTACCACCGGATAACATTTTAATTAATATGCCGATGCCAGCTCGGTTGAAGCAGGAAATAGCGAAATGGAACGTTCAATATCCGTCGCTGGCCCATAAAAAACTATTCTAAACCGATAAGCGGCTTAATTCTCTGCCGCAAGGCGGGGTTATCGCTTTCATCTTTCAGTTTTACACCAGTTAAACGGCGCAAAAATGCTTGCTCTAGTAACCAGGCGAGTTTAAATGCGCCAGCACAATGACTCAGCCCTTCCGGGCGAATATTAGAAATACAGTTGCGTTCTGACTCCAGTCGTTTGCGCTCTGGTTTCCACGTCAGATACACGCCCAAACTATCAGGCGATGAAAGTCCGGGGCGCTCGCCAATCAGCATTGCTACGGCTTTGCAATTTAGTATCTCACCAATATCATCTCCAAGTGCAACACGCGCCTGATGCGCCAGTACGACTGGGGCAAGCGTAAGCCCAAGCGTTTTTACATAGGGCAGAAGTTCACGAATTAACGCAACAGATTGACGGTGGACCGCATGAGAAGAAAGCCCGTCACCAATCACCAGCAACAGGTCGTAACTTCCAATATTGCTGGTTAGTAGCGTATTCCGACTTCCATCACTCAACTGGCGACCTAAATCGGGCCGGTTCAAATAGATGTGTCTGTCTTCAGCAGCACTCTTAACTGTGAAGGTCATTAGGCCCAATTCGGCTAATTCGTTGCTGATCTCATCACTATGGAATGGTTGATGAACTGCGTCCCTGGCCTGCGCGTGAGCAAGGCCAAAATTCAGCACTTCTTTGGTTGGCAGACTTGCGCCACTGCGTCCAAGTGCGATGCGCGCATCGGTGAACTCCCGCAGCAATGTCCAGGCATCTGAATTCATAAGTTTACCCCTTAAGGGAGAGCGGCCAGCAGTGGATGGTTGATCCCGTTTAAGCGAAGCTGCCCATGAGTATCAATGATCTGCATACGGATCAGCCATTCAGCGAACTCAGGTGCATGTTTAAGTCCCAACAAGCGGCGGACATACAGGGCGTCGTGGAATGAAGTGCTTTGATAGTTGAGCATGATGTCATCAGCACCCGGCACACCGATTAAAAAGGTGAGCCCGGCGTTGCACAGCAGAGTAAGCAAGGTATCCATATCATCCTGGTCCGCTTCGGCGTGATTGGTGTAGCAAACATCACAACCCAACGGCAGCCCCATCAACTTGCCACAGAAATGATCCTCCAGGCCGGCACGAATAATTTGTTTACCGTCATACAGATATTCAGGGCCAATAAATCCTACGACTGTGTTTACCAGCAACGGATTGAAATGACGTGCGACAGAATAGGCGCGGGCTTCGCAAGTTTGCTGATCAACACCATGATGCGCATTAGAAGACAGACAACTGCCCTGGCCGGTTTCGAAATACATCACGTTAGTGCCGAGCGTACCGCGATTTAAACTTAACGCTGCATCGTAAGCCTCTTGCAACAGCGCCAGATTAATTCCAAAACCACTGTTGGCGGCTTCGGTTCCCGCTACAGACTGAAAAACTAAATCTACGGGGGCACCACGTTCAATCAGCTGCAATGTGTTAGTCACATGAGTTAATACGCAGGACTGAGTCGGAATAGCAAAACGGCTGATGATGTCATCCATCATGTAGTTCAGTCGTTCAAGCACGGGCAGGCTATCGCTTGCCGGATTAATACCCACCACCGCATCACCTGCACCGTACAGCAACCCATCGAGCATACTGGCAGCTATACCTTTCAAATCATCGGTTGGGTGATTGGGTTGCAAACGTACGCTGAGCCGGCCAGGTAATCCGATGGTATTGCGAAATTTTGTCGTCACCTGGCATTTGCTCGCTGCCAGGATCAAATCCTGGTTGCGCATCAACTTACTTACTGCTGCTGCCATTTCCGGTGTGATGCCTTTTGCGACGCTGCGTAAGGTCTCGCTATCGGTGGTGTCATCAAGCAGCCAGTCACGAAAATCACCTACGGTTAAATGGCTGATGGTCTTGAAAGCAGTTTTATCGTGAGTATCAATAATCAGGCGGGTGACTTCGTCATCTTCGTATGCAATTAGCGGGTTATCGAGAATTTCACGCAATGGTACGTCAGCCAACGCTATTTTTGCGGCCATCCGCTCTTCAGCTGATTCTGCTGCGATTCCTGCCAGGTTATCCCCGGATCTCGCCGGGGATGCTTTAGCCATTAGCGCCTTGAGGCTGGCGAACCGATAACTGCGATGCGCCAGAGTGGTGTTATACATTTCTCCTCCTCAGGAGATTGCCCGAAGTTGTGGATCCAATGCCGCACGCTCTCGTGCACTCGCTGTGGTTCTGAACCAGATATAACCTGCCAACATCATGGCGGCGAAAATCATCGCCAGTAATGTGTTGTAGTATACCATCGCAGCCAGACACAAGACGGCCATCGCCAGGGCAAAGGCAGGGGCAAACGGGAAGAGTGGGGCTCTGAAAGGGCGGATGAGATTTGGCTCGCTGCGGCGCAATTTAAACAGTGCCGCCATCGATGTGATGTACATAACAATCGCGCCAAATACGGACATTGTTACAATACAGGCGGTGAGCGGCATTCCACTGATGGTGATAAGTGAGTCAGAGAAAATAGCTGCGATTCCCACAACACCGCCCGCAAGAATTGCCAGCGTCGGCGTGCGAGTCCGGCTATTAAGTTTGGCGAGACTTGCAGGTAGATAGCCCGCTCGTGCCAGAGAATAAATTTGGCGGGAATAGCCCATAATAATGCCGTGGAACGAGGCAACTAAGCCGAACAATCCCAGCCAAACCAACATATGCAACCAACCGCTGTTACTGCCAACCACCACTTTCATTGCCTGCGGTAGCGGGTCGTTAATGTTAGCTAGCGTACGCCAGTCGCCGACGCCGCCAGCGAAAACCATCACGCCAATGGCCAGAACAGTCAGAGTGATAATACCGCCGCCAAGTGCGCGTGGAATGGTGCGTTGTGGGTCTTTTGCTTCTTCTGCCGCCATTGAAGCGCCTTCAATGGCGAGGAAAAACCAGATAGCAAAGGGAATTGCGGCAAACATCCCAGGTAATGCCAGCTCGCTGAAACTATTTGAGCCAGCCCAGCCATTGGCCGTGAAATTCTCCCAAGAGAAACCCGGTGCTACCACGCCCATAAATACCAGCAACTCGAAGATAGCCAGCAGCGTGACAATTAATTCAAAGGTGGCGGCAATACCGACGCCAAGAATATTGAGGATCATAAAGATGAGATACGCGCCGCAGGCTATCCACTTAGGATCAATCGCCGGGAATTGAACATTGAGATAGGCGCCAATTGCCATGGCAATGGCGGGCGGTGCGAAAACAAATTCGATAAGCGTCGCGAAACCAGCAATGAATCCTCCGGTAGGCCCAAATGCCCGGTAAGCGTAAGCAAACGGCCCACCGGCATGAGGAATTGCCGTAGTCAGTTCGGTGAAGCTAAAGATAAACGCGCAGTACATTGCGGCAATCGCGATTGCGACAATCAGGAACCCCATCGTTCCCGCCTGAGCCCATCCATAACTCCAGCCGAAATACTCCCCGGATATTACCAGCCCTACAGCAATTCCCCAAAGACGGAAGCTGCCCAGTGTTCTTTTTAGTGTTGTTGTTTGCGTTGTCATTATTTACTGCCTCGCCATTAGTCACAGTATTTGTAAGGCGATGCAAACAGAATGCCAGAATATAAAATTAAAATTAATCATATAGATAGTGATGTCTGGATGAACAAGACGGGAAGTGTTGAAGTGTGTTGCACTGTTTTGGGGTGCGATATTGTTACATTTGGGAGAGTAGGCGACAAAGAGCGTTAATGATGCTTATTCGCCTGTTTGTCTTTATCATCGAAGACAACAGGCTCAGGCTTTCATTGAAGTGTTGTAAGGAGTGATGATGGAAATTAAATGCCCAGTGTGTGAACAACTGCTACAGCAAACAGACTCAGGTGCGCACTGCGAAAGATGCCAGCAGGAATTTCACCTGGAGGCCCGCTGCCCGGATTGCCACAAACCGTTGGAAGTCTTAAAAGCTTGTGGGGCCGTCGACTATTTCTGCCAGAACGGCCACGGGTTGATTTCAAAAAAACGCGTCGAATTTGTGCCCGTTGCTGACTAAATTCTAACTTTTCGCCGCAATTTTACGTTTGCGAACAGGTTTCACCGGTGTAATGCCGGTGACCTGGCTTTCCACCCAGCCATCTTCAAGACGCGTAGTGAGCGTATCCCCGGAATGCACCTGTTTGGTTTTCTTCAGCACTTTGCCGTCTGTCGCGGTTGTCACGCTATAACCACGCGCAAGTGTCGCCAGAGGACTGACCGCTTCAAGCTGTGCGATAGCGGTACCAAAGCGCTGGCGGGTATTGTTCAGCTGTGCGGTAACAACCTGCGATAAACGATATTCAAGCTGTTGCAGGCGAGTCTGCGCACGATGGATTCTTGGCTGCGGTTGTTGCTGATTCAAACGCTGCATCAGGCGTTGCTGCAGTTGGGTACCGCGGCGCAGCTTTGCGTCCATTGCGACGGTCAAGCGTTGCTGTAAACGCTCAAGCGTGGTTTGCTGGCGTGCTAAACGCAGTTGCGGATGTTGCTGTTGTAAACGGTGATACAAACGAGTGAAACGCTGCGTGCGTTGGGCGAGATAGTAATCCATCGCCATTTCCATACGCTGCTGGTGGGACTGAATCTGGCGCAATAATTCAAGCTGGTTACGGCTGATAATCTCTGCGGCAGCAGAAGGAGTAGGGGCGCGAACATCTGCCACAAAATCGGCGATCGTGACGTCAGTTTCATGCCCTACGGCGCTAACGACCGGGATCTTACTTGCGAAAATAGCCCTGGCAACGCGCTCATCGTTAAAGCTCCACAAGTCTTCCAGTGAACCGCCGCCGCGCCCAACAATCAGCACATCACACTCTTTGCGCAGGTTCGCAAGTTCGATGGCGCGAACAATTTGCATTGGCGCATCGTTACCCTGCACCGCAGTCGGGTAAATGATCACCGGCAGCGAGGGATCACGACGTTTTAGCACATGCAAAATATCATGCAGTGCAGCACCGGTTTTTGACGTGATGATGCCAACCTGACGGGCAGGCGCCGGCAATGGCTGCTTGTGAATTTGGTCGAACAAACCTTCAACGGTGAGGCGCTGTTTTAATTCTTCATATTGCTGCTGCAACAGCCCTTCACCGGCAGGCTGCATACTTTCAACGATTATCTGGTAATCGCCACGCGGTTCATAAAGCGTGATGGTGGCACGCACCAAAACCTGCTGCCCATGTTGCGGGCGGAAAGTCACTCGCCGATTACTGTTGCGAAACATTGCTCCGCGAATCTGAGCTGTATCGTCTTTAAGTGTGAAGTACCAGTGACCGGAAGCCGGTTGGGTAAAGTTGGAAATTTCACCGCTGATCCAGACTTGCCCCATCTCTTGTTCCAGCAGCATGCGGACCGTCTGATTCAGACGGCTGACGGTAAAAATTGAAGGGGAATTTATCGATGACATGTGAGCCAGATCAAATTTTAAATCAGCGGGTTATTCGGTCAATAGTATCTTTCATATCGTACTTGGCAAGGAGTTTTCTGAAAAAAGTGTGGATGCAATCGATTCCGCTCTGTATAATGCCGCGGCAATATTTTATCTGTTCTCATTCACCCCAGGTTGAGATATTGCCATGCTACGAATCGCTAAAGAAGCACTGACGTTTGATGACGTTCTCCTCGTTCCAGCTCACTCTACAGTTCTGCCTAACACGGCCGATCTCAGCACCCAACTGACCAAAACTATTCGTTTGAATATCCCTATGCTGTCCGCAGCCATGGATACCGTAACGGAAGCCCGTCTGGCCATTGCATTGGCTCAGGAAGGTGGACTTGGTTTCATTCACAAAAACATGTCGATTGAACGCCAGGCTTCTGAAGTCAAACGCGTGAAAAAACACGAAAGTGGTGTTGTTACTGACCCACAGACCGTGTTGCCGACAACCACCCTGCACGAAATTAAAGAACTCACCGAGCGTAACGGCTTTGCGGGTTACCCTGTCGTGACCGAAGGTAACGAACTGGTTGGTATTATTACTGGCCGTGATATTCGTTTCGTTACCGACCTGAGCCAGCCTGTTAGCGTGTACATGACTCCGAAAGAGCGTCTGGTTACCGTGAAAGAAGGCGAAGCGCGTGATGTCGTTTTATCCAAAATGCACGAAAAACGTGTTGAGAAAGCGCTGGTTGTAGACAGCAATTTCCATCTGCTCGGCATGATCACCGTAAAAGACTTCCAGAAAGCAGAACGTAAACCTAACGCCTGTAAGGACGACCAGGGCCGTCTGCGTGTTGGGGCAGCCGTTGGCGCAGGTGCAGGCAACGAAGAGCGTATCGACGCTCTGGTGGCCGCTGGTGTCGATGTTTTACTGATTGACTCCTCTCATGGCCATTCCGAAGGCGTTCTGCAACGTATTCGTGATACTCGTGCTAAATATCCTGACCTGCAAATCATCGGCGGTAACGTCGCGACTGCTGCTGGCGCTCGCGCTCTGGCTGATGCCGGTGTGAGTGCGGTTAAAGTGGGTATCGGTCCAGGTTCAATCTGTACTACTCGTATCGTTACCGGCGTAGGTGTTCCGCAAATTACTGCGGTTGCTGATGCTGTTGAAGCACTGGAAGGGACGGGCATTCCTGTTATCGCTGACGGCGGTATTCGTTTCTCTGGTGATATTGCTAAAGCTATCGCTGCTGGTGCATCTGCGGTAATGGTTGGCGGCATGCTGGCAGGGACTGAAGAATCTCCAGGTGAAATCGAACTTTACCAGGGCCGTTCTTTCAAATCCTACCGCGGTATGGGTTCTCTGGGCGCGATGTCTAAAGGCTCTTCTGACCGTTACTTCCAGACTGACAACGCAGCCGACAAACTGGTACCGGAAGGTATCGAAGGTCGTGTGGCGTACAAAGGTCACCTGAAAGCGATCGTTCATCAGCAGATGGGCGGCCTGCGTTCCTGTATGGGCCTGACCGGCTGTGCTACCATCGACGACCTGCGTACCAAAGCGGAATTTGTACGCATCAGTGGTGCGGGCATTCAGGAAAGTCATGTGCACGATGTGACGATCACTAAAGAGTCCCCAAATTACCGCATGGGCTCTTAATTCTTTTCGACCTGATTGCTCGTCATACTTCGAGCTGCAAATGCGTTGGCTGCACTCGCTCACCCCAGTCACTTACTTTTGTAAGCTCCTGGGGATTCACGAGCTTGCCGCCTTTTTGCAACTCGAATTATTTAGAGCCAATGTTTAGGGCGATTTACTTTATCTGTTTCACTTGCCTCGGAATAAGCGTCAATGACGGAAAATATCCATAAACATCGCATACTTATCCTTGATTTCGGTTCTCAGTACACCCAACTGGTTGCGCGCCGTGTGCGTGAGTTGGGCGTCTACTGTGAGCTGTGGGCATGGGATGTCACGGAAGCACAGATTCGTGAATTCAATCCAAGCGGTATCATCCTTTCTGGTGGCCCGGAAAGTACTACTGAGCTGAACAGCCCACGCGCTCCTGAATATGTCTTTACCGCTGGCGTGCCTGTATTTGGCGTGTGCTACGGCATGCAGACCATGGCGATGCAGCTTGGTGGCCATGTTGAAGGCTCCAACGAACGTGAGTTCGGTTACGCGCAAGTTGAAGTGAAAACTGACAGCGCGCTGGTTCGTGGTATTGAAGACTCCCTGAGTGCAGATGGTAAACCTTTGCTGGATGTCTGGATGAGCCACGGCGATAAAGTCACCGCGATTCCTTCGGACTTCGTGACCGTTGCCAGTACTGAGACTTGCCCGTTTGCAATTATGGCAAACGAAGAAAAACGTTTTTATGGCGTGCAGTTCCACCCGGAAGTGACTCATACCCGCCAGGGCCAGCGTCTGCTGGAGCGTTTTGTTCTGGATATCTGCGGCTGCGAAGCGCTGTGGACGCCGGCAAAAATTATCGAAGATGCGATTGTTCGCCTGCGTGAACAAGTCGGCAACGACAAGGTGATTCTTGGCCTGTCCGGTGGCGTGGATTCTTCCGTTACCGCGATGCTGCTGCACCGCGCCATTGGTGACCGTCTGACTTGCGTGTTCGTAGATAACGGCCTGCTGCGTTTGAATGAAGCAGAGCAAGTGATGGATATGTTTGGCGACCACTTTGGCCTGAATATTATTCACGTTAAAGGCGAAGAGCGTTTCCTGTCCGCGTTGAAAGGCGAGAACGATCCAGAAGCGAAACGTAAAATCATCGGCCGCGTGTTTGTTGAAGTGTTCGATGAAGAAGCGCTGAAACTGGAAGATGTGAAGTGGTTGGCTCAGGGCACCATTTACCCTGACGTTATCGAATCTGCTGCCTCAGCTACCGGTAAAGCACACGTCATCAAATCTCACCACAACGTGGGCGGCTTGCCGAAAGAGATGAAGATGGGGCTGGTTGAGCCGTTGCGTGAACTGTTCAAAGACGAAGTGCGTAAAATCGGCCTGGAACTCGGCCTGCCTTACGACATGCTGTACCGTCATCCGTTCCCGGGCCCAGGCCTTGGCGTGCGTGTGCTGGGCGAAGTGAAGAAAGAGTATTGCGACCTGCTGCGTCGTGCTGATGCGATCTTTATTGAAGAACTGCATAAAGCAGATCTCTACAACAAAGTGAGCCAGGCGTTCACTGTGTTCTTGCCGGTGCGCTCTGTTGGCGTGATGGGAGATGGCCGTAAATACGATTGGGTTGTCTCACTGCGTGCAGTTGAAACCATCGACTTTATGACAGCGCATTGGGCGCACCTGCCATATGATTTCCTTGGCCGTGTCTCCAACCGCATTATCAACGAAGTTAACGGCATTTCCCGCGTGGTTTACGATATTTCTGGCAAACCGCCAGCAACTATCGAGTGGGAATAATCAGTCGTTAGGTAACAATAATAACTGTCGTTTCTTCATTGAATTAAAGCCCATTTTTTAATGGGCTTTTTTTTATGGTGCAGTCTGGCTGAGTCGAGTGTGCAGCCAGGGGAGCAGCTGTTTTTTGCGACTTAACATTCCGGCGATGGTAACGGGCGCGTTATCGGCAAGTGCCGGGCCAGCAAAATAGAGCCTTGAGCACTCCGTGCTGATATCGGTCAGCATCAAAACAACCAACCCGGCCCCTGATGTGGTGACCCGCAGATCCATGGCTGATTTAAGCTCATCAATCAGCGGCTCCGCCTGCTCAAGAGAATATAATTCGAGTTGTGCGGCGAGGACTTTATTCCCCAAAATATCGAACATTTTACTGTCTTTGTTGAGCAACTCATCCGCGCTCAAGCCGATGATATCTGTCTTGGCCGTCAGCAAATCACGAATGAAATCCTCACGCTCAATTTTTGCGAGAGCACAGAGCTCATCAACGGCCAGGTGGTCGTCTTCAGTGGTGGTCGGTGATCGAAGTGCGACGGTATCACTTAATACGGCACCCAATAGCAAAATGGCTTCACCAGGGGATATCTCACGGCGATGAGCGGGAGCCATCAACTGCCATAACAATGTCGCACTGCTGCCGACAGGTTTAATCCAGACTTCAGGAGGGAGTTGGGTGATCAGGCCGCCAAGACGGTGGTGGTCGATAATTCCGACAACATTGCTTTCATTGAGCGAGGCCGGCCCTTGTGCGGGTTCGGTGAAATCAACCAGCCAGACATCTTTGCCAGCAAGAGAATCATTAAGCAGTGGCGGGGGCGTCAGGTCAGCATGGCGGAAAATGTAGGCTGTTTCTTTATTTAACTCACCTAGGCGAAACGCCTGAGCATGTTGCCCTTTAATCGTTAGCCAACGCGCAGCCACATAGGCCGTGCAGATGGTATCGCTGTCCGGATTTAAATGGCCAAAGACATGTATCATTTAATCTCTCCTGCTCACAATTCTATGTGCTTCGCGGCTTAAGCTAAAATTCGTTCTGCCCAGACGCTTATATCATCACCGCTGCCGAGGTCGGCCTGCACCAGGCCATTCACCATGAAGGTCGGTGAAACATGAATCCCATTCTGGCGGGCATATTTACTGTGCCACTTAATATCATTCTGCAATGCCGGATGAGCAAATGCCTGCGCCAACTGCACGCCGCTATAACGTTCGATACGGTCAATAATCTGCTGCGGAGTAGCATCCATATTTGGCCCGCTGCAATGATCGGTAAACTCAAATTCTTCACGATGATCGGCAACGGCTTGCATCACTTTAAGCGCCGCTTCCCGGCCTTCTGGCAGGGTGGATGCCGCCAGAATACAGCGCACAATCACACCTGAAAACATGTGCCATGGTTGCGACTGAAGGCGAATTTTCACCGTGACGTTATCTTCACCCACTTTTTCCAACAGTGCGCCGAGCTTATTGAACGCGCGAACTGAGAATGGGCAGGTCGGCTCAAGAAAAACTTCAAATGTACGTGGACCATGACCCAAGACAAGTGGCTGGGCATTCGGTTTATCGTTTTGACTCATAGCGATCCCTTTATTGTGTTTTCAGCATTGGTATGCGAAACAACTTATCAGATATTGAACGGATTTATACTTCGTCTGAAGACCAAACCGGATAGTCGGTATAACCCGCTTCTTTGCCGCCAAACAGTGCGGCGTGATTGCTAATAGGTGCCAGCGGCAAGTTTTCCTCAAGGCGGCGCGGGAAATCAGGGTTGGCAACAAACGGGCGTCCAAAAGCAACTAAATCGACGATACCTGCCGCCAGATACTTTTCTGCTTTCTCCTGGGTGTAATTCCCCGCCACGATAATGGCACCGCTGAAAGTCGCCCGTAGTGTTTCACGGAATTCATACGGCACCTGAGGTGCGTCATCCCAGTCGGCTTCCGCCAGATGGATAAAGGCAATGCCTTTTTGCTCACACCATGCCGCCAGTGCCAGAATCGCTTCGATGGCCTGCGGGTCGTCCATTCCACGCTGAGTAATAAACGGAGCCAGGCGAATACCGGTTTTGTCGGCACCAATGGCATCGCTAATGGCTTCCAGCACTTCTTGCGCAAAACGCACGCGGTTCGCCAGGCTACCGCCGTATTCGTCGGTGCGTTTGTTGGAGCTGCGGCGCAGGAACTGGTCAATCAAATATCCGTTGCCACCATGAACTTCTACGCCGTCGAAACCGGCGTCAATGGCATTGAGCGCCGCCTGGCGATAATCGGCAATCACCTGGCCAATATCGTCGTGCGTTAATTCGCGCGGAACGGGGCAGTCCACCATTCGACCTTTGCCGTCTTCGCCCACGACCCAAACTTGTGCATCCGGCGCTAATGCTGAGGGCGCGACCGGCTTGCCGTCCGCATGGAAACTTTCATGGGACATGCGGCCAACGTGCCACAGCTGCGAGAAGATTTTCCCGCCCACCTGATGAACCGCATCCGTCACCAGGCGCCAGCCGGTAATCTGCTCCGGAGAGTGGATACCCGGCGTCCAGGAATAACCCTGACCTTGTGGCGAAATTTGCGTGGCTTCGGTAATGATAAGTCCGGCACTTGCACGTTGTTGGTAATACTTTGCCATCATCGCGGTAGGGATATTACCTGGCTGCGCGGAACGAGAACGCGTCATTGGCGCCATAACAATACGGCTACGGGTTTCAACTGATCCTACACGAGAGGCCTCAAACAGGTGACGTGATTTCATTTATTCGACTCCGAGATAATTATGACGCCTTGACTTTACGTCCTGCTTGCCGTTTTGATAATGGCATTGAAATCTGATTATCTATTCAGGAAATTAGAATAATGGGTAAGCTCGAAGATATGACCCTGCTAGTTGCCGTGGTTGATGCCGGTGGGCTGGCGGCAGCGGGTAGGCGGATGAATTTGTCGCCTGCGACCATGACTGCGCGACTAAAAGCATTAGAGGAACGCTATCAGACGCGCTTTTTTAACCGTTCAACACGGGCCATTGCATTGACTCGTAGCGGTGAAGAGTTTTACTACGCCGCTCTGCGTGTGCTTGAGGAAGTGGAATTGGCCGAATCGAAACTGATGCAGAAAGAGGGCATTCTGAGCGGCACGTTACGGATTGCAGCACCGTCTGATTTTGGGCGTCAGTACTTATCACCTGCGTTACTCGATTTTTCTCGCCAGCATCCGGAAGTTAAAAGTTCGTTGTATCTGAGCGAGGATGTGGTGGATCTGATTTCTTTGCGGCTCGATATGAGCATTCGCTTTGGTAATCTGCCGGACAGCAATCTGGTAACGAAAGTCATCAGGCAAAACTATCGCGTGCTGGTGGCATCGCCTGCTTATCTTCTTGCTCATGGGGAACCGCATTCAGTGCAAGATCTGGCCGGACATCGCTGCCTGGTGATGGAGCGTCGTGGAACGCTGATGAATGAATGGCGCTTTGAGGCTGAAGGGGAAATGCAAAGTGCACGCGTTACACCTGCCATGGTGTGCGATGACGGTGCACTTTTGCGCCAGTGGGTGCTGGCCGGGGCCGGTATTGCCAGTAAATCCTGGTGGGATGTTAAACGCGATGTTGAACAAGGGCGGCTGAAAGTGTTGTTGGCAGACAGTTTCATTGGCTTTAGCAGGCACGACAAAAAACAGGTGGGGCTACAGTTTGTTTACCCGCAGCGCCGCTTTCAGCCATTACAGGTTTCCATGTTCAGCGAATTTTTCATCAACTGGTTGGATAATGAATAAATCGGCCGGGTAATAGGCGTGACAAATCCCACTGGCGGTTATCAGTGTTATAATTTTTAATTAAAATAAGGCGTTACCGGTTAGTGCTATCCACTGACAGGCTACTTTGTTGTGCTTCTACTTTGTCCTGATGATGGTACCAGGCACCGATGGCAGAATAGACAAAACGGCCGAAAAGGAAGAGAAAACTGATGAGCAGAATAATGCGGGTCATACGATTGTTAAACTTATGTCGTCTTCGCATACTCGTAACCTGTGTCACGCAAATGATCCTTGATGTTTACCCGTCAACCGCGGGCGACGGTGATATTTATACACAGTGATGCCCCAAGGTCAATTCCGGGTCATCGGTGAATAACGTACTAAATCATTTCTCCCTGTTATATAAACATTTCTTAATATTAGTTGATTAGTATATCTACAGTTATTTTTGTGAATTATTCACTATTGGACTTTAATCTCCATCAAGAAATTGATTTAGATCATCTTCGTAACTCAATCCCTAACTAGAATCTGCACTCTATTCCATAGCGATATGGTTTTATCGGCCAGGTTGGAAGCCTGTTCGAAACTTACCCGAGCTGGACGACAGGGTTCTTGGCGATAACTAATGTATCTGGCAAGCTGGTATAACAAGTATAAAAATCAATGGTGGGCGCTGCCTCTGGTGCTGCCGAGTCTACTTTTCCCTATAGCCGAATGGTGTAATGCCAATACCGTCATGGACGGAGGGCGCGTATTCCTCGTCTATATGCCACTTGGGTTAATGACAGCGTTTTTGATGGTTTTCGGTTGGGCAGCACTGCCGGGAATTATTGTTGCGTTACTCCTCCGATATGTCCCTCTAAAAGGTGAAATTGCTGCATTACTGGCAGTAGTTCACTTTATCGTCCCTATCACGATTAGTTGGGGTGGCTACCGTATTTTCGTTCCACGGCGTGGCTCAGTGATGTTTGGTGCTATCAAACTTACAGCTCAACGCATGCTGTGGTTGGTGTTAGTTAACGCTGCAACATTTCTAGTTATCTACCAGATAGGGGTTTTCTTCGGTTGGTATGATGTATCCAACAATATCGGTGCAGAAAACCCTCTCCACACCCGGACACTCATTAATTTTCAGGCGGTGCTGATTGGTTGTTTGACGGGGATGCCTTTCTTTTACTCCGTCATTCGTATGTTCCGAAATCCACGTTTTATGTTTTCATTTTTCTCGCGGATGAAAGCTCAAATGCAGTCGGGCGTGACCAAAGTCGAGATTACGCTATGGGCTGTGTTGGTCATCGTACTGGTAAGCCTGCTGTTATTGCCCTTCAATGATTTCAGCACCATTTTCACTACGGATTACACATTAACGCTGATTCTACCGCTAATGTTGTGGGGAGCGATGCGCTTTGGTTTTCTGTTTATCACCACGTCATGGACGGTGATACTGACGATCCTGTGCAGCGGTTTTCATAACTATTTGCCGCCATATATGGGCTTTCAACTCCATCTGGCCATAGCCTCATCCTGTTACGCAGTGTTTTCTATCACCATATACTTGATGGCTGTTGTCACCACTCGTCAGCGTTTTTTGCATAGCAAGGCGCGCCGTGTTGCTTTTATAGACCCCATCGTTCAAATGCCCAATTTGCGCGCGCTTAATCGTGACTTATCTCGTTATCCTTGTTCAGCTCTGGCTTTTCTACGCGTGCCTGAACTTGAGCTTTTAGGTCGTAATTACGGGGTGCAACTTCGTATTCAATACAAGCAGCAACTCAATGAATATCTGAATCCGATATTAACCGCCAGCGAACGTGTCTATCACTTGTCTGGGCATGAGCTGGCTGTTCGGTTGAACTATGACTCTTATCATGAGCGTATCGACGCCCTTGACCATCGTGTTAAGCAGTTCCGCTTTATGTGGGATGGTATGCCGATGCAGCCACAAGTGGGTATCAGCTTTTGTTATGTACGCCAGCCTGTCACCCATATTTACTTCCTGCTAGGTGAGCTCAGCACCATGGCTGATTTGTCACTTTCGACATCAAAGCCTGAAAGCTTGCAGCAGCAAGGCACAAACCAAGTGCAGAATGCGGTGAGAAAGAAAGTGGAGATGATGAACCGCCTGCAAGTCGCCATTGATTCAGGGAATTTCATCTTGATGGCGCAACGTATTGAAGGGATTCGTGGCGACTCTTACCATGAAATCTTGCTACGCATGAAAGGGGATAACGAAGGGGATGCGATGTTTATGCCCGATGCGTTTTTGCCTGTGGCACATGAGTTTGGCTTGTCTTCTAAAATCGATAAATGGGTATTAGAAGCGACGCTTAAGTTTATGAATAATTATCGTAAACAGCTTCCTGGTAGCCGTTTCTCAATTAACCTCACCCCCGCTTCTGTAGGGCGTTTGCAGTTTGCGAGCGAAGTGAAACGTCTACTGGAGCGTTACAAAATTGAACCCTGGCAGCTTATTTTCGAAGTCACCGAAAGCAACTCATTAACCAATCTTGAGCAAGCTAACGCGACCTTGACTATGTTGCAAAATATGGGCTGTCGGATTGCTATTGATGATTTTGGTACGGGATATGCCAGTTATGCGCGGCTGAAAGATATTAGCGCGGATATCCTGAAAATTGACGGTAGTTTTATCCGGAATGTCCTGACCAGTAGTCTGGATTATCAAATTGTTGATTCAATCTGCCAGTTGGCACGGATGAAAAAGATGCAGTTGGTTGCCGAGTATGTTGAAAGCGAGGAGGTCAAAGCAGCGGTGCAAAGTCTGGGGATTGATTACATACAAGGATATTTGGTTGGACGACCACTTTTGCTTGAGAAGCTTGTCATTCAGGAAAATCGAGATACCGAGTAACCAAACGCCCTGAGGGGCGCTTGGTTGTGTAAACAATCAGGCGGTGGTGTTCGGCCTGGCTTCTTCTTCAATCTTAAGCTTCCAGCCTGGTGTGTTATCCCAATACTGCTGTTCGCGCTCTAAATCGAGCAATACCAAAGTGTTCAGGCTGAACCAGTCGTGTGGGAAACGCAGTGTCCATTGGTGCTCGTCAGTTTCTAGCACCAATGTCGGCGGAGTGGTTGTTGCCTGACGTTGGTTATTCAGTAACACGCCCAGGCGCAGAATTTGAATTAGCGGTAGGAACTGCTTTTTCTTAAACAGCGTAAATCGTGGTAGGTCATCAATTTTTACTGCTTTGCGATGATAACGAACCAGAGAAGCGATGAGCATCTGTTGCTCTTGATTAAAGCCAGGCAAGTTGCTGTGTTGCAGGATATAAGCCGAGTGGCGGTGTAGCCCACTATGGTTAATATTCAGTCCAACTTCGTGCAACATCGCTGACCATTTCAACAGCGCGGCCATTTGCGGATTAGCTTGTTTTGGGTTTTGTAGTTCCCACTGCTGATAGATATGCTCAGTCGTTGTCAGTACGCGTTTAGCCTGATCGCTATCAATATGGTACTGGTTTGCCAGACTCTGTGCGGTACGGATACGAATATCCTGATGGCGGAAGCGGCCCTCCATTTCATACAGCACACCTTCACGCAGAGCCCCGTCAGACAGACGTAACTCTCGAATGGCCAGCGAGTCGAAAACACCGCAGAGAATCGCAAGACCGGGCACAAACACCGCTTTACGCTCTTCCGATAACCCCGGAAGGCTCATAGTGCTGAAACTCTTATACTTCAGCACTTCATCACGCAGCATTTCCAGGCGTTCAGGGGTGATAATCCCGTCCTTTTCGCCCATGTTGACCAGCACTTCATGCGCCGCTTTGATGGTGCCTGAGGCCCCCATCGCCACATTCCAGCCCTGTAAGCGGTACTGCCAGGAGAGGTTTTCCAGCTTCTGTACAGCTGCGAGGCGAGCGCGTTTAAAGTTTTCTGGGGTGATATTCCCTTTTAGGAAAAAGTTTTGTGCGAAGCTCACACAGCCCATGCGGCGGCTTTCGACCAGCATTGGCTCGAAATCCTCACCAATGACCAGTTCGGTTGATCCGCCTCCAATATCAATCACCAGCTTGCGGCCTTTTTCCGGCTGGGTATGTTCTACACCCATGAAAATCAGACGCGCTTCTTCGTTACCGGAGATAATTTCAATTGGGTAGGGGATAACCTGTTCGGCACGCTTAAGAAACTCTTCGGCGTTTACGGCCAGGCGTAAACTGTGAGTACCCACGATACAGACGTTTTCCGCAGAGAACCCCTGAAGACGTTCAGCAAATAACGCAAGGCACGACAGCCCACGTTCCATTGCTTCTTCGCTTAACTCGTTTTCAGCATTCAGACCATCGGCCAAATGGACGCGTTGTTTCAGACGACCAATGATTTGCATTGCGCCATCTACCACACGTGCGATAACCATGTGGAAACTGTTCGAGCCAAGGTCTACCGCTGCGAACTCTTGTGGCCGTGGAGCATGTTTTTTTATCGGCATGTTTTTATCATCAACATAGTTTTATAGTCGACATAGTGCGTTATTCAGGTTGTTCAAGAGATTTAATGTAATCGTAAATCGCCAGTTGCGAGCGTACCTTACGGCGGTTACCGCGCGGTACATAGCGATTACTCAGTTCTTTGTCGATGTAGCGCGCTTTTACCGTATCACTGAACAGTATTTCAATGATATCCAGCACCCGTTGTTTCAGGCGCGGGTCGAGAATAGCGACGGCCACCTCGATGCGGTAATCAATGTTGCGCGTCATCCAATCGGCAGAGGAGAGATACACTTTTTTGTCGCCTCCATTTTCAAAAACATAGACGCGATCGTGCTCGAGATAGCGGTCAACGATACTGATTACGCGGATATTGTCGCTGATACCTTCCAGATTCGGGATAAGCGAACACATGCCACGAATCAGCAGATTTACTTTTACACCTGAGCTAGAAGCCGCATACAGGCGGTCTACCAGCCCTTTATCGACCAGGTTGTTCAGTTTCAGCGTGATGCCAGATGGCTCGCCGTTTTGTGCATTAGCGATTTCTTTATCGACCAAATCGTAAAGCAGGCGGCGTGAGTTCTGTGGTGAAACCATCAGATGCTCGAATGTCACCGGGCGATAAGGGTTTTCGATAAAGTTAAATACGCGGCGTACTTCGTTGGTGATGCGTGCATCGCAGGTCAGTAACGAATAGTCGGTATAAAGACGTGCGGTTTTCTCGTTAAAGTTACCGGTACCGATGTGGGCATAACGCACCACCTCTTCACCTTCTTTACGGGAAATCAGGAACAGTTTGGCGTGAATTTTCAGACCCGGGGCTGAGAAAATAACGTGTACGCCCGCTTCAGTCAGGCGTTTAGCCCAATGTATATTGGCTTCTTCGTCAAAGCGCGCTTGCAGCTCAACTACCACGGTGACTTTCTTACCGTTGTGCGCAGCATGAATCATCGATTCGATAATGCGCGAGTCTTTTGCCACGCGATAAATATTGATTTTAATCGCCAGCACGCTTGGGTCGAACGACGCCTGGCGCAACAATTCCAGTACGTGCTCAAAGGTGTGATACGGATAGTAGAGCAGCACGTCACGATTACGTATCGCATCAAAGCCGTTACGGAATTTATCGAACCAGATATGACGCAAGCGCGGCAGTGGCTTGTTGATTAAATTGGCTTTGCCGACATTCGGAAAGTTAATGAAGTCTTTAAAATTGTGGTAACGGCCACCGGGAATAATGGAGTCGTAGTTGGTGATGGTCAGCTTGTTACGCAGCATTTCAACCATCGCATCAGGCATATCACGTTGATACACAAAACGCACAGGCTCAGCGGTCAAACGCTGTTTCAGGCTTGATGACATCAGTTCCAGCAAACTCGATTCCATTTCCGTTACCAGATCGTATTCTGCGTCGCGGGTCATTTTCATTGAGTAGGCGTTCAACGAATCGTAATCGAAGAAGCCTTTGAAAATATCGTCCAGGCAATAACGCAGAATGTTATCTAGCAGGATCATCGGTTTGCGGCGGCGCGGGGCTTCCGGCGGCAAATTCACAAAGCGCGGCACTTTATCTGATGGAATTTCTAGCAGCGCATAGCGAATATCGTCGCCCTG
Organism: Buttiauxella cochleicola; assembly: GCF_021282405.1. Classification (NCBI taxonomy): domain Bacteria; kingdom Pseudomonadati; phylum Pseudomonadota; class Gammaproteobacteria; order Enterobacterales; family Enterobacteriaceae; genus Buttiauxella; species Buttiauxella cochleicola. The sequence continues at coordinate 105,124 of NZ_JAJSOU010000016.1, forward strand.
AATAATCTCCACCGCCAGATAGGTGTAATCATCTTTAAGAAACTGCACCAGGTCGGTGTCGTGGTTAATCAGGATCGGTGTGATGTGCTGGCGCAAATAGTGTTTAAAGTAATGTCGTAGCCAGTTTTGCTGATTCGGGGAAAGCTGGCGTTCATTGATCAAGAAGATCTGGTTACGCGCCATTTCCAGCAGCAGATCGTTATATAGCCCATCAAATTCTTGATCGGCCTTAAGAACACGCGCCTGAATTTTGTTGAGCAAATGGCGCGAGTTAGGAGCCGTACCTTGTTCTTCGCTGATCAGAATGCGCCGTTTTAGTTCGGCGAAACGAACTTTGTAAAATTCATCAAGGTTATTCGAATAGATGCCGAGAAAACGCATTCTCTCAATCAGCGGGTTAATTTTATCCGCTGCTTCCTGGAGCACACGTTCGTTAAAAGACAACCAGCTCAGTTCTTTTTCGATATACAGCTTATCCTGACCCATTAGCCCTCACACTCCGTTTTCGTGGACGTTAAAATGCCGTCACGTCTGTCATTATGGCGAGCTTTGCCGTGGAATGTCCAACGATGGCCGTAAAGTATGACAAATCGTGATGAAGTTTAATAAGCGTTGTAGGGCGGAGGCGTGAAAAAGGGGCCGTAGCCCCTAATGCCGATCGTTTAAGGATCAGTTGACCGATCCGGTGGCTCGTGTAAAAAGGGTTCATGCACAACATGGACCCTTTTTAAATGGAACTTTCACAAGCTCTCGGTATTATCAATCTCACTGCCCCCGATGAAG